>CAMCDQ010000045.1 GCA_945873505.1 Chitinophaga pinensis
TAAGTGGTGGTGTAGATGCCAATGCTTTACAAAAACCAAAACGTTTCTTTGGAGCCGCTCGTAATGTTGAAAATGGAGGTTCTCTGAGTATCATTGCTACAGCCCTTACAGAAACAGGATCTAAAATGGATGAGGTAATTTTTGAAGAATTCAAAGGAACTGGAAATATGGAATTGCAATTGGATAGAAAAATTGCCAACAGACGTATTTTTCCAGCTATCGATTTGACTTCATCGAGCACGCGTCGTGACGATATGTTGTTAGATGACAAAACATTACAACGCATGTGGATTATGAGAAAATACCTTTCTGATATGAATCCAGTTGAAGCGATGGATTTTATAAACGATCGTTTCAAGAAAACTAAAAACAATGAAGAGTTTTTGATTTCAATGAATGATTAAATTCAATAATTATATAAAAAAAGTCCGAAATATTGGGACTTTTTTCGTTTCTATATTTACTCAAAAAAAACTAGTTTACAAGAATCTTTTTGATGATTTGTTGCTGGTTTGATGAAATTTTAAGGAAGTAAAAACCTTGTTGTAAATTGTCAATAGTTAAGGATTTGTTTTGCAAAACGGGATTTTTGATTTCTCGCAAAATTTGTCCATTGATTGTAATCAATTGAATTTTGTCCAAATTATTTATTGATTCAATCGTAACGGTATGATTGTTTGTAGGATTTGGGTAAATTGAAATTGAATCTTCTAATACAAATGAATTATTTCCTAAAAAACTATTCCAAATGACACCAACAAATTCCTGATGATCAATATATGGATTTCTATTATTTTGATGATTGTAATAAATATCGTTATTTATAGCAAGTTCTTTTGCACTTACTGGATCGTCGGTATGCCATTTTACAAGAATATCAATAAAGGGGTTAGTAAACACGCGGCCTATTGAACCATCAAACATATTTTTTGCTTGACAGATAGATGCATCATCGGATGTACTATAAAAATTATCCATTGAATCTTCATAACGGGTTGCAAAATAGAAAAAAGCTCTAGCTATATCTCCTTTAAATTCATCTAGAGGTTCAAATACAGTACCCGAATAACCTTGTGCATAACCCGAATTAATTCCATTTCCTTTCTTAGACCCATTCTGCGAAGTATAGGTAGCTGTACCTACTTTTCCAAAAGGGAAGTTACTTCTATCACCATTCACTTTCCCATCTGAAGGAACTACAAAAAACGCATCGTTTTTCATAGGGTCAAAAGCATAATTATCAAAATAGGACTGTGGAATTAAATGCTCTCTGTTATAACAATTCCCCTCGCTAGAATATTGACCACACTGTTGTGAAGTTGAAGTGTAATTATAAGGATCTGCCCCAGTTGGATTTTCAGAATACATGTCTAATAAACTGCCGTCATTTTCATAATAATTGTCTCTAAAAGCAGCATGAGTATATAGAGTCATAAGTGCACCATATCCTTGATCAGTGTGTAAATGTTCTGAAGGTAAACCATCATTTACATTGTCTATAATTTTTTTTAATTGTGTCTTTAAAGTTAAGCCAGTTCCAGTTGCACTTGTATAATACCCAGATGGTATTTGTGCATAACTATTTAGACAAAAAAGAACAGCTAGTAAAGCGAAAAATTGTTTCATAAATTAATTTTATAGGGGAGGCAAATTTATATCAAAATTATTTAAAAAATAGCTTTTTTAAATTTAAATCTTAAGGTTTGCTTAAAGTTAGATTTTAGCGAATTAAGAATTTCTTTCTAGCAAAGCCATATAAAATCCGTCAAAACCAGATTCGGAAGCCAAAATTTTAGCGTCTTTCACGAATGTAAACCTTTTCCCAGTTTCTGTATTTGTTAAGAAGTTTTTTATTTGCTCTTGGTTTTCTGATGGCAAAACCGAACACGTAGCATAAACCAATTTTCCTCCTGGTTTTACAATTCTAGAATAACTTTCTAAAACTTCAGCTTGGATTTTTTTGATATTTTCGATGAATTCCGGTTGGAGTTTCCATTTTGCATCAGGATTTCTTTTCAAAACTCCTAAGCCACTACAAGGTGCGTCAATCAATACTCTATCCGCTTTTTCTTGTAGTTTTTTAATCACTTTTGTGGAATCGATTATACGGTATTCGATATTGAAAGCGCCATTTCTTTTGGCACGTAATTTCAATTGTTTTAATTTACTTTCATACAAATCCATTGCAATCAACTGGCCTTTATTTTCCATCAAAGAAGCCAAGTGCAAGGTTTTTCCTCCAGCACCAGCACAAGTATCTACGACTCTCATTCCAGGTTTTACATCTAAAAAAGCAGCAACTAATTGAGAATTGGCATCTTGCACTTCAAACATTCCTGCTTTAAAAGCGTCAGTCATAAAAACATTGGCTCTTTCTTTTAGAACTAACGCATCAGGTTGGTCTTTCAAAAAAGTAGTTTCAATATTCAAATCCATTAAAAGTGCGTGCAATTTTTCGCGTGTTGTATTTAAGGTATTGACTCTTAATATTACTTTTGCAGGTTGGTTTTGGGCAGCAATTTCTGTTGACCAAACTTTTTCTCCCAATTCTTTCACACCCAATTCGTCCATCCAATCAGGAATTGATTCTTTTAATGCTCTAATTTTTGATAATTCATCAAAACGCCCTTTTATTTTTCGTTCTGGAGTTCCTTCTAATTGTCTCCAATCAGGAATTGGATAGCCGCGTAATACTGCCCAAACAGAAAACATTCTCCAAATATTATCTCTATCAAATGGCTCTTTTACTTCTGCAATTTCAGCGTACAATCGTTTCCAACGCACCACTTCATAAATGGTTTCGGCAACGAATTTACGATCGGAACTTCCCCATCGTTTGTCTTTTTTTAAAGCACGTGCAACCACTTTATCAGCATATTCCCCTTCGTTGAAAATGGCATTTAAAGAATCAATTGTAGTGTAAACTAAATTTCTGTGTAATCTCATTATATGTAATTGAAGTGCAAAGGTACAGCTTTTATGTCAGCAATAACAGTCGCTCTGGAGTTGTTGTTTAAAATTAGTTTTATTAAATACACCAAAGTAATAATGGTTATTATAGTCATAATTAACTAATTCTATTCAAATGTATTTTTTCTGGTGGGTGTAAAACCATTGGAAATTTTTCTATTTTCACAGAACTACTGTCCAATCCAAAGGCTTTTTCTTCAGATAAACTGAATTTTTTAATCAAGAAATAGGCATTCATTACAATTTTTTCATGCCATAATAAATCGCTATCATTTGATAGGAATTTTTCTAATAATATAAATTTGAAATCTCCAAGAATATTATTTTTATTCAATGATTCATAACGGCTGGTAACGTCAACTTCACCGTTTTTAACCATGTCTTTCAGTACTTCTTTAAACATTAAGTTGATTTTTGTGGGCTCTCTAAATCCTAAATTGAAGTCAACTCTAAATAAATCATCTTTAATAATTTCAGTAACTTTATATTCAGTTTTATAGGGTTCGCTGAGTATATTTACGTGAACAAACCAGTATAAGTCAGCTCTTTTAGGGCGTTTTTGTAAAATAGAATACATTACTTTTTCTTCAATTTCATCGGCTCGATTGGCATTGGTCATGTAAACCAAATGCGTGGCATATTTAGGAATAGATAAATCGGCACTTAATTCTGCTAATACTTTTTTATAAGAATCTATATTAACAAATTTTGTATAATTTTTACTAATTTTCTTGGCAAAATGCCAAATCGTCATTATTCCAATTAACATCAACGCAATAAATAATGTTACGTATCCACCATGAAGGAATTTATTCAAATTTGCAATTAAGAAACTAACTTCAATAACTAAATAAAAAAGAATTAAAGGTGTTATTATTAACCAAGATATCCTTTTAATTATCATAAAATAGGTCAGGAGCAACGTGGTCATTATCATGCAAAGAACAATCGCTAAACCATAAGCACCCTCCATATTGCTTGATTCTTCAAAATGCAAAACAATCATAACACAACCTGCAAAAAGGAGCCAGTTTATGGAAGGAATATACAATTGTCCTTTTAATTCTGTAGGATATTTTATTTTTACTTTTGGCCAAAAATTCAAACGCATCGCCTCATTTATCAATGTAAATGAACCACTAATTAATGCTTGTGAAGCAATTACGGCAGCAAGAGTTGCGATTACAATTCCAAAAGGTAAAAACCAACTTTCCATAATTAAATAGAATGGATTTCCATTTTTTCCTCCTAAAGTTTGTAATGTTTTTCCTTCATGCTGAATCAAATAGGCAGCTTGTCCAAAATAATTTAAAACCAAGGTTATTTTTACAAAAATCCAACTGATTCTAATGTTCTTTCTACCGCAATGTCCCATATCCGAATACAACGCTTCCGCACCCGTGGTGCATAGAAATACAAATCCTAAAACATAAAATCCTTCTGGGTGAATTGACAATAAATGAAATGCATAATAAGGATTTAATGCTTTTAAAACTTCAATATGATTTGCCATTTGAATTGCTCCAAGAACACCTAACATTCCAAACCAAATTAACATCATTGGAGCAAAGAACTTTCCTACCAATTTTGTTCCAAATTGTTGGATAGTAAAGAGTACGAATAAAATTCCAATTACGATTGGAATGGTATTAATGTCAGGATAATAGGTTCTAATTCCCTCAACCGCTGAGGCTACAGAAATTGGTGGGGTGATTATTCCATCTGCTAAAAGCGCACTTCCTCCAATAATTGCGGGGACAATTAGCCATTTTACTTTGGTTCGTTTTACTAAAGCATACAACGCAAAAATCCCACCTTCGCCATTATTATCGGCGCTTAGTGTTATTAAAACATATTTTATGGTAGTTTGTAAGGTTAAAGTCCAAAAAATACAGGATATACCACCTAATACAACATCGGCATTAATAGCGTGAAGCCCAATGATTGCTTTCATTACATACAAAGGAGAGGTTCCAATGTCGCCATAAATTATACCTAAAGTAATTAATAATCCACCAAAAGATAATTTACTATGTAAATCGTGATGTTGAGCCCTCATAAAAAATATCTTAAAAAAGAGGACAAATTTATTACTATTAAATTTAATAATGACAAATGATAATGTTTTTTTTATTTTTAGATTAAAATATTTTATCAAATAAAAAAGCACCATCAATGACGGTGCTTTTTAAAAGTTTTATAAAAACTTATCTTCGATTGTTTCTCGATTCCTTGTTTTCACTTCGTGATTCGATCCTTGGTTCGCTTCGAGGCGTTACATTTGATTTTGAATTTCCTCTCGGAGATTCTGTTTGAGCTCTATTATTTCTTGGTGTTACACTTTCCGTTCTACTATTTTTTGGCGTAACAGTCTCGGTTTTATTATTTCCTCTTGGTGATACAGAATTGCTAGAATTAGTTCTCGTTCTTGTTGAAGTTCTATTTTGAACTAATTCATAGCGATTGTTAACACTTGAATTTCGTCTTCCAAAGGAACGTTCTGGATTTCTAACTTCAAAACTATTAGCTCGTAAATTCCGATGTAAATTGATTGCCACAGTACTTAGTCTAACAGTTACATAATTGTAACGATTGTTGTAATTTATCCAAATGTGAACATTTTTGTGGTATCTGTAAATTGGAATTGGTCGCCAATAAGAGTAATAACTTGGATATAATCCCCAATTCCATGCAGAATGATAAGGTCTGTAATTTGAAGTCCAAAAATAGGAAAAAACAACAGGAGAATGAACATAAATTGGTTCATATATATAGTTATTTCCATACATATACACATCACCAACTACTTGAACTTGCAAGCGATTGTTATTGTCTTTTTCTACTTCAATTGTTGCAACATCTTGAAAAATATCTTTTTCTAAAACCGCTTGAATAATAATTAAATGGGTTCTACCTTCTACAGATTCAATAATTCTTAAATAGTCAACTTGATTGTCGTTGTTCAAATCCAAATTTGAAATTTTTAATTTAGGATCATTTAAACGTCTCTCAAAATCTTCTAAATTTTTAGAATCTCCAAAAATTGAAGCAACCGCTTTTAAATCTAAATTATCACTAATTTCAGAACTATTGGCGTTAACAGTCGTTTTGTTTTGCGCAAAAATAGAATTTGCAAAAAAGAAAGCAATAAAAGCAAAGTAAATGATTTTCGTTTTCATGGTATTTGATTTATTAAATTACTACTAACATAGAATATTCAATTACTATGCCAACAATTTAATATTGTATAATTCAGATTTTCTTCAGAAGAATTATTGTAAATTAGCAATGGTAAATGATAATTAATATGAAAAATAGCTTCACTTTTTTAATTCTGATGGTTTTGATTTTATCCTGTAAATCAAAAGTAGTAAAGTCTCAAACGGACGATATTAATTATAATGTTACAGTTTCATTTGATACTATTTTTACCCATAAAATAAGTATTCGAGCCATTCTAATTGATAAAAATAAAGTTTGGTACGCAGCTGATAAAAATAGATTTGGTTATTTTGATTTGAAGATAAACAAACACTTAGAGCGTAAAATAAGCAAAGATTCATTGCAATTAGAATTTAGAAGTATTGCACAAACGGAAAAGGCACTTTTTGTTTTGAGTATTGGAAATCCTGCATTATTGTATAAAATCAATAAGAAAGATTTATCTGCAACATTAGTTTATGAAGAAAACCACGAAAAAGTGTTTTACGATGCCATTCAATTTTGGAATAACAAAGAAGGAATTGCCATTGGCGATCCTACTCAAGATTGTTTTTCGATATTAATCACTCGTGATGGTGGCAATTCGTGGAATAAAATTCCTTGTCAAAATTTGCCTAAATTAATCGATGGCGAAGCTGCTTTTGCAGCTAGTAATACTAATATTTGCATTAGAGGCTCTAAAACTTTTGTAGTTTCTGGCGGAACGAAATCGAGGGTTTTCGTTAGTGATAACAAAGGAATTTCTTGGAGTGTTTTCGATACTCCAATTACTCAAGGTCACGCAATGACAGGAATTTTTTCAGCTGATTTTTTTAATGAAAACACAGGAATTATCGTAGGCGGAAATTACGAAGAACAATCCGATAATTCTGCCAACAAAGCAATTACGAATGACGGTGGAAAAACATGGAAATTAATTGGTGTAAATGAAGGTTTTGGATATGCTTCTTGCGTTCAGTTTGTGCCTCATTCCGATGAAAATGAATTAGTTACTGTTGGAGCAACAGGTGTTTATTATTCAAACAGTCAAGGAGATTTTTGGGAAAAAATATCAGACGATAAAGAACTTTTTACCCATAGATTTCAAAACGATACTACTGTTTTTGCAGCTGGTAAAAATAAGTTGATAAAAATTACTGTGCGTAAGAACTAATTAATAGTTCAACATTTTTAAAAAAAGGTTTAAAAATGCATTTAAATAATTTTTAAACCCTTTTTAAATAAACAAATCAATTGCTAGCTTAATTTATTCGAAATTAAACTAATGAATTCTTTTCTTGTTTTATCGCGTTCAAATGCTCCTGTAAAAGAGGATGTAGTGGTATATGAATTCTGTTTTTGGATTCCTCGCATTTGCATACACATGTGTTGTGCTTCAATCACAACGGCAACTCCATGTGGACTCAATGCTTCCTGAATGCAATCTTTTATTTCATCTGTAAGGCGTTCTTGAACTTGCATTCTTCTAGCAAAAGCATCAACAATTCTCGGAATTTTACTCAATCCTACGATTTTTCCATTTGGAATATACGCTACATGAGCTTTGCCAAAAAACGGCAACATGTGGTGCTCGCACATTGAATATATTTCAATGTCTTTTACAATAATCATTTGTTGATGATCCTCTGTAAACAATGCAGATTTTAGTATTTCTAACGGATTCAAATTGTATCCGTGTGTCAAATATTGCATTGCTTTGGCAACACGTTCTGGAGTTTTTTGAAGTCCTTCACGGTTTACATCTTCGCCTAAATTTTCAATTATGGTTTTATAATTTTTCGACATTGATTCAATCAATTCGGTGTCGTAAATTTCAATTTTCTCGTAACTTTTCATCTATTATTATTGGGGTTTTTTATTTAAATTTTGAAACTTACAATGCCATAATCCATTTCGAAAATTTGTCCTGAAATTGATTTTGCATTTTCTGAAATTAAGAATTGTGCCATTCCTGCTACTTCTTCAGGTTTCAAATATCCTTTCATTGGGTGGCGTTCAACCATATTTTCTTTCATTCTATCGTTGCGAAGAATATTTGCCGACAATGAAGTTTCTGTAATTGTTGGGGCTATAGCATTCACTCGGATTGTTGGAGCTAACTCTGCGCCAAGTGATTTTACTAATCCTTCAACACCTGATTTTGCTGTTGCAATACTTGCGTGAAATGGCATCCCTAATTTTGCCGCAACAGTACTAAACAATATAATTGAAGGATTATTCCCTTTTTTTAATGCCGGTAAATATTTTTGAATCGCTTTCACGGCACCGATTACATTGATTTCAAAATCATTTCTAAAATCGTCAACGCTTAAACTCATAATTGGTTTGAGGTTTATAGATCCAGGACAATAAATTAAAACATCTATAGCTTCAATTTCTGGAAGTTCGTCTTCTAAAACGTTTAATTCAAAATGTTTTAAATTAGGATTTGAAATAGTTGGAGCATTTCTACTGATGTTGAAAACCTTATTATTTTCAACCATTTGCGTAACAATTGCATTTCCAATACCTTTGCTACCGCCTATAATTACTATGTTTTTCATTTAATAGCGTTATTTATCTTTTTGATATTTTGTTGTTGTTTATCTGTCTTTGCATTGTACATTTAAATCTGCCTTCACGGAAGTCTCTTAATTTTTCATGTTTTGTTTTCCGACCTTGAACTCTAGCACGCCACATTCTGAAACTTGATGCTTTCATTTCTTTGCGCATCAAATCAATGACTTCTTGTTCTTTTAATCCAAATTGTAACAAAATCGCATCAAAAGTGGTGCGGTCTTCCCACGCCATTTCAATAATTCTGTCGATATCTAATTCTGTTAATTCTTTGTTCATTATTTGTATTTTTGAAAATGATTAACAACAATCTTAGCCTTTAAATCAAACATTAAGTTGTACAATCCAAAAAAAGTTCGGTTCATATAAATGAAATGTTTTGAGCCTCGATTTCCGTTCATTTTTCTAAGATTAGTGTCTTTTGCAAAGCGTTCTCCTAATTTGGCAATGTTTCCAAAGAAATCTGGATCTGAAAAATCGAAATTTTCTTCTTGAAAAGGTTGCGTAAACAAGGACAATAAATCGTAAAACATATCTGTAAAATAGATTGCTTCCTCTTTTGAATCGTCTGTTCTAAGAATTTCTAACTCAAATAATTTAGCACTGAATAATTTTGGATTATTGATTACTTTTTTGTCAATTAGTTCAAAATAAGGAATATAAAACTCATTTGGAATTTGTTTCATACAACCAAAATCCAAAGCTACAAGTTGATTTTCGTTATTAACTAAGAAATTTCCTGGATGCGGATCGGCGTGAACTTTTTTCAAAATGTGTATCTGATACATATAAAAATCCCATAAGGCTTGACCAATTTTATCCGCAACTTCTTGATTTATATTGGTGGCTGTAAATTCCGAAAGGTGTTTCCCAGTCATCCAATCCATCGTTATAATTCTCTCTGAGGAATATTCAGGATAATATTCAGGAAAGACTAAATTTTCTATTTTTTTACAAGCTTTAACGACTTCTTGGCTTTGTTTTAATTCCAATAAATAGTTAGTTTCCTCAATCAATTTATCTTCCACTTCCTTGAAATATTTATCAGAATCTTTCCCTTGAAGATTAAACATTCTAATAGCAATGGGCTTTACCAAAGCTAAATCGGATGAAATGCTATTTGCAACTCCAGGATATTGTATTTTTACTGCTAATTTTTTTCCGTTTTTAACCGCTTTATGAACTTGCCCAATACTTGCAGCATTTACAGAATTAGCATTGAATTCATCAAAAATATCATACGGTGATTTCCCGAAATTTGTTTTGAATGTTTTCAATACCAATGGTGCAGAAAGTGGCGGAACAGAAAATTGTGATAACGAGAATTTTTCAACATACGCTTGAGGCAAAAAACTCTTGTCCATACTCAACATTTGAGCTACTTTTAGAGCACTACCTTTTAAACTTTTCAGCCCGTCATAAATATCTTCTGCATTATTTTCGTTTAGTTTGTCCTTATTTAATTCAGGATTGACCATTTTTTCTCCATAATATTTCAAATAATTAACACCGACTTTTGCTCCTGTTTGTACTAATTTTGTTGCTCTTTGAATTTTGGATGTAGGAATGTAATCTATGGTTTTCATTATTTTGAGTATATTTTTTCTTTGAAAATGAATTTTCCGAAATCAATTAAGCTATCAATTGGGGCAATATTCATCAATTCAAAGGTTGCTTTTATAGATTTTTCTATATAAATATCTGTCTTTTCGAATGCAGGGGAACTATCATCCAACCAAAATTTCATGGTCAATAAGAGTTGAAACCAAGAGGATTCTTGAAAAGCTTTTTCTTGAAAATTTTGAAATTGTTCTTGCTGAGTTCTGAAGTCTTCGGTTATAATTTCTGAAACGAATTTTTTGTAATTCATTCTTAAACTTGTCAATTGCATCATGCTTTTCAATTGATTTCCATGCTCTTTTAAACTCATAACAACATAACTTCTATTGGCTGTTAAAAGCTCGAAAAAAGTAAAATTGAATCCCAACAATTTACTTCTCATATCGTAGGATTCGTATTCTTTGTCTTTATGAAGCAATTCAATCGTTTTGTCGTAAAACATTTTGAAAACTTCCTTTTCCACACTTTCTATAGTTCCAAAAAAGTTATAAAATTCCGTTTCCGATATTTCATTTAATTTAGTGAATTTATAAACTGACTTCGGCTTTTCATCGTGTTCCAAAGTATAATTCATATACATTGATACAATTTTTTCTTTTATAAGTGCCGATTTTTTAGTTGCCATGATTGAGATTTATTTTGAGAGTATAAAGATATATAATGTTTAACAATATTCAAGATTTGTTAAACAAAATAATTTGTTAATGTTTTATACAATTAAAAAAGCCCATTTCACTGACCTTAACAGAACAATGATTGGAACTTTATGCAGAATATTGATGATAAAAGAAAAATGAAAACGTGGATTAATTAATTTTTGATATGTAAAAACAACCGCAAATTACTTCGTCTGTTCGACCTTTGGTCTCGGGTCTCAGATTTTTTATTATAATGAATATAGAAATCTGAGATTCTGGAGTAAAAAATATTATAGTGATTTAGTTAAGTAACTCAAAATCTTCGTTATCAGCTCTTTTTAAAATACTTTCAGGAAGTGCTTTTTTAGCTTTTGCCCCCATCTTTTTTAATTTTTCAACACTCGTAATTAGGTTTCCTTTTCCTTCCACAAGTTTGTTCATTGCAGATCCATACTCAATTTTACTTTCATCGATTTTCTTACCAATTTTGATTAAATCTTCAACAAAACCTTGAAATTTATCATACAATGCACCCGCTTGTCGCGCAATTTCCATCGCATTTTCTTGCTGTTTTTGGTTTGCCCACATACTATCAATTGTTCGTAAAGTCGCTAATAAAGTTGAAGGTGTAACAATTACAATATTTTTCTCGAACGCTTTATTGTACAAGGTGGTATCTTCGTTCAAAGCCATTGCAAATGCTGGTTCCATCGGAATAAATAGCAATACAAAATCGGGACTTTCAATTTTATATAAATCGTGATAATTCTTTTCGCCTAATTGTTCAACGTGGCGTTTTATGGAACTTACGTGTTCTTTTAAATAGCCATTTTTCAAAGAATCATCTTCCTCATTGATGTATTTTTCATACGCTGTTAAAGATACTTTTGAATCTACAATCATCTTTTTTCCATCGGGAAGATTAATTACAACATCGGGGAAAACTCTATTTCCGTCAACCGAAGTGTGGCTTTGTTGTACATAATATTCGCGGTCTTTTTCTAATCCTGATTTTTCTAAAACACGTTCCAAAACCAATTCGCCCCAGTTTCCTTGCATTTTACTATCGCCTTTTAAAGCTTTTGTCAAATTCAAAGTTTCCTTACTCATTTGCGCATTCATTTCGCTTAAACCTATAATTTGTTGTCGTAAAGCCGCATGATAATCGATACTTTCTTTATGAGTGTCATCTACTTTTTTCTCAAACAATTGAATTTTTTCTTGCAATGGCGACAAGATACTCTTCATATTTTCTTTATTTTGTTCCGTGAATTTAGATGATTTTTCTTCTAATATTTTATTAGCCAAATTCTCAAATTCCTTTGTAAATTTCTCTTGTAATTTTTCAACTTCTTCTTTTTGTTCTTTGTTGCGTTCCCAAAGATTTTCAAAATCATTTTCCTTTTTGGAAAGTTGAATATTTATCGCTTCTTTTTCGGTTCTAATGGTTTCCTTTTCTAAATTCGCAGCTAATAATTGCGTATTTAATTGTTCCATTTGAAAACTCAAACCATTATTTTTCTCTTCTAAAGCGGCTTGATCCGATTTTGCATTAGCAAAAAAAAGAAGTTTCCCAATGTAGATTCCTATGAAAAGTGCGATAACGAAAGCTGCTAATACTAAAAGAGTTTGTGACATGGTGTGTGATTTTTATAAATGTAAAAATAAACAATACTATTCTATTTAAAATTTTAAATAAAGATAATTTGAAAAATGTATTTTTACACCTTATTATAATCAAGTTATGCACCAACATTTTATTCTTCATAAACCGTATGGTTTTTTAAGTCAATTTATATACGAATTAAAAAGGAAGAAAAAACTTTTGGGTGAATTGTATAGTTTCCCCGAAGGAACGATGGCAATTGGGCGTTTGGACGAAGATTCTGAAGGTTTGTTGCTGTTGACTACCGATGGAAAAGTGAGCGAACAGATTCGTAGCAAAAAAGTAGACAAAGAATATTACGTTCAAGTGGATGGAATTATCACTCTTGAAGCGATTGAACAATTGCAAAATGGTGTTGAAATTGGTTTTGAAGGAACTAAATATACTACCAAACCTTGCAAAGCATTTTTGGTTTCTGAAATTCCGAATTTTGGGGAACGAGCAAAAAAAATTCGTGATGAACGCCACGGACCAACTTCTTGGGCTTCGATAACGGTGAATGAAGGCAAATTTCGCCAGGTCAGAAAAATGACAGCTGCAGTTGGATTTCCTACTTTGCGATTGGTGCGAATCCGAATAGGAAACGTACATTTGAACGAATTAAAAGCGGGTGAAGTTATTGAAGTTTCAGATTTCAAAATCTCAAATCTTAAATCCTAAATCTTAAATCATTATGTTGAACATCGTTTTAGTGGAGCCAGAAATACCAAATAACACAGGAAATATAGGCAGATTGTGTGTAGGAACTGGAAACAAATTGCATCTCATTCATCCGTTTGGATTTCAAATTACAGATAAAAATTTGAAACGTTCTGGTTTGGATTATTGGGTACATTTGGACTGGAAAGAATATCAAAATACAGAAGAATGGATTGCTCAAATTCCTGATTTTTCTCGTGTATTTTTATTCAGTTCTCATGCTGAAAAATCCTATTTGACAGAAAATTTTCAGGATGGTGATTGGTTGGTTTTCGGAAAAGAAAGTGTGGGTTTAAGTGAATTGCTATTGAATCAATTTCCGAATCATTTATCAATTCCAATTTCCCCTTTGGTGCGAAGTTATAATCTTGCCAATTCAGTTGCATTTGCCATTGGCGAAGCAAAAAGACAGATAGAAATTATATAGTTTGTTATAAATAACAAAGATTATCGAATAATAAACTTCCCTTTTTCGCTATCAAAAGCAATGTGCTCGTCTTTGAATAAAGTATCAAAATTTCCTTTCATAATAAAATTACAAGGTTGGTCTTGAACAACGGTTTCGGGAGTCATAATAATCATTTCGTCGCTAATTTGTATTGCCATATCAATATCGTGTGTCGAAAAAAGGATGCATTTTTGGGTTTCGTGTGCTACTTTTTTCAAGAGTTTAAAAAGTGCTACTTTGTGTAATAAATCCAAATGCGTTGTCGGTTCGTCCAAAATTATCAAAGGTGTGTCTTGTGCCAAAGCCCTCGCTACCAATACATTTTGCAGTTGTCCATCGCTTATTTCGTAATGCTTTTTATCTGCCAAAGAAGTGATTTGTGTGAGTTCCATCGCCTCATTAATTTTCTCAATATCAATTTCGGTTAAGGTTCCAAGCCAATTGGTATAAGGTTGTCTTCCTAACGCAATAATCTCAAAAACGGTTAAATTGCTCGGAGGTAATTTTTCAGTTAAAACAATACTTAGATTTTGTGCAAAAGAAAGCGAATCAAATTCAGAAATACTTTTCCCATTCAGAAAAACGTCGCCTGAAATTGGGTTTTGAATTCCCGTGAGTGTTCGTAAAAGCGTTGATTTTCCTATTCCATTGGCACCAATTAAAGCGATTAATTTACCTTTTTCTAAAGATAGATTAATTGCAGATGCAATGGTGTTTACATCCTTTTTATCAGAATATCCAATGCTTAATTGAGAAGTGGTGAGAATGTTATTTTTAGTAGTCATTTATTGGTCACAAAAATAATTAAAACTATGCACTTGCAGTGCATCTACTTTCAGGTTCTAAAAACTTTTTACCGCAAATTCGCAAATTATTTTCTTCCTTTTATACGTTTATAAAATTTGTGAATTTGCGGTTTAATTTTTTAACCGTTCAGATTTTTAGCTTGCCAAACCAAATTTATGGACTTTCTATTCATAGTGGTTTAGTTAAAATATAATTCGCAAAAGTACACATTGTACTTTAAATAATTGAATATTTATTTCTTTTTCAAAATTTTATATTCTTCATAACATTCGCTAATGGCATCCATAATTTGCAAATCGTTTGCCGTTCTTATGAATGATTCCGAGTAATTACAACGCTCTAAAATTTCAGGAATTTCATTTTTATCGATTCCAAGAAGCACAGAAATGGTTTCTCTGTCAAATTTGGAAGCCAATAAATTCCGAACTGTTTCATCCTTTTTCAAGCTTTTCAATCGCTTTAATTCTTTTGGTTTTTTCCCAAAGAAGTTAAAGAGCATATCTGCAGGATTAAAAATAGAACCCATCACTTTACTGAAGGCACCTGGTGAATATTCACCCGCTTCATAGCCTTGTTCTAATCCAGAAATACTGTATCTGTAATTTTCTTTTGTTGGAATTAATTTGGAATCAATTTCTAAATAACCCGTTAAATCATAAGGGCGAACTATTACTTCTTCCAAAGCAATGGCGCTTTCGGTCATTTGAATTTTGGTAGTTTTATTTTTTACCCAATCGTTTGTAACTCTGATTTTTATGGATTTAAATCCAATTAGGGAAAGGTGTAAAGTATCGGTAACGCCAACTTCAATTTCAAAATTACCTTTTAAATCGGAGACTGTTCCTCTTACTTTATTTATATTGATAATATTCACGTTTGACAATGGAAGTTTGGTGTTGTCATTGACAATTGTACCAAAAACTTTTTGATTTACCGTTGTTTCTTGCGAAAAAACTGTTGTTCCGGCAAATATAAATAAAAAGAAAACTACAAAATATCTCATGTCAGGGTTTAAAACTTTAAAAGTAATAAAACACGAAAGATATTTTGTAGTTTCTTAGTATTATTATAAGAAAATTAACAAATAACGTTAGCTTTTTCTTGGTCTTCTTTCTCTTGGAGCATCATTAAAACCTTCTGATCTTCTTGGTGCTCTTTCTGATGAACCTTCTGTTCTTGGAGCTCTGTCAGATGAAAAACCACCCGTTCTTGGAGCAGCACTTCTTCCACCAAAACCACCTTCTCTAGGAGCTGAGCTTCTTCCTCCAAAACCGCCTTCGCGTGGAGCAGAACTTCTTTCGCCTTTATATCCGCCTGAACTTTCTCTTCTTGGTGCAAAACTTCCTTCTCTTCTTGGAGCAGAACTTCTTCCTCCACCAAAACTACCACCAGAACTTCTTCCGTTGTGATCACGTCTTCCGCCACCATCATTTTTAGAAATTTCAACATTGATTCTACGTCCTTCTAATTGAACGTTATTCAATACTTCCATTACTTTATCTGAATGTTCTGGGTCTGTGTTAAAGAAAGAGAAACCTTCTTTTACATCCACTTTGAAAACATCATCACGACCAAGGTCTAATGTTTCTTTCAAGTAATCTTTCAAAGACATCCAATCGAAATTGTCTCTAGAACCAATATTAACGAAATAACGCACTGAGCCATTGTTGTTATTTTCTCTTGGAGCGCCATCTCTATCATCACGGTCACGTCTTTCAGAACCTGAAGATTGATTAGAAATATCTCTATTTTTCTTGTAATATGCGATGAAACGGTTGAATTCAACAGAAACCATTTTCTTGATTAATTCTTCTTTCGATAAACCTTCAAGAACATTGTTAATCGCTGGAAGATAGTTGTCAATTTCGTGATCAACTTCCGTGTCTTTAATTTTGTTAGCTAAGTGCAACAATTGAATTTCGCAAATTTCGATTCCAGAAGGAATTGTTTTTTCTTCAAATTTTTGTTTGATGATTCTTTCAATTGAAGAAATTTTACGCAATTCACTTTTTGTTACAATTACGATAGAAGTTCCCAATTTCCCTGCTCTTCCTGTACGTCCTGAACGGTGATTGTACGTTTCAATTTCATCAGGTAATTGATAATTTACAACGTGTGTAATATTATCAACGTCAATTCCACGCGCTGCAACATCAGTAGCAACTAGCATTTGAATTTGACGACCTCTAAAAGATTTCATAACGCCATCACGTTGCGCTTGAGATAAATCTCCGTGCAAGGCAGCAGCACTGTAACCGTCTTCAATTAATTTTTCAGCAACAGCTTGTGTATCACGTTTGGTTCTACAAAAAACCACTGAGAAAATGTCTGGATTAGCATCTGCTAAACGCTTCAAAGCTTCGTAACGATCACGCGCATTTACAAGGTAAAATTCGTGTGAAACCGTTGCAGAACCTGAGTTTTTAGTACCAACAGTAATTTCTACTGGATCGTGCATGAATTGTTTTCCAATTCTAGCCACCTCGGCTGGCATAGTTGCAGAAAACAACCAGGTACTTTTGTCGTCTGGTGTAGTTGAAAGGATGTTTACGATATCTTCGTAGAATCCCATGTTCAACATTTCGTCTGCTTCGTCAAGAATACAGTAATTAATTTGAGAAATGTTTACCAAACCTCTATTAATCATGTCTTGCATTCTTCCTGGAGTAGCCACAATAATTTGTGCTCCTCTTTTAATGTCTCTCGCTTGTTCTGTAATGCTAGCTCCACCGTAAACTGCTACCACATTAATACCTTTTTCGTATTTAGAGTAGTTTTTAATTTCGTT
>CAMCDQ010000046.1 GCA_945873505.1 Chitinophaga pinensis
TTTTTATGTTTTAAAAAATTATCTTTGCACCTTGAAAAACAAACCTAAATATTCCGTTTAGAAAATTTGTTTTTTATAAGTCTAATTAGCTATTTAATAAATACATAAGCAATGTCAAAAGTAATAGGAAAAGTATCGCAAATCATTGGTCCAGTAGTTGACGTAGTATTCAACGGTAAAGAGGTAGAACTTCCAAAAATTTATGATTCATTAGAAATCACTAAAAAAGATGGTACGTTATTAGTACTTGAAGTACAATCTCACATTGGTGAAAATACCGTTCGTACCATTTCGATGGATTCAACAGACGGTTTGAGCAGAGGATATGAGGTGGTAGGTACTGGAAACCCTATTAAAATGCCAATTGGACCTGACGTTTACGGTCGTTTATTCAACGTAATCGGAGATGCCATTGATGGTTTAGGAGATTTACCAAAAACAGGCGAAAACGGAATGTCTATTCACCGTCAAGCTCCAAGATTTGAAGATTTATCAACTTCTTCTGAAGTTTTATTTACAGGTATTAAAGTAATCGATTTAATTGAACCTTACTCAAAAGGGGGTAAAATTGGATTGTTCGGTGGTGCTGGTGTTGGTAAAACAGTTTTGATTCAAGAGTTGATCAACAATATAGCAAAAGGTCACGGTGGACTTTCTGTATTCGCAGGAGTAGGAGAAAGAACACGTGAAGGAAATGACTTACTTCGTGAGATGTTAGAGTCAGGAATTATAAAATACGGAGATGAATTCATGCATTCTATGGAAGAAGGCGGATGGGATTTATCTAAAGTGGATATGCCAGGAATGAGAGAGTCAAAAGCTACTTTCGTTTTCGGTCAAATGAATGAGCCTCCTGGAGCTCGTGCTCGTGTAGCCTTGTCAGGATTATCTATCGCAGAATATTTTCGTGATGGTGCAGGTTCAGATCAAGGAAAAGATGTATTGTTCTTTGTGGATAACATCTTCCGTTTCACACAAGCAGGTTCTGAGGTTTCGGCACTTTTAGGTCGTATGCCTTCTGCGGTAGGATACCAACCAACATTAGCAACCGAAATGGGAGCGATGCAAGAGCGTATCACCTCTACAAACAAAGGTTCTATTACATCGGTACAAGCGGTTTACGTTCCTGCGGATGATTTAACCGATCCAGCTCCAGCAACGACATTTGCTCACCTTGATGCAACAACTGTATTGTCTCGTAAAATTGCCGAATTAGGAATTTATCCAGCGGTGGATCCTTTGGATTCTACTTCTAGAATTCTTACTCCCCAAATTCTTGGTGATGAGCATTATGACTGCGCACAAAGAGTAAAAGAAATACTTCAAAAATACAAACAATTGCAAGATATTATTGCGATTTTGGGTATGGAAGAATTATCTGAAGAAGATAAATTATCGGTTTCAAGAGCAAGACGTGTACAACGTTTCTTATCTCAACCGTTCCATGTTGCAGAACAATTTACTGGATTAAAAGGAGTTTTGGTTGACATTAAAGATACTATCAAAGGATTTAATATGATTATTGATGGAGAATTAGATCACTTGCCAGAAGCAGCTTTCAACCTAAAAGGAACCATTGAAGACGCTATCGAAGCAGGAGAAAAAATGTTGGCAGAAGCGTAATTGGTTGTTGGTTGTTTGTTATTGGTTGCTAGATTTACAGCCATCAACTATCAACTATCAACTATCAACTAAAAATATATGATTTTAGAAATAGTATCACCAGAAGCACAATTATTTTCAGGAGAAGTAACTTCGGTTTCTCTTCCAGGGGTAGATGGTAGCTTTCAATTATTGAATAATCACGCGCCAATTGTTTCCACTTTAAAAGACGGATTGATTAAAATTGCTGCTTTGAGTTTTGATTTTAATAAAGGCTCGGAAGAGCAATTTAATAAAGTAAACGATCAAAATTATACTTTAGCTATTAATTCAGGTACTATTGAATTAAAAGACAACAAAGTAATTGTTTTAGTAGATTAATTTTAATTACAGAATACAAAAAAGGCTCAATATTTATTGAGCCTTTTTTGTATTTATATAATTTATTAATTAACAGGAATCTTATAAAATACGCCTTGAGTGAAATTAACAATAGGATTTCCCAGAGGATTGTTGCCAACATTAAAAGCATTGAAACGATACGTTCCGCTTACTGTTTTATTTACCGAGTCGTATTCAGTAAGGATTATCTGTCCGTCATCAGTATTTGTGCCTGTTGCATAAAATAAATTTTGCCCATTTACAGCATAGCTAAAAGTAGCTTCACTTGCAGAACCTGTTCCAAGAATACTTGTAATTGGGCAAGGATTGGTAGCATTTGGAAGTGGCATTTTCAATTTTAATGTTTCAAATTGACTTAAAGCAACTACTGTTAAAGTGCTGTCAATAGCATTAACGGTTGCTGTAGACAACACATTTGCTCTCCAAAAATAGTTGTCTTTTGTCCCTTGAACAGAAGGGTTATTGAACGTCACTTCTTGTGTACAAGAGCAAAGAGCAATAATAACTATAAATAAGGATATTATTTTTTTCATTTTTTCATTTTTACTGGTACAAAAATAGACTAATTATATAAAAATGCTAAAATTTTTACAGAAATTAACTTAAATTGTATTTATTTTTTCGCTTTTAAAAAATTTAGTAACAGCACGTTAGTTACATTCAAAAAATTATGTATCTTTGCACCCTTAATTAACAGAGGTCGAGTACCTCAAAATTTAATCATAAGATTATGTCTGTAAAAATTAGATTACAAAGACACGGTAAAAAAGGAAAACCTTTTTACTGGGTTGTAGCGGCTGATGCTCGCTCAAAAAGAGATGGTAAATACCTAGAAAAAATTGGTACTTATAATCCAAACACAAATCCTGCAACTATCGATTTAAATCTTGATAGCGCTGTAAAATGGTTACACAATGGTGCTCAACCTACGGATACTGCGAAAGCAATTTTATCTTACAAAGGAGCTTTATTGAAACACCACCTTGACGGAGGAATTCGCAAAGGAGCTTTAACTCAAGAACAAGCTGATGCAAAATTAGCTGCTTGGTTAGAAGCAAAATCTGGAAAAGTTGATGCTAAAAAAGACGGTTTAACAAAAGCACAAGCAGATGCTAAAGCGAAAGCTTTCAAAGCAGAACAAGATGTAAATGCAAAACGTTTAGCAAATGCTGCTAAAGCTGAAGCTGATGCAATTGCTGCTGAGTCTGCAGTTGAAGAAGTAGAAGTGGAAGAAGCTGTTGCAGAAGTTGAAGAAGCTCCTGTTGCTGAAGTTGTAGCTGAAGAAGCTGTTGCGGAAGTAGAAGAAGTTCCTACCGCTGAAGTTGTAGCTGAAGAAGCTGTTGCTGAAGTTGAAGAAGCTCCTGCTGCTGAAGTTGTAGCTGAAGAAGCTGTTGCTGAAGTTGAAGAAACTCCTGCTGCCGAAGAAAATAACGAAGAAGCTCAAGCTTAATTCATTTAGCGATTCATGCGTAAAGAAGATTGTTTCTATTTAGGTAAAATCGCAAAAAAATTTAGTTTCAAAGGGGAAGTTCTTGCCTATTTAGATACGGACGAACCAGAGTTATACGAAAATTTGGAATCAGTGTTTGTTGAATGCAACAAACACTTGGTTCCTTTTTTTATTGAAAGTAGTTCCCTTCATAAAAATGATTTTCTTAGAATTAGATTTGAAGATATGACTACCGAAGAAGATGCAGACGCCATTATTGGAAATGCAATCTATCTTCCATTAAAAATGTTGCCTAAACTCACTGGTAATAAATTCTACTTCCACGAAGTTATCGGATTTGAAATTGAAGATAAACGTTGTGGAATAATAGGAAAAATAGTTTCTGTAAACGATACAACCGCACAACCACTTTTTGAAGTACTTAATGGCGATGTAGAAATGCTAATACCCATGATTGACCATTTTCTTGTAAAAATTGACAGAGAAAACAAAAAAGTCATTATGGATTTACCAGAAGGTTTAGTCGATATGTACCTTTAAAGTGTATTCGGTTATTTGATAAATTCTTAATTCTGAAATCTTAATTCTAAAATCACGATGTCAGTATTTCAATTCAAACAATTTTCTGTAAACCAAGACCAGACTGCCATGAAAATTGGAACAGACGGGGTTTTGTTGGGCGCATGGACACCATTAGAAAACAACCCTAAATCAGTTTTAGATATTGGAACGGGAACCGGAATAATCGCTATAATGTTGGCACAAAGAAGCACCGCCCAACAAATTGACGCTTTAGAAATTGATGAAAGTGCCTTCGAACAAGCGGTTGAAAATTTCGAAAATTCACCTTGGGGAGATCGATTGTTTTGTTTTCATGCGGGTTTAGATGAATTTGTGGAGGAGCCAGAAGATGAATATGATTTGATCGTTTCCAATCCTCCTTTTTTTTCAGAAGAGTACCGTTCAGAAAATGAACAACGCGATTTAGCGAGATTTCAAGAGGCGATGCCCTTTGAAGATTTAGTAGAAGCCGCCGATTTATTACTATCTGAAAATGGGATTTTTTCGGTAATTATTCCATTTAATGAAGAAGATCGATTTATAGAATTGTGCGCCAATGTTGAACTTTTTCCTATAAAAGTTACTCGTGTTAAAGGCGCTCAAAATACCAAAATCATTCGAAGTTTATTGGCTTTTAAAAGATTCGAATTATCAGTTTTAACTTCAGATGAACTGGTAATAGAAATTAGTCGACACGAATATACTCCAGAATATATTGCCCTTACGAAAGATTTCTATTTAAAGATGTAGCCCTAGCCCTGAGTGAAGTGGAAATCCCTCGCTTTTTAGCGAGGATTGCAACGGAAAGCAGGAAATAGCTCCAAAAGAAAGAGTAAAAAATATAACAATTGTTAATCGGTTTGTTACATTTCTTTGTGTAAATTTGCATTAGATTATTAAAAAGTGAACTTCGCTTTTAGCGATTCAACCAAAAGATAAAACATGAAACCAGACTTATTTCAAGCTCCAGATTATTATAACCTTGATGAATTATTGACAGAGGAGCACAAATTAGTGCGTGATGCTGCTCGGGAATGGGTAAAACGAGAAGTTTCTCCAATTATTGAGGACTTTGCTCAAAGAGCCGCTTTTCCAACACAAATCATAAAAGGTTTGGCAGATATTGGTGCATTTGGGCCTTATATCCCAGAAGAATATGGAGGTGCGGGTTTAGACCAAATATCGTACGGATTGATTATGCAAGAAATAGAAAGAGGAGATTCTGGTGTTCGTTCTACAGCTTCTGTTCAATCTTCATTAGTGATGTACCCTATTTGGAAATTTGGAAATGAAGAACAACAGTTGAAATATTTACCAAAATTAGCTTCTGGCGAATTCATGGGTTGCTTTGGTTTGACCGAGCCTAATTATGGTTCTGATCCTAGCAGCATGATTTCCAATTATAAAGACATGGGCGACCATTATTTATTGAATGGTGCCAAAATGTGGATTTCTAACGCTCCATTTGCAGATATTGCCATTGTTTGGGCAAAAAATGAAGAGGGTAGAATTCACGGTTTGATTGTAGAACGTGGAATGGAAGGATTTACAACTCCTGAAACCCACAACAAATGGTCACTTCGCGCGTCTTCCACAGGGGAACTGATTTTTGACAATGTGAAAGTTCCTAAAGAAAATTTATTGACTGGCAAAACAGGTCTTGGGGCTCCAATGCAATGTTTGGATTCTGCTCGTTATGGAATTGCTTGGGGAGCAATCGGCGCAGCAATGGATTGTTATGACACGGCGCTGCGTTATGCAAAAGAAAGAATTCAGTTTGACAAACCAATCGCTGGAACGCAATTACAACAAAAGAAATTAGCCGAAATGATTACTGAAATCACTAAAGCACAATTATTGACTTGGCGTTTGGGCGTTTTAAGAAATGAAGGAAAGGCAACTACTGCTCAAATTTCGATGGCAAAAAGAAATAATGTCGAAATGGCAATTACTATTGCTCGTGAAGCACGTCAAATTCTTGGCGGAATGGGAATTACAGGAGAATATTCTATAATGCGTCACATGATGAATTTAGAATCTGTGATTACTTATGAAGGAACACACGACATTCATTTATTGATTACGGGAATGGACATTACTGGAATTCCAGCGTTCAAATAATTAAAAAAACACTTTTTTCGACTTTCAAAAGCTGTCAATTATATAGGGTTGTGTAGATGCAAATAAAAACGGTTCATTAAGTTATGCTACATTTTTACTATTGATTTGTGGATGATAAAATATTTAATATAATTATGAAATTTAATGAATTATTTATAGTTCAATTAAACTGCTAAAATTTCCAAAACAGTTTCAAATTTTGTCATTGGCAACAAGCATGATTGGTTTTGACAAATGTAGAAAAGCAATTGATTTTCAACAAATCGGTCCTTAAAAAACGGTAGAGAAGTGGGTTGTTTTGTTGCTGCAACAACTATGTTTGGAAGGAATTTTTGATTAATTTTTGATATATATTTTAAAGCATTTTCCCCACATATCCCTAGTTCTTTGTTCTGCTCAGAATAATTCATAAATACATTCAGCCAATTAGAATACCCCGACGGATAATCAATGTTTGGAATGATTTGTTTAAGCATCTCCCTACAAATTGTATCATAATGTGGATTATGAAAATAAACACTAAGCTTGAATAAATTATTTGCCATCACCGAATTGGAAGCTGGGATAACATTGTCTTCAGTTTCAAAATGAGTAGTAATTAAAGGCACGTCAATTTTAGAAGTGAAGGTAAAAAAGGAAGTTTTTTCATCATAAAAAGAATCGAAACAATAATCGGTTAAATGCTTGGCATTTTGCAACCATTTTTCATCTATTGTCACTTCATAAAGCGCAATAAAAGCGTCAATTACAAAACAGTAATCTTCAAGATAACCGTTTATAGTGCTTTTTCCATCTTTATAATTATGATATAAATTACCGTCTGGCGTCCATTGTTTTTCAATGATAAATGTGGCGTTTTTTATGGCTATTTCTAAATAATTTGTATCACCCAGTGCCTTATAAGCATCCACAAAACCTTTTAACATTATGGCATTCCAAGACGTCAATACTTTGTCGTCTAATCTTGGTTTACTTCTTTTTTCTCGTTCTATGAAAAGCAATTTTTCCCAAGTTTTTTTCTTGGTTTGCAATTCAGAAAGGGTAATTTTATTTTGGATTGCAATTGCCTCTAATTCTTGATTTTGAATTAAAACATAATTGCCTTCTTCCCAATATCCAAATTCATTGACATTGAAAACCTGACGAAACAATTCGAAATCCTCTTTCAGAATATTTTGCAAAGTTGTTTCTTTCCAAACATAAAAAGCACCTTCTTCTAAGTGTTCCTTTTCATTTAAACTATCGGCGTCTAGGGCACAGAAAAAACCATTTTCAGAATTGGTTAATTCTCTAGAAATGAAGGCCAATGTTTTTTCAATTACCTCTTTGTACAATGGATTTTTTGTAAGTTTATATGCGTCTGAATACAAAGAAACTAATTGACCGTTGTCGTATAGCATTTTTTCGAAGTGGGGAACGTGCCATTTCATATCGACCGAATAGCGAGAAAAACCGCCATCAACGGTATCGAAAAGTCCACCAAAAGCCATTTTTTTTAAGGTAAGATTTACGAAATCCAACACTTCCTGATTTTGTTTTTGAAAACCGTATCGCAATAGAAACTGGTAATTATTGGGCATCATAAATTTTGGTGCGCGTGCCATTCCTCCAAATTCCAAATCGAAACTTTTTACCCATTTTTCAATTAAGGGTTCAATGCTATTTTGGTTTAAAGTGTTCGATGAAATTTCCGCTTTTGACATTCCTAAACTTTCAATTCCGAGGTGTAATTTTTCGGCATACCCAATCATTTTTTCGGGTTGTGATTGGTATATTGTTTGTAACTGTTCAAGCGTTGAAATCCACTCGTCTTTTCGGAAATAGGTACCGCCCCAAACGGGTCTTCCGTCAGGAAGTGCCACAATATTTAATGGCCAACCGCCTCGTCCTGTCATTATTTGAACGGCTTTCATATAAACGGCATCGACATCGGGGCGTTCTTCGCGATCCACTTTGATGTTGATGAAATGTTGGTTCATGGTTTGTGCTACTTCCTTATTTTCAAAACTTTCGTGTTCCATAACATGGCACCAATGGCATGCCGAATAACCAATACTAACGATGATAAGTTTGTTGTGTTCTTGGGCTGTAGCCAATGAGTTGGAGTTCCACGCTTTCCAATGCACAGGATTGTTTGCGTGTTGCAAAAGATACGGACTGGTTTCGGAATTTAGTTCGTTCATGGTGTATTTTTTAGCTCAGATTTTCACTCCATTTTAATTTTCACTGGGGTTCAGTCAACTTCGTTTGCAGTGAAAATCCCACGCTTTTGGGCGTGGATTGCAACGAATAGCTGGAAACCTGCCCGCCGGCAGGCAGGTAGCTCCTAAAAAAAGTGTTTCTAAAAACGCTAATTTGTTACTAATAAAGTTTATGTAGTCAGTGTAATTGGCTGATTCTATATATTTTTTTAACTATTTCTAGACTTTTGACTTTAAGACATTAAAACGTTCGACTTACTTAGGCGTTTACGGCCTCTACTTTAATGTCTTCATCTTTGAGCATGTCTTTGAGCATGTTTTCGATGCCGCTCTTCAGAGTAAATGTAGAAGATGGACAGCCATTGCAAGCACCTTGTAAAATTACTTTCACACGTTTTTCTTTTTCGTCGTACGAATCAAAAAGAATATTTCCTCCATCGGCAGCTACAGCAGGCTTTACATATTCTTCTAAAATATTGATAATTTGTTGCGATGTGGTGTCTAAACTATCGAAGTTTTTTATTTGCTGTTTCTCTTGTTTTGTATCGGTTATCAATAAGGTTTCGTCTAAAACGATACCGCCATTTTCGATAAATTGCTTTATGAACGAACGCAATTCCAAGGTAATTTCGTTCCATTCGTTGACTTCATATTTGGTTACAGAAATATAATTTTCGTCAATGAAAACTTCTTTCACGTAAGGAAAATTGAACAATTCTTTTGCCAATGGGGAAGCTGCTGTAGCATCAATATTTTTGAATTCGATAGCGTTTTTAGTCAACATTCTACTCACAACAAATTTTAGTGCGGCTGGATTTGGTGTCGTTTCACCATAAACCGTGATGGGTTGTTTCTTGGATTTATTTTCATCAACCGTAATAATAGTACCACCGTTATTAACGAATTCTTCAATTTGTTCGGTAACCGCATCTTGAACATCTTCCCATTCTACGATAGTGAAGCGTTCTATGGCGATGAAATTCCCAGAAATGTAAACTGTTTTCACAAAGGGTAAGTAGAATAATTGTTGAGCGAGAGGAGATGCTTTGGCTTCGTCAATATTTTTAAACTCAAAACTTTCGTTTTGGGTTATGAAATCTGGAAATTCAAACTTTAGAATTGCAGGATTTTCGGTGCTTTTTATAGTGATTTTTATCATTTTTTGAATTTAATATCCTTAAATTATAAGTTACAAAGGTAAATCATTTCATTTAAATTTACTTTGAATTCAGAAAAGGAATGCCTATTTTTTTTAAAATAAAGCGGATTGATTATTTAATTTCTTTTTCTAATTTTTTTAAATGTTATTTTGTTTTAAATATATTACGTTGCGTTAGATTAATTACACAAAAATTTATATATTTGAACACTTTATTATAGTAAATGAATTGGATTTTGATTCTAAACTAAATTTTATTTTTTTTAAATTAATTTCCTTTCATGAGGTTTTTCAATATTGAAAAGATTATTTTTTTTTATAATAAAGACTAAAATAATAAATGATATTCCACATTATAAAAGATTAAATAGAGATGAATTTAAAAAAATTGTATTTATTAGCTCTACTATTTATTGCGCAAATTTCATACTCTCAAGAAGGAGTTGCAGTTTATTCAGATTATTTATCAGATAATTATTATTTAATTCACCCTTCAATGGCTGGGGCTTCTAGTTGTACTAAAATTAGACTAACTGCACGTAAACAATGGTTTGGACAAGAAGATGCGCCTCAATTACAAACGCTAAGTATTAATGGGCGCTTAGATGAAAAATCAGGTGTTGGTATGATACTTTTTAGTGATAAAAATGGGTATCATTCTCAAAAAGGGGTTAAATTTACGTATGCGCATCACTTGATGTTTTCAAGAGATGATATTGATTTGAATCAATTGTCTTTTGGTATTAGTGGCGTTTTAATTCAAAGCCAATTGGATGAAACGCAATTTAGAAATTCAGGAAATTATGACCCAATTGTTGACGGAACTATAATTCAAAAAGAATCGTATGTAAATTTTGATATCGGAGCTTCTTATAATTATTTGGAATTCTACACACATTTAACTGTTAAAAATGCTATTGAAACAAGAAGAAATATTTATACTGAATATGAAAGTGACAACCTTAGAAAAGTTATTTTAAGTGCTGGATATACTTTTGGAGAAGCAGATGCTTTTTTGTGGGAGCCTTCAATTATGTTTCAAACTATTGAAAAAACGAAAGAAAGTTCTATTGATTTTAACTTAAAAGGGTACAAAAATTTTGACGGCGGAAAAATTTGGGGAGGTTTATCATATAGAAGAAGTCTTGATGGTGCACAGTATATAAATGGTAATGGAATTGCAGAGCAAAAATTACAATATGTGAGTCCTATTTTGGGCGTTAATTATAAAAACTTCATGTTTGCATATACCTATTCTCAGTTACTTGGGGATGTTAAATTTGATAATCGTGGGTTTCATCAAATTACAATTGGTTTAAATTTATTCTGTGAGCCAGAAAAATATAGCTGTAATTGTCCTGCAATTAATTAAATATATAAAGAGTATAAATTCAGTCCCGATTAAAGTCGGGACTATTTTTTTTAATTATGTTGATAAAATCTGTAAACGGAAAATCGCCTTCAATACCAGAAGATTGTTATGTTGCTGAAAATGCTACAATCGTTGGGGATGTAACTTTTGGAGCTAATTGTAGTGTCTGGTTTAATGCTGTAATCCGAGGAGATGTAAATTCAATTTCAATTGGAAATAAAGTCAATATTCAAGATGGCGCGATTGTACATTGTACCTATCAAAAACACCCAACTATAATTGGTAATAATGTTTCAATAGGACACAATGCTATTGTTCATGGTTGTACAATCCATGATAATGTATTGATTGGTATGGGCGCCATTGTTATGGATAATTGTGTAATTGAAAGTAATTCGATTGTTGCTGCAGGAGCTGTTATTACTCAAAATACAGTTGTGGCATCAGGAACTATTTGGGCAGGTGTTCCAGCTAAAAAAATAAAAGAGATAGATCAATCAGATTTTGCGGGTGAAATAGAACGCATATCGAATAATTACGTGATGTATTCCGGTTGGTTTAAAGAGCAATAGATTTTTAGAAGTCTCTTTCTAAAACGGGATATTTATTTTCCAAAAGCTCGGAAAGTACTTTAGGATTTCCATTTGTATAAAAAACAGCACTGCTTTTTTCAATGGTACTAAATCCAATTTTCTCTTTTAGTACAGCTTGCGTTTGTCTAGCTACGGCTTCTCCAGAATCTATAATTTGAATGTGTGTTGGTAATATTGCTTTTATTTTTGGAATGAGATAAGGGTAATGACTGCATCCTAAAACTAAATAATCTATATTTTTTTCGATCATTGGAGTTAGATAGGATTGTAGTAACTTTTCCATTTCAGGTGAATTGATTGCTCCATTCTCAATTAATTCTACTAAACCATGTCCAATTTGCTCTATTATGTTAGTGCCTTGATACAATTCAATGGTTTTGTTGAATAGTTCACTGCTTAAAGTTCCTTTGGTTGCCAGTATTCCTATCGTCTGTGTTTTCGAATTATTAACGGCTGGTTTTATTGCGGGTTCAATTCCTATAAACGGAATGTCGTATGTTGCTCTAAGTTCTTTAATAGCATTTGTAGTTGCCGTATTGCAGGCAACGACAATAATTTTACAATTGAGTTCTAATAGTAATTCGGTGTTCTTTTTACTTAATGCAATAATTTCCTCTTTAGACTTTTCACCATAAGGGGCGTTTTTACTATCTGCTAGATAAATACTATTTTCATTCGGAAGTAATTGGTTGATGGCTTTCCAAATGGAAGTGCCACCAATACCAGAGTCAAATAAGCCTATGGGATTATTATTGTTATTCATAAAAACAAATGTAAAAAAAAACTGCTCAAATTTTGAGCAGTTTTAAATATTTTTATGTGAGTTAGATTAAAAACCTAATTCTTTTTTAACGTCTAAAGTTAAGTTTGGACCATCAGCTAGTAAAAGACTTTCAGCATTCAATACATATTGAAACCCTTTAGCTTTACCAACTTTTTGAATAGCAGCTTTAATTTTTTCCTGGATAGGTTTCATTAAATCAGCTTCTTTAGTTTGTAATTCTTTTTGTGCAGTTTGGCCATACTCTTGAATTCTTTTTTCCATATCTTGAACTTCTTTTTGACGCTCAATGTTCATTTTTTCAGATACTGTTGCAACTTCACCTTCGTATTTTTTAATTTTTGCTTGGTATTCTTCACCCATAGTTTTGTATACTGCTTGGTATTCTACACTTAGTTTTTCTAATTGTTTTTGTGCTTCAAGAATGGCTGGCATCTTTGTCATTATTTCGTTAACTTCAACATGTGCAGTTTTTGATTGTGCATTAGCAATTTGACTTGCTCCTAAGAATAAGACCGCAGCTATTAGTAAGCATTTTAATTGTTTCATCATTTTAAGTATTAATTATTAATTTATTGGTTTAACTTTTAATTTTTCTTCTTTTGCTTTTTTAGCAGCTTCTCGATCTTCTAATATTTTCTTTTTTCTATCTTCAATAGCTGTTTTTCTATCTTCTAGCGTTTTTGCTCTAAGAGCAGCAGCGGCTTGTTTGGCATCTTCAACAACTTTTTTTGCAGTGGTTGTTTTAGATGTTGTTATAGAATCTTTGGCAGGAATCGTGCCATTTTTTTTTGCATCTTTCTCTGCAAGTAATTTTTTTCTATTTTCTTCTGCTACTTTTTTCTTTTCCTCGGCAGCAGCTTTTTTCTCTGCAGCAAGTTGGTCTCTAGCAATTTTTTTATCGTCAAGAATTTTTTGTCTTTCTGCCATTTGCGGATTTTCTTTTACAAAATCTTCTTTAGCTTCTTTTTCTTCTTCTAATTTGATTTGTTTTTTAGTCATCTGCTCCCTTTTTTCGGATCTATTTAAAACCCGTAATACTTGGTCGCTAATGTCATATCTTTTTGCTGCAAACAAAACGGTCAAATCAGATGATTTATCGAAAATAAAATCATATTTTTTAGCTTCAGATATATCTTGTACTATCGAAAAAATTTGGTCTTGAATAGGCTTAACTAATACTGACTTTTGAATAATCAAATCGCCAGTTGGGCCAAATCTTTTCTGATTGTATTCCAATAATTCTGACTCTAGTGTCGAAATCTCTTCTTGCTTTTCGGCAATTAGTTCTTTTGTCAATAAAACTTGTTCTGTTTTTAAAGCGTCCTTAAGTTTTACAACATCATTTTTTTTAACTTCGATCTCTTGTTTCCACTTTTGGGCTTTTTGTTCCAATTGGTTCTTTGCATCAGCATAATTTGGTACATTTTGCAAAATGTATTCCATATCGATGTAACCAATTTTCACTCCTTTTGTCTGACCAAAAGATAAAAACGAAAATAAAAGTGTCAAAAGTAATAAAAATTGTTTTCTCATACTAAATTTATTATAAAATTAATGTCTTAATTTAAAATTGTTGACCAATTATAAAATGCGTTTCCCAACCGTTTGGTTTGGTTAATCCTTGAATTGGCAAAGCATCAAAACCGTAACCAAAATCAATTCCTAACAATCCAAAGGCAGGCATAAATACTCTCAAACCAAATCCTGCAGAACGTTGCAATACAAATGGATTATAATTTTTAAAGGAATCATAAGCTGCACCACCTTCAATGAAAGTTAATGCATATATTGATGCAGACGATTTTAAGGTCAATGGGTATCTTAATTCCAGTGAAAATTTATTGTAAACCGTTGCGCCATTCTGAGCTCCTTTACTATCTGTTGGTGTTAAAGATTGATTTGGATAACCTCTCAAACCAATTACTTCCCTTCCGTCTAATGCAAAATTTGCTAATCCGTCACCACCTACAAAAAATCTTTCAAAAGGAACCATGCCTCTATCTTGATTGTATGTGCCTAAACATCCAAATTCACCCAAAGACCGAAGTACTAATTTATCATAAATTTTTGTAAACCAATCCGCTTTGAATTTTATTTTATAATATTCTAACCAATTGAATTTTTTCTGGTCAATTTTTGACTGGTCAGCATCAGCATTTGCAGCATCCGACAAAACCAACACGTTAAATCCATTGATCACTTCTGTTTGAACGAATTGTCCGGTTCCAACCCAATTGTCATTTGCATCAAAATATCCCTCGCCCGTATTTGTTAGTTTATACGCTTCTTCATTTCCTAAATTTGCATAATCAACCTTGTTAAATAAGGAATAAGGTGGAGTAAATTTAGCTGAAACACTGAATTCAGATCCATACGTTGGGAAAATCGGGTTTACACCTTTGTTATTTCTACTCAATCCTATGGTATAAGCGAAGTTACGTGATGATCCATTTCCAAAAGTAAATAATCCTGTATTGTAATTGTTCAAATCATAATATTGAAAGCTAATTGCATTGGAAAGTATAAATGAATCATCTGGTACGGTTAATCTCTTTGCCAATCCAATTGACGCAGAAAGTATATTAAAGCTTTTACTTTTGTCTACTGAACCCGTGCTGTAATTATTCAAAAATTGTTTACTATAAGACAATGAAGTGCTAAATTGCACTGGTTTTTTACCTCCAAACCAAGGTTCAGAAAAAGACATGCTGTAGGTTTGAAAATAAGTACTTCCTTGTAGTCTCAAAGATACTTTTTGTCCGTCACCCATTGGTAAAGGTTTGTAAGCTTGTTTGTTAAAAATATTTCTCATCGAAAAGTTGTTGAAGGACAGTCCCAATGTTCCAATGAAACCACCTCCGCCATAACCACCTTGAAGTTCAATTTGGCTTGACCCTTTTTCAACTAAGTTGTATTCAATATCAACAGTTCCTGCTGCAGAATCTACATTTTTGAATTTAGGATCAATAGCTTCTGGATCAAAAAATCCTAATTGTCCAATTTCGCGAATGGTACGAACTAGGTCATCTTTACTATACTTTTCTCCTGGCTTTGTTCGTAACTCGCGGTAAATTACTTCATCGTTTGTTTTGTCATTTCCAACCACCGTAATTTTATTAAAATAGGCAATTGGACCCTCGGTAACTCTAATTTCAAAATCAATTGTATCATTTGCAGTTTTAACTTCTACGGCATTGATATTTGAAAACAAATACCCGCTATTTTGGTATAAATTGGTAATGTCTTCTCCATCAGGTTTTGATTTGTCGGCAATTCTTTTTTCAAGTAAAACGCCGTTGTAAATGTCTCCTTTTTTTAACCCTAAAATACTTTTTAAACTTTGGTCTGAATAAACGCTATTTCCAAGAAATTTGATATCTCCAAAATAATATTTATTACCCTCTTCGATATTAACGTTGATAGTCAAGGCGTTTTTAGCTTTATTAAAAATCACACTATCAGAAACAATTCGAGCATCTCTAAAACCTTTTTCTTTGTATTTATCAATAATTTTAACTAAATCTTCTTTGTATTTTTCTTTAATATATTTGGATGCTTTTAAAATTCGTAATGGATTTATTTGTTTGGTATTGGACATTGCTCCACGAAGTTTTTTATCAGAAAATTTTTCATTTCCGTTAAAATGGATAGCGCTAATTTTAATTTTATCGCCTTTGTCTATTGCAATTAAAAGTTTTACTCTGTTAGCCTCAGTAGTATCAATTATAGTATTGATGTTGACTTTGGTATTGTAATATCCGTCTTTTTTGTATTTGTTTTCTATGTAGTTTTTTGAAGTAGTTAATAAGTTTTCATTTACTACTTTACCAGCCGTTAAACTATTGTCTTTTATTAAACCTTCAATTTTACTTTTCTTAATTCCTGTAAATTTTACGTTGGTAAGTTTTGGCAATTCATTGATGTTTAATTCAAGAAAAATACTGTCGCCTTTTATTTCGTTTACATAGAAATCAATTTCACCAAACAGGCCTAATTTTCCTAATTTTTTTATAGCGTTACTAATTTCCTCTCCAGGAACGGTTATGTTTTGACCTTTTTCAAGACCTGCAAAGGTAACTACAGTTTGTTTGTTGAAACTGATTTTTCCTGAGACGTTTACATCTCCAAGAATGTATTTTTTGCCTTGGTCAAAAGGAACTCTTTCTTGTGCTGCTATTTGTGAAATACTTCCGAAAAATATAATCGTAAAGAATAATTGTATGCTTTTATTTAACACTAATAATTTATTTAATTTGTTCACTTGTTTTTCCAAATCTACGTTCTCTTTTCTGATAGCTAATGATGGCTTCATATAAATCGTCTTCTTTAAAGTCAGGCCATAATACATCTGTAAAATATAATTCTGCGTAAGCTATTTGCCAGAGCAAGAAATTGCTAATACGATGTTCGCCGCTCGTTCTTATTAATAAATCTACCTCAGGTAAATCTTGCGTGTAAAGATGCTGATTTATAATTGATTCGTCTATGCTGTCTATTGAAATTATATTATTTTTAACTTTATTACTGATATTTT
>CAMCDQ010000047.1 GCA_945873505.1 Chitinophaga pinensis
TTTTAACTCCCGCTTTTTCTGCATTTAATCCTGCTGTAAAAGGGCTACGACCTACAGAAACTAAGGAATAATCGCCTTCTAAAGTAATAGTTTCGCCGTTCGCATTTTCAGCTTGAACCGTAACTACATCTCCAGAACGTTCCACCGATTTCACTTTATGAGAAACATAGAATTTCATTCCTTGTTTCTTAAAAACTTTTGTTAATTCTTTAGATAATGAAGCGTCCATTCCTGGAATAATTCTATCCATGAATTCTACGACCGAAACTTGCGCTCCTAAACGAAGATATACTTGTCCTAATTCGATACCGATAACACCACCTCCAATAATTACAAGGTGCTTAGGCACTTCCTTCAATTTCAAAGCTTCAGTAGAAGTGATAATTCTTTCTTTATCTATTTTAATAAATGGCAACGAAGACGGTTTAGAACCCGTTGCAATAATTATATTTTTAGCTTCTAAAGTTTCCGAAGTTCCGTCTGCTTTAGTTACCTTAACAGAAGTAGCACTTTCAAAAGAACCTAATCCTTCAAAAACAGTAACTTTATTTTTATCCATTAAAAATTTCACACCACCAGAAGTTTGATCTACAACTGCTTGTTTGCGAGCAATCATTTTCTCTAAATTCACTTTTACTTCTCCAGAAACTTCAATTCCGTGTTCAGCAAAATGTGCAATTTCGCTATAATGGTGGGACGAAGCAAGTAAGGCTTTCGATGGTATACATCCCACGTTCAGGCACGTTCCACCAAGTGTTGAATATTTTTCTATAATGGCAGTTTTCATTCCTAATTGTGCGCAACGAATTGCAGCTACATATCCTCCAGGTCCTGATCCGATGATGACTACGTCAAATGAACTCATAATATATATTTTGATGTGTTTTATAAATGTTGCACAAAATTAAGAAATTTAAAAACTATTTTTACACTTTTTCATTTCTAAATTTAAACTTCTATTAAAGTGGTATATTTTACCTCACTAATCATGAATGTACTGTGGGTGCTGCCAATGTGTTCTAATGTAGTCAATTTGTTTACTAGAAATTCCCGATAGGCTTCCATATCTTTGACTGCAATTTTCAAAATGTAGTCGTAATCCCCGCTCACGTGGTGGCATTCTAAAATTTCTGAGAGTTTAACCACTTCACTTTCAAACTTGGTTAGGAATTCTCTAGTGTGCTGAATGAGTTTAAGATGACAAAAAACCACAAATCCTTTATCGACTTTGGAGCGGTTTACCAATACCACATATTTGTCGATAATTCCTTCACGTTCTAATTTTTTGATGCGTTCATACACGGCAGTTACTGACAAATTAAGTTTGAACGAAAGCTCTTTTGTTGTTTTTTTGCTATCGGTTTGAAGCAGGAACAGTAATTTTTTATCTATTAAATCCATATCTTTTTAGTTTTACAAATATTTAAAATTGGAAAGGTTTAAAAAAATCTAATAACCATTGTATTTAATTACAAAAATAGAAAATTAAACTATTAAAAAGTAATTAAACAATAAATTAATCTAAATATAATTGATTGTATTGTATATAAATCTGCTATTTTGTTATTTTGAATGTGTTTAATTTAAAATTAAAACATACTAATAAACGAAAAAAACCTAGCCCAGACCTGTCTGCCGACAGGCAGGTAAAAGTAGATTGCAACGGATAGCTGGAAACCTGCCTGCCGGCAGGCAGGAAGCTCCTAAAAAAACTAAATAAAATACCTATGGAAAATTTTAATCCCGCAGACAACATTCAGGACTTGCAATATTTTGGAGAATTTGGAGGCGTAAATCCATCCATTTCTGATAGTTCGACCTATACTTTTCTATCGGCAAAAACCATGTTCGACACATTTGAAGGCAATGCCGAAGGCTGTTATTTGTATTCTCGACACTCATCACCGAGTAATTTATACCTCGACAAGGCAATGGCAGCAATGGAAGGCACAGAATCTGCAAATGTTTCAGCATCGGGAATGGGTGCCATCACTCCCACCCTTTTGCAGTTGTGCGCACAGGGCGACCACATTGTTTCGAGCCGAACAATCTATGGCGGAACGTATGCGTTTTTGAAGAATTTTACCCCTAAATTTGGCATCAAAACCACGTTTGTTGACATCACAAAATTAGCCGTTGTAGAAGCCGCAATTACACCAGAAACCAAAGTTTTATATTGTGAAACCGTGAGCAATCCGTTGCTAGAAGTTGCCGATATTGCCAGTTTATCGAAACTTGCCAGGAAATATAATTTGAAATTGGTGGTTGACAATACATTTTCGCCATTATCCGTTTCGCCAGCACTTTTAGGAGCAGATATTGTGATTCACAGTTTGACGAAATATATCAACGGAAGCAGTGATACTGTGGGCGGAGTAACCTGTGCCTCTCAAGAATTTATCGATAGTTTAAAAAATGTAAATAACGGGGCAAGCATGCTTTTAGGACCTACAATGGACAGTTTGCGTTCGGCAAGTGTCATGAAAAACCTTCGAACGTTGCACATCCGCATGAAACAACACAGTTATAATGCACTATATTTGGCAGAACGATTCGAGAAAGATGGTATAAAAACCGTTTATCCTGGTTTAAAAAGTCATCCAAGTCACGAAATATACAAGAATATGATTAATCCAGAATATGGTTTTGGCGGAATGATGACGCTGGATGTGGGTACTTTGGACCAAGCAAACGCCTTGATGGAATTGATGCAAAGCAAAAATTTAGGTTATTTGGCGGTGAGTTTAGGATTCTATAAAACCTTGTTCAGCGCACCGGGAACGTCTACATCCAGTGAGATTCCTTTTGAGGAACAAAAAGAAATGGGCTTAACCGATGGTTTAATTCGTTTTTCAATTGGACTCGACAATGATATCGAAAGAACCTACCAAAGCATGAAATCGTGTATGATTGCACTCGCCATTCATTAATTTTATGTAATTATTTATTGTTGAAAATCTGCTGGAATATACTTCAATAGTTTATTTTATTTGGGCGTGTCCCTCCGAAAAAACTATTTTAAATCTATAACTTACATTTTATTAAGAATAAACGAATGTAATTTTATATATTTATAAATGAATTATTTGACTTTATTTTCTATAAAAATTCAAGAATGGAAAACGCAATGAAAAAACATTGGGAAACAGTTTATGAAACTAAAAACCCAGAACAAGTTAGTTGGACACAAGAAATCCCAAAAACTTCGCTAAATTTTATTCATAACTTTAGGTTAAACAAAAAAGCGAAAATTATCGATATTGGAGGCGGCGATAGTAAATTGGTAGATTTTTTACTTGAGGAAGGATTTGAAAATATAACTGTTTTGGATATTTCAGAGAAAGCAATTGAAAAAGCACAACTTCGATTAGGTTCAAAAGCCAATAAAATTAATTGGATAGTTTCGGACATAACCCAATTTGTCCCAACAACTCGATACGATGTTTGGCACGACAGAGCTGCTTTTCATTTTTTGACTACTCAGGAACAAATTAATTCATATGTATCAATCATAAAAAAATTCGTTTCAAATTACATAATAATTGGAACTTTTTCCGAAAATGGTCCTAAAAAATGTAGCGGACTAGATATCAAACAATATACAAAAGAAACTTTATCGTCCCTATTTAAAAACGAATTTCAGGCTATCAATTGCTTTACCGAAGATCATACAACCCCATTTGGTACGCAACAAAATTTTATTTTTTGTTTTTTTAAAAGAGGAATCGATAAAGACTAAAATAAAAAATAGCTCGCAAAAAAAAGCAAAACCCTATGACAAATACCTATACAATTTCTGGAATGAGATGCATTACGATTGCGTAATTTGAAAATATAATAAAAAAATTAAAACAAAGGAATTTAATTAATTTAACAAACCTTTGTGAGGCGTTGCTTAAACCAATTTTTATTTTTGCAGTCCTACAAAAAAGGATTTATATTATATGAAAAATTTAAAAACAGTAATCACATTTGTGGTGCTTTCAATTTCATTCTTGAATTTTGCACAAAAAAGACCTGAAGCTAAAAAAATCAAAATTACAGGGAATATTATTGAAAAAGTTAGTAAACAAGTACTAGAATACGCTACGATTACCTTCATAAATAACAGAAATCCTAAAGTTATTTTCGGTGGAATTACAAATGCAAAAGGAGAATTTGATATTGAAATTAACCCTGGAAGTTACGATGTTAAGATTGAATTCATATCCTTTAAATCTAACGAACTTAAACAACAACTATTTAAAGACAATACTAATTTAGGACAAATTGCCTTAATAGAGGACGCCAATCAGTTGAATGAGGTCGTAATTAGATCTGAAAAAACAACAGTTGAAATAAAATTAGATAAGAAAGTTTACAATGTAGGTTCGGATTTAATGGTTAAAGGAGGAACAGTAAGTGATGTTTTAGACAATATTCCATCTGTTTCTGTTGATTCTGATGGAGCAGTTAGTTTGAGAGGAAATTCAAATGTTAGAATTTTAATTGATGGAAGACCTTCTAATGCCATTAATATATCTGAAGCTTTGCGTCTAATTCCAGCCGATGCAATTGATAAAGTTGAAGTAGTTACCAATCCATCTGCCCGTTATGATTCTGAAGGTGGCGGTGGTCTTTTAAACATTATTCTAAAAAGAGGTAAAAACAAAGGTCTTAACGGAACAGTTATTGGGTCAGTAGGAAATCCTGAAAATTATGGTCTTTCTGGAAACATCAATTATAAATCTGAAAAATTTAATGTTTTTACAACAACAGGTTACAATTACAGAACAAATCCAGGTAAATTCATTTTCAATACTCAATATCTAAATGCAGATGGTAGCACCCGTAATTTCATCGACGAACGAAGAAAAAACGAAAGAATAAGCAATGGTTACAATTCCAACTTTGGGATAGATTTGTATGTTAACAAATCAACGACTTGGTCTAATTCTATGAACATCAGAAACAACAATGGCGAAAATCCCGAAACGGTAAGCTTCACCAATTATGATGTCAATCACATTTATACTGGCACAAATTATAGAAATAACAATCAGTCAAATGAAAGTAAAAGTGCCGAATACAATACCAATTTTACAAAAAAATTTAAACGTGACGGTCATAAATTTACCATCGACGGTTCGTTTGCTTCAGATTTAGACAAAGATTATACTTTGATAACTAGTTCAATACTAGAAAAAACAAGCAACGAACAAAAACAAAATCGAAATTTAATTCAATCCGATTATGTTCTTCCTTTTGGTAAAGCAAGCCAATTTGAATTTGGTTACAAAGGAGATTTCAATAAATTACTAACCGATTACAAAGTGGGAACTATAGCTACAAATGGAACCTATACTCCTAACACACAATACACAAACATTCTAGATTACAGGGAAAATATAAATGCATTGTACACTCAATTTGGAACCAAAATCAATAAATTTTCATTCTTATTCGGAATGCGATGGGAAGATTCAAAAATCATTATCAATCAAATAGTAACGGATGAATATAGCACTAAAAAATACAATAATTTTTTTCCGAGTGCTTTCTTTACCTATGAAATTTCAGATGAAAGTAGTGCCTCAATTAGCTACAGCAAAAGAATTTCAAGACCAAGAGGTCGATATCTAAACCCTTTTTCCAGCTATGCAAGTAACATCAATATTTTCAAAGGAAATCCAAATATTAATCCATCAATTACAAACACTATAGATTTTGGATATTTAAAACGTTGGGACAAATTGACTTTCAACACCTCAATGTATTTGAATAAAACTTCCGATTCTTTCCAATTTATACGACGTGAAAGTGGTGCTTTTGTAAACGGAACCCCAGTTATTTTATCAACACCTATCAACTTAGCAACAGAATATCGCTATGGATTTGAATTTACATTGAATTATTCACCCTATAAATGGTGGAAATTAAATAGTAATTTCAACTTCTTCCAAAATGAAACTCAAGGTGATTATACCTACACCAATTCACAAAATGTAGTAGTTGTTCAAAATTTTGATAACACCTCTAATTCTTGGTTTACCCGTTTAACTTCTAAAATTTCATTACCATACAAAATCGATTGGCAATCAAATGTAACCTATAATGGTCCTCAAAATAATGCGCAAGGAAAAAGTTTGGGAGTATATGGAGCTAATTTAGGCTTTAGCAAAGACCTACTAAAAGACAAAGCAACGCTTTCACTTAATGTTCAAGACGTATTCAATTCAAGAAAAAGAATGAACAACACTTTTATTCCAAACGTACTGAAATCTTATACTGAAATGCAGCGAAGTATGCGTCAAATAACACTTTCATTCACCTACCGATTCAACAAGAAAAAAGAAGAGAGAGCCAAACCGCAACGAGGTGGTGGTGAAAACGGAGATGATTTTCAAGGATAAAAAAAAGGACTCGTTATTGCGGGTCCTTTTTTTTGGAAAATCAGATTAAACTGATTGCTCTTTTTTAGCTTTTCTTTCTTTATACATTTCATACAAAGCACCGCCAATCCAATATTGAACGAAACCAACTAAGAAAAACATCAACCAAAACCCCATTGTAAGGATGGTTAAGAAAAGCAAAAATCCTAAGTACTGTGAAAATTCAAACATGATTATCGGAATTATTGAATATGATTACAAATGTAAGTTTATTATTTTTTCTTACCAATTAATCACCCTCAATTTTTAAAAAATAGTTTTTTATACGTAATTTTGACAAAAATCTTTAGGAGCTCTTTCCAGCTTTCGCCTTTATCTTTATGGTTTTTCATTCTTCAAACCCAAAAAGGATACCGGCTCAATCTGGGCTAAACCTAAAACCACGCTCAATAAAATAACAAACACACAATAAAATGGAATTCAGAATCGAAAAAGACACCATGGGTGAAGTTAAAGTCCCTGCTAATAAATATTGGGGCGCACAAACAGAACGTTCTAGAAACAATTTCAAAATTGGTCCTTCAGCATCTATGCCGAAAGAAATTATCGAAGGATTTGCTTACTTAAAAAAAGCTGCAGCCTACGCAAATTGTGATTTGGGTGTGCTACCAATAGAAAAAAGAGATGCCATTGCAATTGTTTGCGACGAAATACTAGCTGGAAAATTAGACGATGAATTTCCATTAGTAATTTGGCAAACTGGTTCGGGAACCCAAAGCAACATGAACGTAAACGAAGTAGTTGCCAATCGCGCACAAGTTTTAAAAGGATTTAAAATTGGGGAAGGCGAGCAATTCATCAAAGCGAATGACGATGTCAACAAATCGCAATCTTCCAACGACACCTACCCTACTGGAATGCATATTGCAGCCTACAAAACAGTGGTTGAAGTTACAATTCCTGGAATTGAAAAATTAAGAGACACACTTCATGCAAAAGCAATTGCTTATAATACAGTTGTAAAAATTGGTCGTACACACTTGATGGATGCAACACCTCTTACATTAGGTCAAGAAATTTCTGGTTATGTAGCACAATTAAACTACGGTTTAAAAGCAATTAAAAACACGTTAGCACATTTATCGGAAGTGGCTTTAGGCGGAACTGCTGTAGGAACAGGATTGAATACGCCTGAAGGATATGATGTGAAAGTAGCAGAATATATTGCAAAATTCACAGGTCACCCTTTTGTAACGGCTGAAAATAAATTTGAAGCTTTGGCTGCTCACGATGCAATTGTAGAAACACACGGGGCATTAAAACAAGTGTCGGTTTCGTTGAATAAAATCGCAAATGATGTACGCATGTTAGCTTCAGGACCACGCTCTGGAATTGGAGAAATCCTGATCCCGGAAAACGAACCAGGTTCGTCTATAATGCCCGGAAAAGTAAATCCAACACAATGTGAAGCACTTACAATGGTTTGCGCACAAGTAATGGGTAATGACGTCGCAATTTCAATTGGTGGAATGCAAGGTCATTATGAATTGAATGTCTTCAAACCTTTGATGGCTGCAAATTTCTTGCAATCGGCACGTTTATTAGGCGATGCTTGTATGTCATTTGATGAACATTGTGCACAAGGAATTGAACCAAATTACAAAAGAATTGAAGAATTAGTAAACAACTCTTTGATGTTAGTTACCGCTCTAAATACTAAAATCGGCTATTACAAAGCAGCAGAAATTGCTCAAACGGCGCACAAAAACGGAACTACTTTGAAAGAAGAATCGGTTCGGTTGGGTTATGTTTCTGCAGAAGATTTTGATGCTTGGGTAAAACCCGAAGAAATGGTTGGAAGTTTAAAATAACTTTTGAATTTATTAGCATAAAGAAACCTTTCAATTGAAAGGTTTTTTTATGTCATTTAAGTTAAAAAATATCAATTATCTCTAATTACATGTGCTACACCAGTAATTGAATGAGAACCAGTCGTATTGGTATAGGTTCCATTAAAAGTAATATCAATGTATTGTCCAATTGCACCAACACTACTAAGGTTATAAGAAACAGTATTTATCGTTTGCACGTTTATTGCTCCTGTGTCTGCCGATTCAATTGAAAATAATGAAGAAGTATAAATTCCTGGTATATTGGTGTTTCCAAACAAATAGAAACCTTGAGTGGTGTTGGGTGCCACGGTACTATAAGCAGAAATAGATAATCCATTAGTGGTTCCAGAAGCGGTTCCTCTTCCAGAAGCTGTAATATTCGCAATAATATATTTAATTGGATTTGTGTCAATTCGATAAGAAATAAACTCTGAAATAGTACTACAAGCCGTTAGATTTCCAACATTTGTTATAGGGTTGGTAAAAGTGAAATTTATCGGATTTGTAGTTTGCAAATTTTCATAGTCAAAACCTTGTAAAGTAAAGCCTGTATTTGTTGCGCTACAAACTAACATAGTAAAACTAAAGGAAGAATTTGTAACGTTTGCCAACACATTTTGATTTCCGTAATGCAACAGTACATAACCATTGCTAACGTTAGTTCCATCACATTTTAATAAATTTCCCTGAACTAAAGTTGATTGTATTGTAGAATTTGTAATTACAACATTTGGTAAAGTAGTATCTGCAGAAAACGGACCAACAGAGGAAGTATAAATTACATTATCACAAGTATCATATACAGTCATTGTCAATGTTTCATTGGCTGGAACCAATCCACAAACCTGTCCTAAATTATTGGTAAATCCATTAACAGAATAGGTGCTTGAAGCTCTTCGTAATGCAACTTTTAAGTTTGACAATGGTGATCCAACAGTATTTACAACCGTTACAGTCAAATTGATTGTTGGAAACTGAACATCACAATTCCACCATGAAAAGTGCGAAACCGTTCCTACATATTTCGTTCCTTGCTTTGTTGCCAAACCTTCTTCTTTCCAATAACCCAAAGTTTCATCAAAATGCCAAAGTGGAATTGTTGTTGGTGACGATGCTAATTGTGAAGATGCAATTGGCATCTCAATTTGAGCACTAGTTGTAAGCTGTAATTTTTGTGAACTTGAGCCTCTCATTTCTATATTTAACATACCGTAAGTTTCCAAAACACGTTGTTCTCCATTGGAATTTTGAGCCAATAACATTCCCGGCATCTTGTCTAAAATAGTTGGATCTGAGGGATTCAGATGATGCATAATCACACTTACACTACCAGAATAGGCTTGACCCGTTTCAGTTTTAAAATTACCATCAAAAGTAACTTTAGTTCCATTTGGCAATGAAACAGCTCCTGAATTTCCTGAATTTACAGTTCCAATTACAGTTCCAGTAAGCATGGTAATTTTCACATTATTAATACCACTTGTAGGAACTAATGAACGAGAACCATCAATATAACCGGCTTTTTTTGCTGTTATGTAAGCAAATTTATCATGAACGGTAGCAGCACTAATTATGAAAATACCATTAACATCCGTTATAGCAGTTTTGTTTGAAATTGTAATTGCTACATTTGATAAAGGAGAATTGTTTTCATCAACAATTTGTCCAGTAAAATTTTTTGAGACTTCACTTCCAAAGTTTAATGGAGTATCGATTGAATTCCCATTGTTCCCAGAATCATTACTACAACTGCTGAATAAAAATGGAAGCAGCAAAACCAAAAGAAAAAGTTTTTTTGAAATCATAATGTCTTTATTAAGAGGTTAATAAGTATCAAATATAAGTAAAAAATATTATTTTTTAATTTATTCACTTAATAATTTACTAAGAGCAGCACTTTCCTCTTTGTTTAAATTAGGTAGTACCATTTCAAAATAGCTTCTCACATTTTGATTTTTCAAGAGCAATCTTATTTTATCTCTGCCAAATTTTGAAAATTGCCATTTATGACTAACCAAAGCGTTCACTATAAATGGCAACACATTTTTGTCTTTTTCATTTATAAAAAGTACCTTTTCTAGTGCATTTTGACGAATGGAACTTTCGAATTTTGGAGAACAATAATCTAGCAATTCGTCATATAATTTGGCTTTATTATCCAATTCATACTCTTTTGTTCCAAGTGCTAATGTCAGCCACAGAATACGAAGATTTTTATCGTTAAAACCAACCCAATCTTTTGATTTTTCAAGATACTTAATTTGGTCTTCAGGAAATTGCGACCACAATGAACTTAACGCAACTTCTCTAGTTATATAGGATTTATCATCTAATAATGTCTCAAATTCCACTTTGAATTCTAATGGTATTTTTGGTGTAGTATTTGCAATTGCTTGTCGAACATTTACGTCATTTGTTGCCAATCCCAAACGTAAAAGCGCTGCTTTATCAGCAAATAAAACGTTCTCAATTTGGTAAATAATTTCTTCTTTTATTGGAAAATACGCATCCGATTGCATTGTTTTTACAAAAACATCTTGCTTTTCTATAAACGGCTTATTCCTAAGTTTTTGAATTTCTAATAACGCCTTTATCGATTCATTTTTCAATAGTAATTCAGTAGCTTTTTGGTTGTCAAAACCAAAATTTTCCAACCATTTTATTCTAAAAGCATCTACATCATATTTGGAAACTTTTCTAATTTCATCCAAGAAATCATCTGTAGTTACATTTTTAAAAGAATACTTTTTCAAATAGTTTTGCACTGCTTTTTGAAAAACCTTAGCACCAACTCCTTCTCGTAAAACATGCAAAGTCCAGGCTCCCTTTTGATAAAATGATAAAGAACTTGCTTTTTCATTCAAAATCGGAATCGTATCAGTTTTAGAAACCGACTTCAATTGCTGAGAAATAGAGTATAATTTAAAATAAAAATAATCTTCCCCAAAGACTTCTTTCTCTGCCAATAAAGCATAATAAGTGGCAAATCCTTCCTGCAGCCAATGGTGTTTTCCACTTTCAGCAGTTACTAAATCTCCAAACCATTGGTGCGCCAATTCGTGTGCATTTACGTTCACATAATTTTTATCTTCAAACCCAATTTCATCAACCACAAAATCTCTTGAAAAAACCGTTGCCGAAGTATTTTCCATTCCGGCATACAAAAAATCGCGAACCGGAATTTGCTTATAAATTTCCCATGGGTACTTCACTCCTATTTCTTTTTCAAAAAAATTGAAGATAGTTTTAGAATAACGATACGTTGGTTCAATCTTTGCAAAATCCTCGTTTTCGATATAAAAACACAAAGGAATTCCACTTTTAGATTTCTCGTTTTGGACTTCAAATTTTCCAATGACAAGCATTAAAAGGTAACTGCTCATTGGCTTTTTCATTCTGTATTGCCAATCAGTGGTATCAGAGTTGACTTTTTTATTTACTAAAACCCCATTAGAAATGACTTGGAAGTTTTTATCAAAATTGACATCTAAATTGAAAATTACTTTTTCATTGGCATCATCAAAACTTGGAAACCAATTGCTCGTAAATTTTCCTTGTCCTTGTGTCCAAATTTGAAGGTTTTCATCGGCACCAACAAAATACATTGTTTGTTTCGGCTTTGCCAAATAATTAAAAGTCAAGGTGTTTTTACCAATTATAAACCATTCAAAAAGGGCGATTTTCTTCCCTGAATTTTTATAATTAACAATACTATTATTAATTTTCAAATTCGTAAAAGTCATATTTTGAGCATCAATTCTTATAGTATCTGTTGCACTTGTAACTTGAAATTCATAGGTTACTTCCCCATAAACTGATTTCTCAATTGGATTGATTTCGATTTTACCCAATACCGATTTGAAATCAACAAATTTAGTTTGTTGGGCAAATGAAAAAACTGAAAATAACAGGATTAGGTATTTCATTTAATATCGTTCTTCGTACATTTTTAATAATTGCGTTACCGTATTCCAATTGCGAATGGTTGCCGTTAGATTCAGTTTTTTCTCAATATATTTTTGGTCTAACCTCGTTTTTCCTGCGCCAATATCATACTTAATAAAGATTCTAGTTCCATCAATTCGGGCTTCATCAGGCTTGAATTGACTAATTTTCAAATCGTTGATATTTTCGCTTCGCAGCTCTTTGGAAACAAAAGCAACGTATAATTTTTTACTATCAACCTCTTTTTCTTTCAAAAAAGTATTGTTGTTAAAACAGGCTTCTAAATCCGTTTTTCCGATAACAATAATGGGAACATCGTGACCAAAAACCTTGAAAATTTCTTGCTTAATTACAAAACCAACTTTTGAAGCGCTTTCCTCATCGGTATCTACAAAAACATTTCCAGATTGAATGTAGGTTTGCACGTTTTGAAAACCTATTTTTTCTAAAGTAGCTTTTAAAACATCCATTTTTATCATATTATGCCCAGAAACATTGATGCCACGAAGAAGTGCGAGATGAGTTACCATTATTTATGTTTTTAATGATTCAAAGATATTGTGTTTATGCTTCATTTCACAACAATAGTTAAAATAGTTATTCCTACACATTTTCAAATTTCCAAACAAAAAACTATCTTCGCAAGATGCAAAATAATCTACTTCAAACTCCCATTGAATACTTGAAAGGCGTTGGCCCCCAACGTGGAGATTTGTTACGAAAAGAATTGGGCATTCACAAATACCAAGATTTAATCAATTTTTATCCCAATCGGTATATTGACCGCACTCGCTATTATAAAATAAATGAATTAGACAATAATAGTACTGAAGTTCAATTGATTGGAAAAATAATAAACATAAAAACTATTGAACCTGCCAAAGGAAAAAAACGATTGGTTGCCTCTTTTGTAGATGAAACTGGGCAAATGGAATTGGTTTGGTTTCAAGGTCAAAAATGGATTCGAGAGAGTTTAGAATTGAATGTTCCCATCGTAATTTTCGGAAAATGTGCTTCATTTGGAAATGTCTATAACATGGCACATCCTGAAATTGAGTTACTTGCAGAACACGAACAAAGTCTGCGCTCGGCGATGCAACCCGTTTATCCATCAACGGAAACACTTTCAAATCGTGGAATTACCAACCGTGTGGTTAACAAATTAATGCAGCAATTATTTCAAGAAACACAGGCATTATTTTCAGAAACCTTGCCTGATTATCTGATGCACGAGTTGAAATTGGTTTCTAAAAAAGAAGCACTTTTCAACATTCATTTTCCAAAAAATGGAGACGCATTGGCGAAAGCCCAATTCCGATTAAAATTTGAAGAATTATTTTTCATCCAATTGCAATTAATCACTAAAAACTTAGTCCGTAAGCATAAAATCAAAGGGCATGCTTTTGAAAAAGTAGGCGAATTATTCTCCGATTTTTTTACCAATCACCTGCCATTTGTATTGACAAATGCTCAAAAAAGAGTTATCAAAGAAATCCGAAATGACATGGGTTATCCTGCCCAAATGAACCGATTATTGCAAGGCGATGTGGGTTCTGGAAAAACAATTGTAGCGTTTATGAGTATGCTTTTGGCTTTGGACAATGGCTTCCAAGCCTGCTTAATGGCACCCACGGAAATACTCGCTAATCAGCATTTTATAGGTTTTTCTGAATTGGCTAAAACCTTAGATATTAACATTAAGAAACTTACTGGTTCTTCCAAAACTTCAGAGAGAAAAATCATTCACGAAGAGTTAGAAAATGGTACTTTGCAAATTCTAATAGGAACCCACGCCCTATTAGAAGACAAGGTAAAATTCCATAATTTAGGATTGGCAATTATCGACGAGCAACATCGTTTTGGTGTCGAGCAACGCTCAAAATTGTGGAAGAAAAACGACATTCCGCCACACGTTTTAGTGATGACCGCAACCCCAATTCCAAGAACTTTGGCGATGAGTTTGTACGGTGATTTAGACATTTCATTAATAGACGAATTGCCGCCGGGCAGAAAACCAATTCAAACCGTGCATCGTTACGATTCCAATCGATTAAATGTTATGGCGTTTGTAGGCGACCAAATTGCTTTAGGACGACAAATTTACGTGGTTTATCCTTTGATTCAGGAATCCGAAAAAATGGATTTCAAAGATTTAATGGACGGATACGACAACATTTCTCGTGATTTTCCGCTACCAAAATACGCTGTTTCTATCCTTCATGGAAAGATGAAAGCTGCCGAAAAAGACTTTGAAATGCAGCGATTTTCTGAAGGAAAAACCAATATTATGGTGGCGACTACCGTTATCGAAGTGGGTGTAAATATACCCAATGCCAGCGTTATGATTGTAGAAAGTGCCGAGCGTTTTGGGCTTTCACAACTGCATCAATTGCGAGGTCGTGTGGGTCGTGGCGCCGATCAAAGCTACTGTATTTTGATGAGTTCCCACAAACTATCCAACAACAGCAAGACACGAATGGACACGATGGTACGCACCAATGATGGCTTTGAAATTGCGGAAGTCGATTTGAAACTTCGTGGACCTGGAGATTTAATGGGCACCCAACAAAGTGGTGTTTTGAACCTTCAAATTGCCGATTTAGTTCGAGATAGAGACCTCCTTTATTTGGCTCGAAACTACGCTGTTAAAATCCTAAAAGAAGATGCTTCATTAGAAAAACCTGAGAATTTAGTAATGCGAGCGGTTTTCATAGAAATGACAAAAAGAAAAAACATTTGGAATTACATCAGCTAATTCTAATCAATCACTTGTTAAAAAACCCTAACTATAAATACAAAACTGAGAATTTTTTACTCTATTATCCAATATCTCAACAGTAATTTTTCCCCATCTCGGCTCCCTCTCTTTCGAAGATTACCGGGGTGAGGTTTTTTTTTTACCGCAAAGGGCACAAAGACTTACACAAGGTTCACAAAGTTTTTTTGTAATAAACATAACATTAAAAATGAACTTTTTTTACCATATAAGGCAAATAAGTTCTTTTAAATATCCACTAACACATTCCCCATCTCGGCTCCCTTTCCTTCGGAGAGGGCTGGGGTGAGGAAAAAAATAACATACCATTTATCATTTATTCCAATTATAATTATTAGTTTTACACTTCCCTCCCAAACGATATAAAATAATTAAATACCTATGACCTGCATCTATTTCTGCGCACTCGCAACAATCCCAATATACATTTCTTGTAGTACCCCCTTGAAGACGCCCCGTTTTGAGCCGCTTTTTCTATGGGGCAAACTCAAAACAACGGTTTCATTCAACCAACAAGCTAAAAATTATAATCGATTTAATACTATAAAATATGGCAAATAAACAACCCGTAAGCCGAAAAGGGAAACAAAGAGTAGGCGTAATAATACAACCACACGAAAGGATTGACTTCGTCGAATTGCATTTAGTGCGGCAGCGGTGGAATGAGATGAAGCAGTTTTTTAGTTGAGTAACCGCTTCAAAGACTGCTACAGAGGAGTAATTAAGTCCTTTGTTGCGGTTCCAAAGTCCTCCGTTGGGGTTCTATACTGATAATTTGGGGTTTAGGACACCAAAGTTGGGGTTCGGAACCCCGATTTTAAGGTTTTGAACCCCAAAAATGGACTTACGAACCACAAATTATCAGTCTAGGACCGCAAAATATCATTTGCGAACCCCAACGGAGGGGTTCAGGACCCCAACGGAGGGGTTTGGAACCCCAAATTGTAAGAAAAGGGGAAGCGACAAAAGAAATTTACACGCAGTTGAGTATGAAAAATAAGCCAGGAATTAAAAGCCCTTTTGATGATTTGTAAGATAAAATTATTATATTTGATTTAAATAAAAAAGCGAAACAAAACTTCGCATAGCTACCCAAATATGGGTGTATATACGAAGTTTTATATCGCATATATACAAGTTATATGCCATTTTAGACCAACCGCAATTTACGAAACCAATTTAATATTTGACTTTTATCTCCGATACCATAAGACCATTTACCAGTAATTATAAAAGCAAAAGGAAGTCCGATAAACATTAGAATAAAAAGTATCAATGCGAATGG
>CAMCDQ010000048.1 GCA_945873505.1 Chitinophaga pinensis
GTTGTTACCAATATTCTTAAAAATCAATTAGAATTTAATGGCTTAATTTTTACTGATGCCTTGAATATGAAAGGCGCCAGTAATTACAAAAGAGAAGATGGAATTCCGTTAACTCCCGGCGATATTGATTTGGAAGCTTTTTTGGCAGGAAATGATATCCTTTTATTTTCAGAAAATGTACCAGCTGCAATTGAAAAAATATGTTTGGCTTACCAAAACGGATTGATTTCTGAATTTAGATTATCTCAATCAGTAAAGAAAATATTGAAATTCAAGTATTTTGCAGGTTTAAATAATTTTAAACCTATTAATACTGTAAATTTAATTAAGGAGATTACGCCAACTTCAAACGATGCTTTACAATACCAATTGTATGAAAATGCAATTACAATTTTGAAAAATAAAAATGAAATTTTACCCATCAAATCATTAGAAAACAATAAGATAGCGTATGTAAAGTTAGGCGATGACGTCAACAGTTCTTTTGTTTCGACTTTAAAAAAATACACAGAAATTACAGAGGTTTCTAATGAAAATATTGATAGTTTAAATGTGCAATTAAGCAAATTCAATACTGTAATTATTGGTTTTCACAAATCAGATAAAGCTTGGAAAAAGCAAGATTTTACAGAAACGGAATTGCTTTGGTTGCAAGAAATTGCAAAGAAAAACGTAGTTATTTTAGATGTTTTCACCAAACCTTATTCTCTTTTACCAATTACCACTTTTGATGAAATCGAAGCGGTTGTTGTTTCCTATCAAAATGCCGATATTGCTCAAGAAGTTTCTGCAGAATTGCTATTCGGCGCAATTGAAGCCAAAGGAAAATTACCAGTTTCGATACTTCCAAATTTCAATGTAAATGATGGATTAACAACAGAAAAAATAAATCGTTTAGGATTTTCAACCCCTGAAAATGTTGGAATGAATCCTGCTATTTTGGCTCAAATAGATGTTTTAGCAAAGAAAGCGATTGACATTAAAATGACGCCCGGATTACAAGTTTTAGTAGCTCGCAAAGGGAAAGTAATTTATCAAAAATCATTTGGTTCGCATACCTACGAAAATACTATAAAAGTAGCAAATTCAGATATTTATGATATTGCATCGCTAACAAAAATCGTTTCGACATTGCCAAATGTAATTCAATTATACGATCAAAAGAAAGTGAATTTAGAATCAAAATTAGGAGATATGCTTCCAATTTTCCAAAATTCTGATAAAGCAGCAATTCCATTTAAAGATTTATTATCGCATTATGCTGGCTTTCAAGCTTGGATTCCTTTTTATAAAGCAACATTAGACAGTTCAAAAGTCCCTTTGGCGAGATATTATAGTAAAACTATAAACGATCAATTTTCAAAAAAGGTTGCTGACAGCTTATTTATTAGAAATGATTATAACGATACAATTATGAAAATGATTGTAAACAGTAAGTTATCGCTCAAAAAAGAATACAAATACAGTGATTTTACATTTATTATTTTAAAAGATTATTTAGAAAAAATGACAGGAAAAAAGTTGGATGTTTTGAGTCAAGAAAATTTTTACAATTCACTTGGAATGAACAATACACTATACAATCCATTGACAAAATTCGATAAAAATGCAATTCCACCAACAGAAATCGATACCTATTTTCGTCACCAATTAATTCAGGGTTATGTTCACGATATGGAAGCGGCTATGGAAGGTGGAGTAGGCGGTCACGCTGGGATTTTCTCGAATTCGATGGATGTTGCAAAGATGATGCAGCTGTATTTGCAAAAGGGAAATTATGGAAATGTTCAGTATTTTTCATCTAAAACCTTTGACGATTTTAATACCTGTTATTTCTGCAAAGAAGGCAATAGGAGAGGGCTAGGATTTGACAAACCTCAATTGGGTGCTTCAGGACCTACTTGTGGTTGTGTACCAATGATAAGTTTCGGACACACTGGTTTTACTGGAACAATTGCTTGGGCAGATGCTGAAAATGAAATTGTATATGTATTTTTATCCAATAGAACTTTTCCTGAAGCAACTGTAAATAAACTATCAAAAGAGAATATTCGTGAAGATATTCAGAAGGTAATTTATGATGCAATTGAAAGATAAATAGTATTAAATTTTAACGTAAGTTTAATTGTACTCCAATCAATTTTCGTTACTTTCGTTACACTAAAATTCAAAAATGAGAATCGCAATAGTTTGTTATCCAACATTTGGAGGTAGTGGCGTTGTTGCTACAGAATTAGGTCTTGAATTGGCTCGTCGAGGACACGAAATTCATTTCATAACCTACAGTCAGCCTGTTCGTTTGGCACTTTTAAATCCTAATGTTCATTATCACGAAGTAAACGTTCCTGAATATCCTTTGTTTCATTATCAACCTTATGAATTGGCTTTGTCAAGCAAATTAGTTGATATGGTAAAACTCTACAAAATTGACATATTACACGTTCATTATGCAATTCCACACGCATATGCTGGATATATGGCGAAGCAAATGTTGAAAGCCGAAGGAATTAAAATTCCAATGGTAACAACACTTCACGGCACAGACATTACCTTGGTTGGAAATCATCCATTTTATAAACCAGCGGTAAGTTTCAGTATTAATAAATCGGATGTGGTAACTTCGGTATCCCAAAATTTGAAAGACGAAACGTATAAACTTTTCAATATAAAACGTGATATACACGTGATTCCGAATTTCATCGAATTGGATAAAAATGTTATAGATCCCAAAGTTGCTTGTCATCGTTCGGTTATGGCAAAACCAAATGAACGAATTATAACACATATTAGTAATTTTAGAAAAGTAAAACGAATTCCAGATGTAATTGAAATTTTTTACAAAATTCAGCAACAAATCCCATCAAAATTAATGATGGTTGGTGATGGTCCTGAAAAAGAAGTTGCAGAAAATTTATGTCAAAAATTAGGAATTTCCGATAGGGTTATCTTTTTTGGCAATAGCAATGAAATCGATAAAATTCTGAGTTACACGGATTTATTTCTTTTGCCTTCTGAAACAGAAAGTTTTGGATTAGCGGCTTTAGAAGCAATGGCTTGGGGAGTTCCTGTTATTTCAAGTAATTCTGGAGGGCTTCCTGAAGTTAATTTTGAAGGTATTTCAGGTTATTTAAGTGATGTAGGAAATACAAATGAAATGGCACTAAATGCTATTAAAATTTTAAAAGATTACTCAATTTTGGTGGAGTTTAAAAAAAATGCTTTAGATGTAGCAAAAAAGTTTGATATAAAAAATATAGTACCCTTATATGAAGATTTGTATCAAAAAGCTCTAAATAAGAACTCATGAAAAAAATAGGTCTGCTATTCCTAACTTTAATATTTTTTTCTTGTGGTGCTACTAAATCAAAAGAAGTAAACAAATCTTTATATGAAATAATTACCCAACAATCTGATGGAGGAGGGAATATTCATTTTTATGAAATAGTATCAACATCGCAAGAATTCAAAATGCTTCAGGGGGATGACAAACTAAAAGGAAAAATAACACCCAATGATATTAATGACTCCAATTTCTTAATATTGAATATGGGTGAAAAATCAATTAATGGCTGTTCAATAAATGTTGTTGATGTGCAAGAAACCGATAATAAAATTATTATTACAATTCAAGAAACCGAACCAAAAAGTGAAGGAATTACTTTAGCTGATTATGTTTATCCGTATTGTATAGTGAAGATTAATTCTAAAAAAGAGATTGTTTTCAAATAATTAAATATTTTACCCAATAAAAAACCTTTAACAAATCTAGTAATTACTAAATTTCTTAAAGGTTTTAATTTTATTCAAATGGGTATTTTAGAATTTATATCGAAGTCCTAAAGCGATATCAGAACCATAATTATTTTCATAATAGCCGTTTCCTCCAAATTCAGGTCTCAAATCTAAAGATAGTTGTAAAGGAATATCAAAATTATATTCAATTCCGATAGCACCAGCAGCATAAACAAAAGTACCGCTATCTTTGACCCCGTTCTCATCTGAATTCCAACTTCCTAATCCTGCACCAATTCCAGCATACCAATTGAAACCCTGATCAATGTTCCAAACCCATTGGTACAAACCCGTTAATTTTGTCGCACCAATATTAGAACTACTTCTCCAACCTAAATCTAATTCTAATCGGTTATCAGAAGTTAACTTTCTTTGATAGGAAATCTCAGAACCAAACCCATCATTCGAACCCAAACGAAGTCCTAACGCATTTTCTGAAATTTCTTGAGCATTCGCTATACTTGTAAATCCTAATAACATTGTTGTAAACAATAGAAGCTTTTTCATAATTGTATTTATAAGTGTTTATAATATGCTAACGCATTTTAAAAGAAACTATTGTAAAAAATAGACTGCATTTTTTAAAAATAAAACGTCAATTAGTTACTAACATTATAAACATCTAAAAACTCATCTTGAGATTGACTTCCAGATGAAGGTATTGTTAAAGTAGTTCCACCTGGTAGTGAGTTTAATTGGTAATTAATCAATGTATTCGTATAAACCATTCCGATATTTTTTGCATAATATTGATTAGAAACAACAACGTCTTGAGGGTTTAAAATAGTTACAGTCACAGGAATTGGAAAACCTTGAACTGTAACAGTAGTTGTTATTTTTGCATTTAAAATTGTTTTTACTCTTTTTACATCTGAATAGGTTTGACCATTAGAAGTATAAGTAGGCAATGTTTCAATAGCAATTGATTTTAATGTATAATCAATTATCAAAGGATAAACACTAACTGTTTGATTTATGGTGCCTGAAATAATACTTAATTGTTGATTGTCACTTGCATTTTCATTAAATATTACAAAATCATTTAAGTTTAAATTAATTGGACTTCCAATGCCGAAATCAAGCCCTAATGTGCCTGATAATAACAAAGAGCCAGCTGATTTTCTTATGCTATTTTTATTCAGCGAGTTAGAATAAAAACCTGCAGGAAGATTTTTAGTTTTAAATTTTTTATATGTTTTTCCACTAATTAAGGTATCATTTGAAATATAAAGAGAATCTGTTAGAGTTGTTCCATTGGTTTTTACAGAATATTTCCAATAATTATTTATTGCTAACGGTAAATAATTCATATCAGGTTCCAAACTATTTTCATTTTCAGTAGTACATGAAAATAGTATAATCGTTGTTAAAATGCTAATTAAAAATTTCATTTTCATAGTTTCAAGTTTTATATTATTTAGCTAATGTAAGAAAAACTATAATTACCCTTACTAAATAATCTAATTTTAACTTAAATAATGGATTGGTTTTTTATTAATGAGAATTAATTGATTTAAGTGTTTACAATTTATATAACATTTTTTTTATTCTTTTAAACTTTTAAACTTATATTTGTTTCAAACTATAAATTATGGCAGGAAATAGCTTCGGAACACTTTATAAAATAACCACTTTTGGAGAATCACATGGTGATGCTTTAGGAGGAATTATCGATGGTTGTCCAGCAGGAATTACTTTGGATTTTGATGCCATTCAACACGAAATGACACGCAGAAAACCAGGTCAATCGGCAATTGTAACACAACGAAAAGAAGACGATGAAGTACAGTTTTTATCTGGAATTTTTGAAGGCAAAACCACAGGAACTTCTATCGGTTTTATAATTCCAAATACCAATCAAAAATCGGATGATTATTCAGATATTAAAAATACCTACCGACCAAGTCACGCCGATTATGTCTATGAAAAAAAATATGGCTTGCGCGATTATCGTGGCGGTGGTCGAAGTTCAGCTCGTGAAACTGCAAGTAGAGTAGTGGCGGGAGCAGTTGCAAAACAGCTACTTCCCAACATCAAAATCAACGCTTTTGTGTCTTCCGTAGGATCTATTTTCTTAGATAAACCCTACCAAGATTTGGATTTTTCAAAAACTGAATCCAATCCTGTTCGTTGTCCCGACGAGGCAACTGCCGCAAAAATGGAAGAACTCATTCGCGATATTCGCAAGCAAGGCGATACTGTTGGTGGCACAATTACCTGCGTTTTACAAAATGTACCGTTGGGTTTAGGCGAACCCGTTTTCGATAAATTACACGCCGATTTAGGCAAAGCAATGCTCTCAATCAACGCCGTGAAAGGCTTTGAATATGGTAGTGGTTTCTGTGGTGCACAAATGAAAGGCAGCGATCACAACGATTTATACAATCCCGATGGTACTACAAAAACCAATTTATCAGGCGGAATTCAAGGCGGAATTTCGAACGGAATGGACATTTATTTCCGTGTTGCTTTCAAGCCCGTTGCCACTTTAATCCAAAAACAAGAAGTATTAGACAATCAAGGGAATATCGTCGAATTGCAAGGAAAAGGGCGTCACGATCCGTGTGTACTTCCTCGTGCAGTGCCTATCGTTGAAGCGATGGCAGCTCTAGTTTTAGCTGATTTCTATTTGTTAAATAAAATATACCAATAATTCAATTAAATAAAATTAAATGCAAGAAACATCAAAACAATCCCTGAAAAATAATTTGACTTTCCAAATCCTAATCGCAATGCTTTTAGGCGGTATCCTCGGTATCATAATTCATAATAACTTACCTCCTGATGGAGCGAAAGAATTCAGTGGCTACGTCAAATTGCTCGCAACCATTTTCATCCGATTAGTACAAATGATAATTTCACCCTTAGTATTTTCAACATTAGTCGTTGGAATTGCTAAACTTGGTGACATCAAATCCGTTGGTAGAATTGGAGGAAAAGCAATGGGTTGGTTTTTTACAGCATCTTTTATTTCATTATTAATAGGAATGTTTTGGGTAAATGTTTTGAAACCAGGCGAAGGATTGAATTTATCGAATATCGATGTAACCACCGCAAGCGAAGTTACCGAGAAAACACAAGCATTTTCAGCGCAAAATTTCATTGAACACATAATTCCAAAAAGTATTGTGGAAGCAATGGCAACAAATGAAATCCTGCAAATCGTTATTTTTTCTATCTTTTTTGGATTGGCTGCAGCCGCAATTGGCGACAATTCAAAACCAGTTGTAAATGCCTTGGATAAATTATCCCACATCGTTTTGAAAATGGTGAATTATGTAATGAAATTTGCCCCAATTGGTGTTTTTGGAGCCATTGCGGGAGTTTTTGCTATTAGAGATTTCAACGAATTGTTATTGACTTACGCCAAATTTTTCGGTTCCTTTTTAGTCGGGATTTCAACACTTTGGTTCATTTTAGTTTTAGTAGGTTACCTTTTCCTAAAATCTAGAATGAGTGTATTACTTAAAAGAATTGTGAGCCCAATTGTAATCGCCTTTAGCACCACAAGTTCTGAAGCGGTGTTTCCAAAACTTACCGAAGAATTAGAGCGCTTTGGCGTAAAAGACAGAATCGTCTCGTTTATGCTGCCCCTCGGCTATTCCTTCAACCTTGATGGAAGCATGATGTACATGACTTTTGCAAGTATTTTTATTGCGCAGGCTTATGGAATCCCTTTGGATTTACCAACACAATTTACCATGCTTTTTGTTTTAATGCTGACGAGCAAAGGGATTGCAGGAGTTCCAAGAGCGAGTTTAGTGGTCGTTGCGGCAACTTGTGGAATGTTTAAAATACCAATTGAAGGCATCGCATTAATCCTTCCAATCGATCATTTTTGCGACATGTTCCGCAGTGGAACTAATGTTTTAGGAAATGCTTTGGCAACTTCTGTAGTTGGAAAATGGGAAGAAGAGTAACTCATAAAAAAATGTATAATCTATATTTGATATTAATATTTTTTTTATATTTGTTTATCTTTTAATAACTTAAATAAAAAAATATGAAAAAACTTTTACTTTTAATTACATTAGTAGCATCATTTCAATGTATGAATGCGCAAGTTTTAGAGTCTGATAATTTTACAGCATTGACTGTTGGACCTATCCAAGCAGATTTGACAAATGTATCTGCTGGTCAAGGAGGTTGGTATATTTATAATGGCGCAGTTTCTGATTACCAGGTAGTTTTAAAACCAGCCCCTTATGGTAACGTACTGCAATTAACTGGAGAGCCTACAGCAGCAACTACAACACGATATATATACAAAGTAGATCTTGCAACTAACTGGGGAACTCGTACAGCTGGAAACAATATTATTGAAGTTGAATTCGATTTGAATACAGGTGCAATTTCGGCAAGTAGAAATACATTTCAATGTCGTTTATATAGCGATGCTGGTTTAACTCTTGCAGGTATTTTTTTAGATAAAAATTATGCAACTACTGCTGCTCCAACAGTTTTATTTCCAAATTCATTACGTGGTTTAGCTAGATATACATCAGGAACAACAACTGGAGCTTATTCTTTTGGATTAGGAGACACAGTTACACCAAACTTAGTATTTCCTAATGATACTTGGATTAGAGTTGGTTTCAGTTTTAATCAAACTACAGGAGAAGTTAAATGGAAAGGACCGTCATTAAATGGGTATATCATGGGCGCAGGAACAGGATTAGTTCCAGGAGAAATTGACTTTTTAGTAACTAATATCGCTGGAAATACAGTTGCAGCAACTGCCTTTATAGATAATTATGTAGCTAGAGCTTCATCAACTGACACTTTATTAGAAGTAGAAACTATAACTAGAAGCGTAGTCGTTTCAACGTATCCAAATCCAACAATAGATATAATTAACGTTTATAATTCTAATAATTTAGAATTATCTAACTATAATTTGATTGATTTAAAAGGAACAGTTATTAAATCAGGGGTTTTAAATAATACTCTTGATCAAAAAATAAATGTCTCAGAATTGTCACAAGGTGTTTACATGTTAAAATTAAACACAACAGATAATTCTACAATTACTAAAAAGATTATTAAAAACTAAAAAAAAAGTTTATATAAATCAAAAACTCCTTAAGCAATTGAGGAGTTTTTTATTCTAAAAATTTAGATTTCAATTCTATTGTTGGAACCAGGCAACTTTCCTTTTTTCCATACCATTGGTATCGGTTCTTAGCAATATAATCATAAAGTAGGTTTCGTAATCCGTTTGGAATTAACTTAAATACAGTTCCTAAATGGAAAAATCCACCTAAGTTTTTAGCGATTTCTAATGCTGCCGCAGATTTATAATTATAGGCAATTCCAGGTTCGTATAAAATTACACTGTCAATGTTTTTGCTCTCTAATCCAATGTGTTTTATTATTTCTTTACCCAATTCAGATTGCAAGGCAACAAATCGAAATACATCTTTTTTATCGTATTTAATGACAAATTGAACTGAGGCTTCGCACAAATTACAAACGCCATCAAACAGAATAATTTTTTTGCCTTTTGGAAATTCAAGCATAATTTTGAGTTTACTGTTTATCCTTATTTTTTCTTTGTTTCTACTAATTCCAATACTTCCAAACTTACCGTTGAAGTAAAAACACCATAATTTACAACTGCTTTGTTTCTTTCGATTTTATCAATTGTTCCAACTGCTTTTCCGTCAAACATTCTCACTCTATCTCCAACTTTAAGTATGGGTTTTGGTTTTTCAACAACCAAATTGGCTTTCAGTTTTTTTTCTTTTTTGGCAGCTCGAATTTCTTCAACCTTTACCGTAACTTCCTGAATTATTTCCTTTTTTTTCTCAATAGAAGCATTGACTTCTTTAGCTGTTATTTTAATTCGTTTAGAATTTTCAATTTCTATGATTTTCATAAACTCGGCAACCAATTCTTTTTTGTTTTTTGTATTGAAATATTTTCCTGCTAAATCATCAATTTTTTGACCTATGTAAATGATCTTCTGATTGCTATCATACAATTCCTGATAACTTTCTAATTTCTGCTTTATTTTGACATTGATAGTTTCCATTTTTCTGCCTTCTTCCCGCGCTTTCGTCTCTTCTTCTTTCAAAGTTTGAGATGTTTTCTCCATTTTCGAACGCTCTTTTTGTAAGGTGGCAATGGTTTTATCAAAACGTACTTTTCCACCTTCAATTTTCTTTTTTGCTCGATTAATTAATCCAAAAGGAATTCCATTTTTCTGAGCAACTTCAAAGGTAAAGGAACTTCCTGCTTGCCCTAAGGCTAATTTATACATTGGCTCTAACGTCTTTTCATCAAATAGCATATTAGCATTCATCGCAAAAGGCAATTCGTTTGCTAACATTTTTAAATTGGAATAATGCGTTGTAATAATTCCAAATGCTTCTCGGTGGTAAAATTCTTCCAAAAATATTTCTGCCAATGCACCACCCAAATCTGGATCGGAACCTGTGCCAAATTCATCAATTAAAAACAAGGTTTTATTGTTGCACTTTTTCAAGAAATAATTCATATTCTTCAATCGATAACTATACGTACTCAAATGATTTTCTATCGATTGATTGTCACCAATATCAGTTAAAATTCTATCAAATAGAAAAGTTTCGCTTCTTTCGTGAACGGGAATTAACATCCCAGATTGCAACATCAATTGCAACAATCCAACTGTTTTCAGGGAAATTGTTTTTCCTCCCGCATTGGGACCAGAAATTACAATGATGCGATTTTCAGAATCTAATTCAATAGTTTGCGGATGAGTAATTTGGTTGCTTTCCTTATTATTCAAATATAAAATAGGGTGGAAGGCATCTTTAAAATACAACCTTTTTTCGTCGGTAATTTTCGGTAAAATTCCATTAATCCGATTGGCATATTTTGCTTTTGCAGCAATAACATCAATGTCGCTCAAAAAATCTTGGTACTGAATGATTAGAGTCAAAAAAGGTCTAATTGTGTTGGTTAAATACTTTAAAATTCGAGTGATTTCTTCTTTTTCTTCATATTCTAAATTACTCAATTCACGAGAATAATTTAAGGTCGCTTCAGGCTCAATATAAGCAATACTTCCTGTTTTTGAACTTCCAAGAATAGAACCTTTTACTTTCCTGCGATACATTGCCAAAACTGCTAAAACCCTTCGATTTTGAACAAAACTTTCTTTAATATCGTCTAAATAACCCAACGAATTGTATTGCGTCATTGCCATACCAAAACTCTGATTGACCTTTCCACGTACCGTATTCATATTTCTACGAATATTTAGCAAATCTACAGAGGCATTGTCTTTTATTTCCCCATATTTATCCACCACATCGTCCACCATCGCAATTATATCTTTGGTATATTCTACTTGAATTGCACGTTTATTTAGATACGGATAATAGTCGTCAAATTTCTTGAAATAAAGCAATAATACATTTACAGATGCCGAAATATTGGCAATTTTACGAAAGCTTCCTACTTCTAAAAAACTATCTTCAATAGCAAGAAATTTTATCTCGTGGTTGATTGTTTCAAATCCGTGATTGGGAATTGCATTGTTATTTTGAAACGAAGATAAATATTCTGATATTTGCATTAAAGCATCCATCAATTCGTTTTTTTCCTTGAAAGGTGTAATTTCTAATGCCTTTTGTTTTCCAATGTCAGTATTACAAATTGAAGAAATAGTTTCTAAAACTGTAGGAAATTGAAGGTCTTGAAGTGTTTTTTCGTTAATATTAATCATTATGCTTTTTAGAAATTTTACATTACAAAAATAGGGAAATGGCAAGACTTTTAGAAGTAGTTTCACAAAGTTTTTATAGTTGTTGAATTATTAGAGTAATAATGATGTGCATTGTAATTTGTATATTTGTTTTTTATAAAAATTATGGAATCTCATTTGAATTCTTCCTGGCAAACTATTTTAGCTTCCGAAATACAAAAGCCGTATTTTAAGGATTTAATGTCGGTTGTTGCCAATGAATATAAGGTAAATTGTTGTTTTCCTCCAAAAGAACTTCTTTTTTCTGCTTTTGATTATTGTAGTTTCGATGATTTGAAAGTTGTAATTATTGGACAAGATCCCTATCACGGTCAAGGCGAAGCGAATGGTTTATGCTTTTCTGTGAATGAAAATATTAAAATTCCACCTTCTTTAAGGAATATATTTAGAGAGCTTAATTCCGATTTAGACAGTTTGTTTCTACCAACATCAGGAAATTTAGAGCGTTGGGCAAAACAAGGTGTTTTGCTTTTGAATGCCACATTAACGGTTCAAAAAGACAAACCTAACAGCCACAAACATTTGAATTGGGGAAACTTTTCAGATGCTGTAATTCAGGAAATTTCAGATAAAAAAAGCAATGTAGTTTTTCTACTTTGGGGAAATTTTGCTCATAAAAAAGGACTAAAAATTAACCGAACCAAACACTTGGTTTTAGAATCAGGACATCCATCGCCAATGAGCGCCAATCAAGGAAAATGGTTTGGAAACAAACATTTTAGCAAAACCAACGATTATTTGAAATCAAAAGGAATTCAAGAAATTATTTGGTAATTTCTGAAAAAGTTGCTTTTTTAGAAATGATTTTTAAAGCTACTAATTGGTCTTGAATTGAATTTAACTCTACTTCTGAAAGTTGTTTTTGTGACCATTTTGTTAAGGATAACCATTCTTGAATGTCTTCTACTTTTTGATTGTATTTATTTGCTAAAATACTGTCAATAGTAGGAATTTCTTTAAAATTTGATGTTTTAGCATTTATGATTTCCAGTATTTTAGATACCATTTCTGGATGTTTTTCAAGGATTTCATTACGAACCGCAATCACAAAACAAGGCCAAGGAGTTGGACAATCTCCAATTCTCCTAAAAACACCTTTATCAACTAAAGGTTTTGTCATAAAGCGTTCCCACATAAAATAATCAGCGGTTCCTTTGGTGAGGGCTTCAACAGCGCCATCAATCGTATTTATGATTTCAAATTGAAGATTTTGACTTTTCCAACCTTGATTATTTGCATTTACATACGCCATCAATTGCGATCCTGAACCCAATCTTGAAATCGCAACTTTTGTATTTTCTAAATCGGAAAGTGTTTTATATTTTGAATTTTCAGCCACATGAATTCCCCAAATCAATGGAGATTCAACATATATTTGTACAATCTTACTTTGATTTCCAGCAACAATATCTTTGATTATTCCTTCGGTTAAAATTACAGCAATATCCGTTTCGTCATTTCGGAGCATTTGACACAATTTTCCCGTTCCTTCCGGAACATCAGTCCATTGTAAGTTTATTTCATTGGCTTTAAATTCGCTATTTTCGATGGACAAATGCCAAGGCAAATTAAAATGTTCTGGAACACCAGCGATTTTTAGTGTTGTCATTTTTTTTATTTCTCAATAACTTTTAATCGTTTGTTTGGATTTTTCATTTGCCACCATTTCCAGATTACGCCATCTTTATCCAAATAATTTTCCATGAATTTCATTCCTACTTTTTGTAATATTTTATTTGAAGCTCCATTTTCTGAATGAGTATATGCGTTCATTACTTCAATTTTTAGATTTTCAAATCCGTAATCTAACCAAAAAATCGAAGCCTCGGTTGCATATCCATTGTTCCAAAACTTTTCATCTATTCTATAACCATAATCGAAGAAATTTGTATTTCCATTCTCAATATGATCATTAACATATTTAATTCCTGTCCAACCAATAAATTCGCCAGTTTCCTTTAGGATAGTTGCAAATCGACCGATATTATTATCTACATATTGCTTTTGCACCATTTTAATAATTTCAATGGTTTCATCTTTGGTTTGTGTAGGTGTTTGCCATAAATAGTTATGGACGTTTGGATTATTATCCATTGCAAACATTGCATCAGCATCTTCAAGTTCTAAAGGTCTTAATAGTAATCTATCAGTTTCTAGTAGTAAATCCATTTATGAACTGTTTTAAATATTTACTCTGTCAATTTATTCAAAGTATAGGCAATCAATTCATCAACAGCTTTATAAGGATCCTCGCTAAAAGTTCCCAAAGCACGGTTTGCAATAATTGCATTCAATGACAAACATTCATGTCCTAAAAGTTTACCAAGTCCATAAATGGCGGAGGTTTCCATTTCTAAATTGGTTATTCTATCAGTTTCAAATTTGAAATTATCCATTTTAGAATTCAAATTTTCATCTTGAATATTCAAACGTAAAACCCGACCTTGAGGACCATAAAAACCTCCTGCAGTTGCTGTAATTCCTTTGTGAATTGTATCACTTTCGATGAGTTGTTCTAACTTTTCTGAGCAAGAAATTACATAAGGTTTTCCTTTTCGTAAATCCCAATTGGTGTGTTTTATGAATGCCTCTTCCATTTCTGAATTTGAAATATCATCTATTAAATAGGAGCGGAGCATGTTGTCTAATCCTAAACCGAATTTTGACATCACAAAGCTATCCACAGGAATGTCTGCTTGCAAAGCACCTGAAGTACCAATTCTAATGATGTTTAGAGAAGTCAATTCCGATTTTGGTTGTCTGGTTTCTAAATTAATATTTACTAATGCATCCAACTCGTTCATTACAATATCAATATTATCAGGACCAATTCCCGTGGATAATACAGTAATTCGTTTGCCTTTTAAAGTCCCTGTTTGTGTTTTGAATTCTCTTTTTTGAGTTGAAAATTCAATAGTGTCAAAAAACTGAGTGATTTTTTCTACTCTATTTTGATCACCAACGAAAATAATATCGTGGGCAATATTCTCTGGCAATAAATTCAAGTGATAAACACTTCCGTCTGGATTGAGTATTAATTCTGATGATTGTATCATATTTAGCCCCCTAACCCCCAAAGGGGGAATTCCTATTGGGGTGAATAGGGTTTTGATTATTTTTTTATTTACGATATTTGGAGTTCCCCCTTCGGGGGCTAGGGGGCTACCCTCCAACACGTTTGACTTTGAAGCCTTTTCCTTGAAGAATTTTCATTATTTTATCGCGATAATCACCTTGAATAATAATCGAATCGTCTTTAAAAGTACCGCCTACGCTTAATTTAGTTTTTAATTCTTTGGCTAAAATTTTGAAGTCTTCATCTGTTCCAGTATAGCCTTCAATAATGGTTGTGGGTTTTCCTTTTCGTTTTTCATATTTACAAATCATGGGTTCCTCTTGAATCCAAAGTTCTTTAACTTCAAGTACTTGTTCTTCTTCAGGTAATGGAATATGGTCTGGAAACAGGTTTTTTAATTGGTCTTTAAAATCCATTGATTTTTATTTAATATGGATTTACTCCCCCTTTGGGGGCTTGGGGGCTATTAATCCCAAGTCAACCAATCGTTCGTATAAGAATTCTCCTGCCGAAATATCGTCATAAAGTTTAGGATTTTCCCCATCAATACAGCTTTCTAAACAATCCAATCGCATATCGCTAACAGGATGCATAAAAAATGGAATTGAATATCTCGAAGTTCCCCACAATTCTCTCGGCGGATTTACCACTTGGTGAATGGTTGATTTCAATTTGTTATTAGTATGTCGAGACAACATATCACCAACATTTATAACCAATTCATCGGGCTGCGCTATGGCATCTATCCACTGACCATCATGACGTTGAACTTGCAATCCTTTGCCCTGAGCACCCATCAAAAGGGTGATCAAATTGATGTCGCCGTGAGCCGCTGCTCGAATAGCATTTTCTGGTTCTGAAGTAATTGGGGGATAGTGAATGGGTCTTAAAATCGAATTTCCATTATAACCATATTGGTCAAAATAGAATTCATCCAAACCAAGGTGTAAAGCCAAAGCTCGCAATACAGAAATACCAGTTTTTTCAAGCATTTGATAGGCTTCTTTTCCAACAATGTTAAAACGCGGTAATTCTTTAACCTCAACATTATCAGGATATTCTGCGGCATATTTTGAATCCGATTCAACGTATTGACCAAAGTGCCAAAACTCTTTTAAATCTCCTTCTTTTCTACCTTTTGCATGTTCTTTTCCAAAAGAAACATAACCACGTTGTCCTCCAATTGCAGGATTTTCATAGCTGTATTTTGTTTCTAATGGTAATGCGAAAAAATTTCTAATTTCGCCGTACAATTCGCTAACCAATTGATCATCTAAAAAATGACCTTTTAAAGCAACGAAGCCAATATCTTCAAATGCTTTTCCGATTTCATTTACAAATTTTTGTTTACGTTCCGGTTCGCCCGAAAGGAAATCACGCAAGTCAACACTAGGAATGTTTTGCATAG
>CAMCDQ010000049.1 GCA_945873505.1 Chitinophaga pinensis
AAAATGAAAAAAACATACTTATTAATTGCTTTATTTAGCATATTCTTTGGCTTTTCGCAATTTAATCCATCTGCTCCGTGGATGAAAAATGCTGATGAAGCTGATGCAAAAGACAAAAAATTGTCTGAATTAGTTACAGATTTTAATGATTATTGGTCCACTCGTGACAAAACTAAAAGAGCAAGTGGTTATAAGCCTTTTATGCGTTGGGTTGAAAAGTGGAAAAACACCATTAACGAAAAAGGATACGTAATTACACCACAAGAATTATTTGCAGTTTGGGAACAAAAAAACCAAGCAAAAGCAAAAAAATCCAGTGTATTTAGATCACTTCCTCCTTGCAATTGGCAGCCTATTGGACCTACCCAAAATTCTGCAATTCAAACAACAAGAGGAAGAGGAAGAATAAATGTAATTTGTGTAGATCCATCAAATGCAAATACCATTTACTTTGGTGCGCCAGCAGGTGGGATTTGGAAAACTACTAATTCGGGCACTTCTTGGGTGCCATTATTTGATGAATTTCCTCAAATTGGGGTTTCAGGAATTGCGGTTGCCTATGATAACCCAAATATTGTATACATAGCAACGGGAGACAAAGATGCTCAAGATTCGTATTCAATGGGTATTTATAAATCTATTAACGGAGGAGTTAGTTGGAGTCAAACAGGTTTAACTTTAAGTTATGCAAATAAAGGACTTGGTGATTTGGTAATTCATCCAACTAATAATCAGGTATTATGGTGCGCCACAAGTACAGGTGTTAAAAAAACAATTGATGGGGGAACAACTTGGACAACTGCTACTATAATGGGTTCACCAGCTACAAGTTTTACTCAAGGATCTTTAAGATTAAAACCTGGAAATCCAGATATTATTTATGCTTCTACTGCAACAAAAATTTATAAATCGACTGATGCAGGTGCTACTTTTACAGCTACAGGTACTGGTTTTCCATTTGCTGGTAGTGGAAGAACAATTTTAGATGTTACTGCAGCAAATGCTGAAGTAGTTTACTGTTTAAAATCAAGAGCTGATAATACTTTTCAGGGATTATATAAATCGATAAATGGAGGAACTTCATACTTGAATACAGGATTAACTACAGCCGGAATAGATGTTTTTGATGGTGGAACTCAAGCATGGTATGATTTAGCACTTTGTGTTTCTCAAACGGATGAAAATGAGGTTTATACAGGCCTTTTAAATGTGTGGAAATCTTCAGACGGGGGAGCAACAGCTACAAAATTAAATAGCTGGTCTTCTTGGAGTCCAAATTTTACGCATGCAGACATTCATTTCCTTCAATATTTTGGAAATAAATTGTATTGCGGAAGTGACGGGGGAATCTATGTTTCAACTGATAAGGGAGTTACTTTTAACGATATTATTGGTCAAGCACAAATTGGACAGTTTTACAAAATATCCGTATCAAAACAATCAGCTTCTAAAATTACTGGAGGTCTTCAAGACAACGGAGGTTTTATATATAATAATAATCTTTGGAGAAGTTACCACGCTGGTGATGGAATGGACACTGCAATAGATCCAAGTAATAGCAATAAATGTTACGGATTTGTCTATAATGGTGGAACATTATTTCAAAGTAATGACTCAGGAATGTCTTTGTCTTTGGCAGTTTCTGCGCCAACTGGTGAAACAGGGGATTGGGTTACACCACTTAGAGCTAACTCTGTAGGAGAAATTTTTGCTGGTTATGGAAAATTATATAAATTAACAAATGGTGCTTGGATAGCACAAAATACTATAGCTTTTGGAACAGGAAATATCCAAAATGTATCTGTTGATCCTAGTAATGACAATATTATGTATGTTTCAAAAGGTGGTGTTTTATATAAAAGTACCAATAGAGGAGTTGCCTTTTCACAAGCTTATGTAGCGGCCTCCGCTATTACATCAATATCTGTTAATTATTCAAATAGTAATATTGTATATATTACAACTGCAGGAACAACAACTGGTGATGCTTTTAAATCAACAAATGGGGGAACTGATTTTACTTCGATTGCACCAGGACTTCCTGCTGTTGGGAAAAACATAATTGTTCACCAAGGAAGACATACTTTAAACCCACTTTACGTAGGGACTACTGTTGGAGTTTATTACACAGACGATTCAATGACAACTTGGGAAGCTTTTGAAACGAATTTGCCTAATACTTCTGTAGCCGATTTAGAAATAAATTTAGATGATTCTAAAATTATCGCAGGAACTTACGGAAGAGGAGTTTGGCAATGCGACATTCCAATTCAAGTTCCTGTTAGCGATGTGAAATTTGTTGGAATTCAATCACCAACAGGAACAATAGCCTGCGGTGGACTCATTTCTCCTAAAATTACTGTGAAAAACAATGGTTCATCCGCAATTTCATCAGTTTCAGTAGTGTACAATTATAATGGAACGCCACAAAATTATACTTGGAATGGTGTTTTATCTCCAGCTGCAACACAAAGTATCGATTTGCCTACTTTTACAATTACTTCTAGAGGAGCTTATTCTTTAAATGTGACAACAACAACAACAGGTGATGCTTTCCCTGATAATAATCAAGGCGCGACCCCTTTTTATGTTAATGATTCTGGAACGGCAGGTGTTTTAAATACATTTGAAACCGCTACTTCAAATCTTCTTACCTATACTGAGGGACTTACCTCAAGTCAATGGCAAAGAGGTGTTAGAGCTGCAGGGACATTAGCTTCTGGATCTGGAAATGTTTATACAACAAGTTTTTCAGGTAACTATCCTGATGAAACGAAAGCCTATCTAGTTTCACAATGTTATGATTTTTCATACATTACAAATCCAGTAATTAAATTTAAAATGGCTTTTGATTTAGAACCAGATTGGGATATCGTTTACGTAGAATATTCTAATAATTTTGGTCAATCGTGGTCAGTTTTAGGAACTCAGGGACCAACTTGGTACAATAGTAACAGAACGCCTGAAACTTCAGGGGCAGATTGTTATAATTGTCCTGGCGCACAATGGACAAGTCCTGTAACGGGTGCAGATTTATCATTAAAACAATATTCTTATCCGTTAAATTCACTTATTGGAAATGCAAATGTTATTTTTAGAATTGTTTTTCATTCAGATCAATCTGTTAACCAGCAGGGAGTTGTCATTGATGATTTTGTAATTGAAGGAACTTTAGCTAATCAGCAATTTGAAATGAGTAATATTGCCATTTATCCAAATCCATCAAAAGGAATTTTTAATGTTTCAATGGGAACTATTATTCCTAAAACAGTTGATGTTTATGATTTAACAGGAAAAATTGTGTATTCAAAATCTGAATTTCAAAATAATCCAAGTCAATTTCTATTAGACTTATCTTCCATTTCATCTGGAATTTATTTCGTGAAAATTTCATCTGATAATCAAAGTATAACGAAGAGAATAATTAAGAACTAATTTTTTAATTCATTTAATTAATCCCATCTCGAAAACGGATGGGATTTTTTTTGCTTTTCAAATTTAACATAAATTAAAAATAAAATTAATATTTTTGATACCTAAATAATTTAAAACATGAAAATACAATTGTATAAAAAAATGCTTTTTGTAATTCCTACTTTAATTGGATTTGCAAATACTAACGCTCAAAAAGCAATAACCCAAAAAGAACCAGGAATTAACGTTTCTTACATGGACAAATCGGTTAAACCAGGTGATGATTTCTTTAAATTTGTAAATGGAACTTGGCTTAAAAACACCGAAATTCCTGCCGACAAAACCCGTTGGGGAAGTTTTGATGAATTGCGACAAAACACCGACAAAGATGCTTTGGCGATTTTGAAAGAAGCTGCCAAAAATCCTAAATACAAATCCAACACGGATCAAGGAAAAGCCATCAACATGTACAAAACCGCAATGGACACTGTGGCAAGAAATAAAGCAGGAATTGCCCCATTAGCTCCTTATTTAGCCAAAATTAATGCAGTCAAAAACATCAAGGATTTGCAAAAGTTAATGATGGAAACTGAAGCCCAAGGTGGTGGAGTTGGATTCTTTGGCGTTGGCGTTGGTGCAGATGAAAAAAACAGTACTAGAAATGTGGTAAGCGTTGGCCCTGGAGGATTAGGTTTGCCAGACCGTGATTATTACGTTTCTGACGAAAAAGATTCAAAGGAAAAAAGAGAAAAATATGCTATTCACGTTGCAAAAATGTTACAATTTCTAGGTGAAAGCCCAGATCAAGCTAAAACAGACGCGGATAAAATCTTTGCATTAGAAATCCAAATGTCAAAACCAAGATTGGACAGAGTGGAACGTCGTGACAGCAAAAAACAATACAATCCAACCGCAATTACTGACTTACAAAAAATGCTGCCAGCAGTTGATTGGAATACTTACATTAAAGGAATTGGCTTGGCTAAAGTGGACACTATTATTGTTTCGCAACCGAGATATATGAATGCGTTGCAAACTATTTTTACAGAAAACAAAGTAGAAGATTGGAAAGCTTATATGCGTTGGATGCTATTGAGAGGTGCTTCAGGGCAATTATCAACGGAAATTGAAACTGCTAATTGGGAGTTTTATGGAAAAACTTTAACGGGTGCTTTAAAACAAAGACCTCGCCATGAAAAAGCACTTCAGGTAGTAAACGGTACTGTTGGTGAAGCTTTAGGAAAATTATATGTAGAAAAAATGTTCCCTGCAGAAGCTAAAACTAAAGCTTCAAAAATGATTAAAAACGTTATGAAAGCGTATGAAATCCGAATTAATAATTTGACTTGGATGTCGGCTGAAACTAAATTGAAAGCCATTGAAAAGTTGAATAAATTAACAATTAAAATTGGCTATCCAGACAAATGGGAAGATTATTCAGCATTAGTTATAAATAGTCCTCAAGAAGGTGGAAGCTATTTTGAGAATTTGAAAAATGTTTCAAAATGGGGCTGGAAAAAAGATTTAGACAAATTAGGAAAACCTGTTGACAAAACAGAATGGGGAATGTCGCCTCAAACTGTAAATGCCTATTATAATCCTTCTTATAACGAAATTGTATTCCCAGCGGCCATTTTACAACCGCCATTTTACAATTATCAAGCAGATGAAGCTGTTAATTATGGTGGAATTGGGGGAGTTATTGGGCACGAAATTTCTCACGGATTTGATGATCAAGGCGCAACTTATAATGCAGATGGAAACCTAATTGATTGGTGGACGGCTGATGATTTAACTAAATTTACAGCTCTTGGAGGTGCACTTGCGGATCAATATTCTGCATTGGAACCATTGCCAGGAACTCACGTTGATGGTAAATTTACATTGGGAGAAAACATTGGGGATTTAGGTGGAGTAAATGCTGCTTATGATGGATTATTATTGGATTTAAAAGAAAATGGAAATCCAGGTTTAATTGATGGATATACTCCTGAGCAACGATTCTTTATTTCTTGGTCAACCATTTGGCGTTCAAAAATGAGAGATGAAGCTTTGAAAAACCAAGTAAAAACAGACCCACATTCTCCAGGAATGTATCGTGCGTATGTGCCAATTCAAAATGTTGATGCGTTCTATTCTGCATTTGATATTAAAGTGGGCGACGGAATGTATGTAACCCCTGAAAAGCGTGTGAAAATTTGGTAAACCCTATTTTTAAAAACTATAAAATCCCATTTTGTATCAAAGCAAAATGGGATTTTTTATTTCTATTTTTTCGAATTGCGAATGGATTGATTCACCAAATACAATCCAAAAAGCGTTATTATTCCCCCTACAGCAATAGAAATAGTTAAAGGTTCGCCAAAAATATAAGCTCCTAAAAGTACAGCAATAATCGGATTGATATACGCATAAATACTATTGATTTCTGCAGGCAAATGTTGCAAAGCATAGATAAATGCAATGAACGTTAGCACTGAGCCAAAAAGCACTAAATAACCAATTGAAATCCAAGAAATCATCGGAATTGAACTCAAACTAACTGCCGAACCAGTTGCTCCCAAATAAGCAAAAAGGAAAATACTTGAAATGAACATTTGGATTCCTAAACTGAAATAAGGATTAAAACTTGCCGCTTTTTTCTTAGTGTATAAAGTCGCAAATGCCCAAGTTAAAGTAGATATTATCGATATTATGATTCCAAATCGAAAATCGAAAATCAAGAAATCACTTAAATGTTCGTAGAAAATTACACAAACACCAGCAAAACCAACAACCAAACCCACAATGGCTAATTTCACTAATTTTTCACCATTGAAAAGACTAATAATTACAACCCAAAGCGGAACCAAAGCTCCAATAATTGCACCCAATCCGCTACTGATATATTTCACGCCCCAAGTGCTCAAACCGTTGCTCAAAACAAAATTCAAAATACTCAAAATGAAGATTGTTTTCCATTGTTTGCCTTTTGGCCAAGTGGTTTTTTTGAAAAGAAAATAAGAAAGATATAAAGTAGCACCGAGAAATTGACGGATTGCCACAAGTTGTATAGCGGGCATATATTTCACGCCTTCTTTGGATGCAAGCCAAGTTGTTCCCCAAAAAAAACTTACCCAACAAAGCGCTAAAATTGGTAATCCCACGGAACTTATTTTTGATTGAATTCCGCTTTTTATTTTTTGTATCAATTTACAAACTGTCTTTAATGAATTGGTAATTCAAAACTTTTTCTAATTTATCGGATAAAATGGTTTTCCCAATTGAAGGTTTTGAAGCCGCAAAGATAGGAAGTTCCAAGTTATATTCTTTTGCTTTTTGAGTATAATACTCTTCGCGAGTCGGATGAAAAGGCGCAACAGCATTGAAGGTTTCGCCCCAACAATTAGAATTAATAATTTTCAAAATTATCCCGATACAATCTTCTTGATGAATTAAATTTATCGGTGCATTTGGATTTTCAATGTTAGTTCTACCCGCCAAAAAACGAATTGGATTTCGGTCTTCGCCAACTAATCCTCCAAATCGCACAACCGTAGTTTCAAATTGAGAATTATTTTGTAAAAGTTGCTCGCACGCTAGTATTTGTATCCCGCTTTCGGAATCAGGATTTGCAATTGTTTCTTCTGTTACCCATTTATTATCATCAGAATAAACCGAAGTAGAACTCACAAATACCACTTTTTTAATCCCTGATTTTTCAATAAATAGGATTAAATTTTTAATTTTAATCACAAAATTTTCAGTTGCAGTTCCTCTTAATTTTGGCGGAATATCTATAATTAAAACCTGGCTTCCTTCTAAAAATTCAGATACATTTCCTTTGATGGCAACTTCTCCCAATTCAATTAAAAAAGGGGATATTCCAGCATTTTCCAGCGTTGAAATTTTTTCCTTTGAAGTCGTCGAACCATTAACAGAAAATCCATTTTCTAATAAAGCTTTCGCCAATGGAAATCCCAACCATCCACAACCAAGAATGCTAATTTTTTTCATTATTGAATGGCTTTTATTGAATCTGAAATAGCAGTCACACTATCTTTTGCAATCAAATCATTAAATCTATAATTCTTGTTTTTAGGAACAACAATTGATGGGACAATCTTCTTTTGAATCACAACCGCATCATTCAACACAAACGGCATCGGCATCATCCAAGGCAATCTTTTGACAATTCTAAATTTTGGATTGGTCAATAAATCAAACGAACTTTCCATCAAATCCATATCAAAAGCAGCATTTGCAGCAATAGAAAACTGTAATTCCAAAGGGTCATTATCCACAACATAATAACTAATTAATCGCTTTCCTTTTCGCAAATACAAACTTCCTTTTTGTGCCAAAGCTGTCGCTCCATTTGCCTTCAAATTATAGAAAATCATTTTTTCATTGGCAAAAATATCATAGCGATTTACATTTCTATTAGGAGAAATCCTTATTTTAATATACCTCTGTGAACCACCAATACTATCCTGAAAAAATTTAATTGTGGGCTCACTAATTGCTTTTACATCGGCTTCGGCTGAATACGTAAAACCAGATTTGTATTTGCTAAACAACGGATTATCATTTAAAATTCGTGCTGCTTTTGGATTATCCCCTAAATACGTTTTTGTCCATTCGTCTAAATTCAAATCGTACGTTGCCCAAAAAGCTTTATCCGAATCTGCATTATAAATATAAAGTAAGCTGTTTGGTTTTGCCGTTCCTTTCGCATAATTAGAATTGAAATGTGCTTTCGCAAAAAAGCCAATCGAAATTAAAAACAGTACAAATGCCCAAACTCCTTTTTTTGGAAATGCACCAAATATTGGCAACAGCAATCCGAAAACCAAAACCGTTAAAACAGCGCTTCCAGCTAAAATTTTTAATCCCAAACCAATCGGAAACATAATTATAAAAGGCACCAAAATAATTAGCGATGGAATACTCAAAACTAAATTCAGCGTGCGATTTGATTTTTGTGTCGTAACAAAATAAGCCAACATAAATAAGCTAAAAAACAATGGAATTACAAAAAATCCCGCTCCAGGCAAATAAAATGCAATTGCAAAATTGATTATAATCCAAATAAATAATGGCGCTACAGAATAATTTTCAGTTTTGTTTTCCGAATCCGATTTTATGTAAAATAAGAAGCAAATCGCCAAACTCAAAAATACAAAAGCGCCAATATAATTGTGCCCGTTATACGTAAATCCTTGAAGAATATCGTTGTATTTAGGATACATATTCAACAGTAATTTCCAACCTAAAAAGGTCACAATTCCTGAGACCAGCAACGAACCAAATAAATTCAAAAACCCTTTTCCGATTTCTGAAAACACCAAAACCCGTTTTCCAAGACCAATAAAAATAAAAAATAAAAATAATAAAACCGCCACAATTAACATTGGAAAAATCCACGAAAACGGATAACTCACAAATGAAAATGGCGTATTAAAATAAACGTAATCTTCCGAAGATTGCAAAGAACTCAAATCCGAATTTGAAAAATAATTCAACAACGGCATCAAATAAGTTCCTTGATGTGCCAATGTTTTCGGGCTCAAATGGTGAATGTCGTCTTGCGCTGTGTGGTAATTGAAATGATTGTCAATGAAGGCAAAATTAAATCCTTGAATTTTCCCTTGTTCTCTAAAAACAGTCAAATCCGTATCGTTAGGCAACATTTTATAAATGCTATACATCAACGAATTGGAAACTGGAAACCTAGGATTTGCAGCCGTAAATTCCTTCACCAAACTTGCATTTCCCTGATTCACTTCCATCAACATATAACTTGGACCAGCACTTCCACGCGCTTCAAAATTCAAAACCAATCCCACTTCTTTCGCCCATTTGCTTTTGGTTACAAAAAGTGCCGCGCCGTTCAAACCCAATTCTTCGGAATCCGAAAACAGAATAATAATGTCGTTTTTATGCGGTGTTTTGTTGTATAAAAAGGTGCGTAACCCTTCTAAAATTGTCGCAATTCCAGACGCATCGTCACTCGCACCGTGAGAATAGGAATGAGGCGCACTATCATAATGCGATAGCAACAACAACGCTTTCGAGCTGTTAGAACCTTTAATTCTCGCCAAAATATTTTTAGATTTCGTCAAATTTCCCCAATCAGAAAGCGTCGTTCCTTCTTGAATTTGAACTTCCAAACCCAAACTTTGTAATTCTTTAACCAAATAATCACCAACAATTTTATGATTTTCTGAACCTATATAATGTGGGTTTTCCGAAATTATTTTCACTTTCCCCAATGCCCGCTGCGTCGAAAATTCCGAAAGCGAACCTTCTACCTTTGAAACCCATTGCGGCATCATAAAAAAATAAATCAATCCAATAATTCCAACAATGAATACTATTGCTAAAAGTGATGAGAATTTGTTTTTCATTTGAAATAAATTTGAAGTTAAATATCTTTTTTAACCAGCATAAAATAATCATTTTCCAAAGCCAAATACCCTTGGTCGTACAGAAAATAGTACGTATTTCCAGTTTTAGTATTCAAAATATTCGTAAAAAACTCAAAATCAAATCCCTTACCTAATAATTTTGTCCGAGTCGTTTTCGACTTCCCATCTACATTTAAAGCACTCAAAATCCGATAATTTTTCCGCAATTTGTTGTTCACATTGCGCATAAAATTCGTGCTATCCTTGTTAATTTTGTTGTTATACGAGTTCCTACAACCGTCGCTGCAAAACTTTTTGTCCTCGCGACCCACAATTTTATCGGAGCATTCTAGGCAGGTTTTGTTCATAATTGCTGAATTTTAAATTAAAATTGTAGCCGCAAAAAGCATTATTTTTTGAAGCGAATTAACAGTCTATTTTTACTAATCCTATTCCCGCTGTTCGTTTCAATCCACGCAAAAGCGTGGGATTTTCACTGCCATCGGGGCTAAAGGAGTAATGCCTTTTGTATTTGTGATTTTTGGCATAAAAGTATTATAATCAACCAAATATACTCATAATTTTCCAATTACAAACGCTTACAAACAACTACAACCGAAAGTAAGCAGTTAACAACCGAATAAATTTTGGAAGTCGCCACATCTTTGCAATGTCGAAATCAAACAAGTATCGGCAAAACAAAATTATTTTATATAAACCATTTAAATTTTAAAAGCCATGAGCACATTAAAAAACAAAGTACAGTTAATCGGACACGTTGGTAATGATCCAGAAATCAAATCATTCGACGGAGGAAAAAAATTAGCTAAATTATCAATCGCCACAAACGAAAGTTACAAAAACGACAAAGGCAAAAAAGTTGAAGAAACCCAATGGCACAATCTTGTTGCTTGGGGGAAAACCGCCGACATCATTGAAAAATATGTCGTGAAAGGCAAAGAAATCGCCATCGAAGGCAAACTAACCCACAAAAGTTACGAAGACAAAAACGGAGAAAAACGCTACGTCACCGAAGTCGTAATTGATGAATTACTGATGTTAGGAAAATAAAAACTATCCTTTAGTTTTCAGTCGCAGTTTTCAGATTTTCTGTCAACTGCGACTTTTTTTTTGAATTTATTTTAGAAGCGATAAAATATCCGTGATTTTTTCAAATGAAGAAAAATTCTCATGTTCGATTTCAAAATCAATTTTTTCGTATTCCCAAGTAGTGTGATACGGAATATGAACGCCAAAACCTCCAATATTTAAAATCGGCAAAACATCCGATTTAAGGGAGTTTCCAATCATCAAAAAATCTTTCGGTTTACAATCCAATCGTCCTAACATTTTTTGATAATCCAATTCGGTTTTGTCGCTCATCACTTCAATGTGATGAAAATAAGCACCAATTCCCGAATCGTGAAGTTTTCTGTGTTGGTCTTTTAAATCGCCTTTGGTAGCAACAACCAATTTGTAGTTGGATTGTAATTCTTGTAAAACGGTTTCTACTTCGGGCAATAATTCTACTGGTTTTTGCAACAAATCTTTGCCAATGGAAATAATTTTTTCAATTCCTTTTCCCGAAATAGTATGATTGGTTAATTCCAATGCCGTTTCAATCATTGACAATGTAAACGCTTTAATTCCAAAACCATAAAGTGGTAAATTAGTAATTTGATGATTTAATATCAAACCCAATATCTCTTGGTTTGAGGCATAATCTTGAAACAATACACAAAAACGTGCCTGCGCTTCATCAAAATAAGGTTCATTGTGCCACAAAGTGTCATCGGCGTCGAAAGCAATTACTTTTGGGTTCATTTATTATTTTTTAAACACAAATTTCACAAATTTTCACAGATTAAATTTGTGAAAATCTGTGAAATTTGTGTTACATAATTTTTTTAATTTATTGTCTCGCCATTTGAAACCCCATCAACATTCGGATTCACAAAAACCAATTTTCCATCCGCATTTGTGGTCATCAAAATCATTCCTTCACTATCTACTCCGCGAAGGTTTCTTAGTGCCAAATTCACTAAAACAGTAACACGTTTTCCAATAATTTCTTCTGGCGAAAAGCTCTCGGCAATTCCCGAAACAATCGTGCGCACATCAATTCCTGTATCGATTTTAAGTATTAATAGTTTATTAGCTTTTGGCATTTTCTCGGCTTCTAAAATCGTTCCTACACGCAAATCCATTTTAGCAAAATCTTCATACTGAATTGTTTCTTTTTGAGGTTCTACCATTTTATTTTCAGCTATATTTGCCACTTTCGTAGCTTCTAATTTATCCATTTGTTTTTGAATTTCTTCGTCTTCAATTTTAGCGAAAAGCAATTCTGCTTCCCCAATTTGATGTCCTGCAGCAATTAATTCTGAAGTTTGAGATATTGTTTTCCAATCAATTTTGGTTTCTATTTTTAGAATTCTAGATAATTTTGTAGCGGTAAAAGGAAGGAATGGTTCGCAAAGCGAACTCAATGCTGCAGCAATTTGCAAGGCAACATACATTTGTGTTTGCACGCGTTCTGGATTGTCTTTTATCACTTTCCAAGGTTCTTCATCGGCAAGATATTTATTTCCCAAACGGGCCACATTCATCAATTCGCCCAAAGCTTCTCTAAATCTGTAGCGCTCAATTGAACTCGAAATTACAGCTGGATACGCTTTTAACTCTGCTAATACTTCATTATCATAATCCGTAAAGTTGAGAGTTCCCCCTTCGGGGGCTAGGGGGCTTGGATTTGGGACAATTCCGTTATAAAATTTATTGGTTAAAACCACCACACGATTGATGAAATTACCAAAAATAGCAACCAATTCATTATTGTTTCTTGCCTGAAAATCTTTCCAAGTAAAATCATTATCCTTGGTTTCTGGTGCATTTGATGTCAACGCATACCGCAAAACATCTTGCTGATTTGGAAATTCTTCCAAATATTCATGCAACCAAACCGCCCAATTTTTTGAAGTCGATAATTTGTTTCCTTCTAAATTCAAAAATTCATTTGCAGGAACATTATCGGGTAAAATATAACTTCCTTCAGCTTTTAACATCGCCGGAAAAATAATACAATGAAAAACAATATTGTCTTTTCCTATGAAGTGAACCAATTTTGTGTCTTCATTTTTCCAATACGGTTCCCATTCTTTTCCTTCACGCAACGCCCATTCTTTAGTTGCAGAAATATAGCCAATTGGGGCATCAAACCACACATATAATTTTTTTCCTTCGGCTCCTTCAACCGGAACGTCAATTCCCCAATCTAAGTCTCTGGTTACGGCACGAGGTTCTAAACCACCGTCAATCCAAGATTTTACTTGCCCGTAAACATTAGGTTTCCAATCGTTTTTATGCCCAACTAAAATCCATTCTCTCAAAAATTCATCGTATCGATCCAAAGGCAAAAACCAGTGTTTTGTAGATTTCATTACTGGTATTTCTCCCGTAATGGTTGATTTTGGATTAATTAAATCCGTTGCATTTAATGTAGAACCACATTTTTCACATTGGTCGCCATACGCTTCTTCATGTCCGCATTTTGGACAGGTTCCAATTACAAATCGATCTGCTAAAAATTGATTTGCTTTAGCGTCATATAATTGTTCGGTAACTTGCTCTATAAAATCTCCTTTGTCGTATAATTTTTTAAAGAATTCTGACGCTGTATCGTGATGAATTTTTGATGAAGTTCTGGAATAATTATCAAAAGAAATTCCAAAATCTATAAACGATTTGCGAATAATTCCGTCATATTTATCGATGATTTCTTGTGGTGAAACCCCTTCTTTCTTAGCTTTCATTGAAATAGCAACCCCGTGTTCATCGCTTCCACAAACAAACAACACGTCTCTACCTTGTAATCTTAAATAGCGAGAATAAATATCCGAAGGCACATAAACACCAGCCAAATGACCAATGTGAATTGGACCATTCGTGTAAGGCAATGCTGCGGTAATTGTATATCTTTTAGGATTTTTTATCATAATTGTATTTTAGAAATTCTCGAAACGAATCAAGAATAGATGCAAAAATAAGATATTTTCCGATAGGGACAAGTAGCGAAATTACGCGTAGTGCATAATTTAATTATTTATTAAAAATTTCTAGTGATGAAATAACTTCTGTCTTATTTTGTATATTCGTAAACTGAACACCTGAAATCTACAATAATGAAGTGGGAACAACTACTATCACTAAAACGACAAGGCGACACTTTTAAGCGGTTGCGCAAGGAACAAGACGACACCCGTTTGGGTTTTGAAGTCGATTATGACCGAATTATATTCTCGGCGGCTTTCCGAAGTTTGCAGGATAAAACGCAGGTTATTCCGTTGTCGAAAACCGATTTTGTGCATACACGATTGACGCACAGTTTGGAAGTTTCTGTAGTTGGACGTTCAATTGGGCGGTTGGTTGGAAAGAAAATTATAGAAAAATATCCTTATTTGCAAGAAATTCATGGATTTCAAATGAATGATTTTGGGGCAATCGTTGCTGCGGCGTCATTGGCTCACGACATTGGAAATCCTCCTTTTGGTCATTCTGGAGAAAAGGCAATTGGCGAATATTTTTCCAATGGAAATGGTCAAAAATACAAAGCAGATTTATCGAATAAAGAATGGCAAGACCTCATCGATTTTGAAGGAAATGCCAATGGCTTCTCCGTTTTAACAAGTTCAAGGCCTGGGAACGAAGGGGGTTTGAGAATTTCCTATGCAACGCTCGGGGCCTATATGAAATATCCGAAAGAGAGTTTGCCGAAAAAACCAACTCAGGATATTGCCGATAAAAAGTATGGTTTTTTTCAATCGGATGTGTCTTTTTTTAAAGAGGTGGCTTCAGAATTAGGAATGATTGCTAATAAAACTGGAAATGATGTTGGGTTTGAAAGACATCCTTTGGCCTATTTGGTCGAAGCTGCTGATGATATTTGTTACACAATTATTGATTTTGAAGACGGGATGAATCTTGGATTGGTTTCGGAAGATTATGCTTTGGAATATTTAATAAAATTAGTAAAAGATAGCATTGACACTAATAAATACAACACTTTAACCACAAAAGAAGATCGAATTAGTTATTTGCGTGCCTTGGCAATTGGAAGTTTAATTAATGATGCTGTAAAAGTTTTTATTGAAAATGAAGAGTTGATTTTGGAAGGAAAATTTCCTTATGCATTGACCGATAAAAGCAAATACAAGGCGCAAATGGATGATATTATCAAATTGAGCGTAAAAAACATCTATCAAAGTCGGGAGGTTATCGAAAAGGAATTGACGGGTTATCAAATAATAAACATATTACTAGATAAATTCACAACTGCTTTTAATAATGATTTTGATGGAAAAGCATCCAATTTTGATAAATTAGTTATGCAATTGCTTCCTGAAAAATTCAAAGTTGACAAAGAAAATTTATACGATAGATTGCTTCATATTTGTCACTTTATTTCCTTGCTAACAGACGGGAATGCATTCATATTATATAACACAATTACAGCTTCTAAAAGTTAAATTAAGTAAAAGTTTAGATTAATTTTTGGAACAAATAATTGTGTGTATTATATTTACAATCTAAAAAATTTACAAATCAAATAATATGAAAAAAAACCTACTCGTCTCAATTTGCGCATTTGTGTTCATTGCCTCTGGATTTTCTCAAGAAAAGGTAGAACAATATTCTAAAGTTACCCCAAATACAGACGATAACAAAGTTGTTTCTAAGAAAACGAAAACTACAAAACCAGATAAAAAAACAAAAGAATTAAGAAAAAAATTAGCTTATTTTCAAGAACACAGTCCTTTTAAAAAGGTAATTCTATTGTCTAAAGATGAAAGAAAACAAAACGGGCTTCCTCCAAATAAATATTATGAAAATGAGTGGGAAATGACAATTAGCCCAACATTAGGAAGGCCAACTCCTGAAAACTTGGAAGTTGTAAGGGAAAATTTGAAAAGAGAAAGACAAAGAATACTTTCCACTGGCAGAGTTCCTGGCGATGCAGTTGAAAACAGCTGGGTGGAAAGAGGGCCAACAAACGTAGGAGGTAGAACTCGTGCAATTATGTTTGATCCAAATGATACAACACGTGAAACAGTTATAGCTGGAGGTGTTAGTGGTGGTTTATGGAAAAACACTGCTATTTCAAATGCAAATTCCCAATGGA
>CAMCDQ010000050.1 GCA_945873505.1 Chitinophaga pinensis
AGCAAAACCAGTTACAGCAGAAGGCGTTGTAAAAGGAGTTCCTGATGCAGAACTAGAAGCTGCTCCATCACCTGCAGCATTAACAGCTACAAGTTGAATAGTATAAGTAGTTCCGTTTGTTAATCCTGATATTGAAACAGGACTTATTCTTTGCGCTGGAGATAAAGTTGTAAAAGACAAACCTCCATCTAATGAATATTTATAATTGGTTACGGTTGCACCACCATCAAAACCTGAAGTAAATGCAACTGATAAATTTCCGTTTCCAGGAGTTATTCCTGTAATTGTTGAAGCAGCAGCTGTGGTTCCTGGAGTACCACTAACAGAAGTCGAAGCTGTTCCAGCACCAATACTATTAACCGCTTTTAATAAAACAGCATAAGAAGTACCATTTGATAATCCTGTTATTACAATTGGACTTGTAGTTGAAACTGAGGAGACATAAGTTGTCCCTCCATCAGTTGAGTATTGATAATCTGTAATTGCAGCACCACCATCAGATGAAGGTGCAGTAAAAGCAACATTCAATTGACCGTTACTTGGAGTAATTGAAGTTATTGTTGGAGCTGATGGAGCAGTCGTAACTACAGCTGCAGTACCTTTTATCGTAATATCGTCGATACCTACTCCAACTCCTGAAACTGTCCCTCCAACAGTAAATTTCACTTTTACCTGAGTACCATTGTAAGAACTAAGATCAAAAGCTGTCTGAGCTGCTATAGTTGAACTAACTGGAGTTCTTGTTCCTAAGCTAGTCCAGTTTACTCCATTATCAGTAGAAATCCATACAGTAAGAATTATTTCAGCGGCAGTTGTACCTCCAAATGTTCTTGCTTTAAAATTTAAGGTTTCGTTTGTGTAGCTATTAAAATCCATAGCTGGGCTAATTGTTTGTGATGTAGCGGTCAATATCTGAAGATATGTTGTTCCAGCTAGACTAGTATCAGTCCAAGTTGCAAAACCTGACACATCGGTTCTTACAGGAGTAATGTTCACTTGCCCATATCCCTTTCCGGACAGCAGCAAAAACAACAAAGCAAAACTCCAAAATAACATGGATGTTGCTTTCTTAAAATGTAAAATGTTTTTCATAATGTTAAATAAATTGGTTTGAGTGACTGGTAAGGTCGGAATGAGGTTATTCGTTTTAAAATCTATGATCGTTGCTTGCACCAACTTTTCCTTGTTGGGTCTTGCATTCTTTACTGAATTTTTCTTGCTTCCGAAAAGCATTTGGTACATTTTTAAAACTAATTTCATACTCTTAAATTATTTAGATTTTACGTCCCAAAATTAGTTCGAAATCGAATTTCAAAATTTTTTCTTTAACATTTCTTTAACAAATAGCTTTGTGAATTTAAAGTAAGGTTTACGTAAACTAAAAATATTTTTAAGTTTTAAACTATTAAAATACAGTACTTTAAAATAAAATAAAAAAATAAGAAATAAAAAATAAGAAATCCTCGATAGGAAATAAGTAGTCTTTAAAAGAAAAAAAAGAAACTAATAAGGAAATAAAATCAAGAAGCTAATACTACTAAATTTGAGTGTTAACAAATTGATTTTAAGAGGTTATAGATCGATTTAGTTTAATGGAAATTTAGCCGTTTTTGACCTCGTAAAACATCAAAAATTGCTCATAATCTTTATGTAAATTGTTCGAGATTTCGTTTGGAAAGGCCACTAAAAAAAGCTTTGCTGAAATGTGGAGCTTTTTTTATGCGATAAACTCAGTTCAATAAGTAGTTAACTATTTCCTTTGATTAAATTATTAATCAAATACTGACAAAGTAAGAGACTAAATTTACAAATACTGCTAGTAAAAGGTATAAAAAAAAGCCACTCATTTCTGAATGGCTTAAATTGGTTAAATATGAATTACTCCTTTATAAACTTACTGGACTTGTTATCTGATAGTTTTAGATAGTAAATACCTTTCGATAATTGTTCTACATTTATGGTGTTTTCAACTTCATTGAGTTTTCCATTTAAAACCACTCTTCCTAAACCGTCAATGATAGCATAGGGCTGATTGACAAGATTAGAGTTGATATTTAAATTTAAGACACTTGCAACGGGATTAGGGTATAAACTGATTGGGGACAATGCAAAATTATTGGTGCTTAGCACTCCTGCATCCACAAGATTCCATACTGTTCTTACATAAATACCATCCAGAGTTATTCTTTGCGAAGTATTATCTTGTCTTAAAACTACTGCTTGTAATACTGGTGCGTCTGCAGTTGGAGCAGGAGTAGTTCCTGATGAAAGTGTATTTGTAAATGGCCCTAAAGTTGGTGTGGCAGGCTCAGAAGTTGGAATTGCATCAGTTGTTGAGTATACAAATAAACTAACTTCATCATTATAATCACTAGTTGTTATAAATTTATATTTTACTACGACTAGATAGGTTTGCCCAATAGTTAAATTTGAAGTTTCTCCCTGCGTAGCAGTAGAAGCATTAAATGCCAAACCTAATTTAAATTGCGTAGCTGGATCAGCACCTGGGGCTATATATGTTCTTGCTCTAAATGCAGTGCTTAAAGCAGTATAAACAGGTGCAGTTGGAGCAGCATAATATCCAAGGTGAAAAAAGTAGACTAATGGTGCGGTTGCAGTTACAGATACCAAAAAAGAGGCATAAACGCTTCCTGAATTTATGTCAGCTCCAAAAGGTTTATTCAAATCTTCTCCAGAATTGTTAACCAAAGCAGCATTTCCAACTCCACTTCCAATATAACCTGAAAAAGTTAATCCTGCATCACTCACTAAAATAGGATTTGTAGTTCCACTATGTTTATTCCAACCATTACTTGTTAATGGTGCAGCTGCAGTATAATTAAAATTTTCAACTAAATAGTTAGATTGACCCAACATAATTGATGTTGTTAAAAAAAATACTAATGTGTAAAGTTTTTTCATAATATATTGTTTTAAAGTTAAAGTGTAAAAGTAAATAAAAAATAGTTAAACTATCAAAAAAACTATTTTGTAATCTAATTTTATTGCCTTTTTAAATACTTTTCTAAAAAAGCAAATTAACAGCATCATTTGACATTAGAATAGCATCATGACCAGAATTCGCTACCGTATGAAATTGCCAATTAAATGTTGCCTGAACTGAATTTGCATACGTTTGACTTTTTGAAAAGAAATAATTGGCACGATCAAGTCGGTTTAATCCTTGCAAATCACTTGCCGTATTATGACGAAGTGATGGATCGGAACCATTGTTGTCCAATGCTCCAACGGTAACATATAATTTTCTGCTAAAATAATTATTTGGACTAATAGCCGTAATTGGGCAATTCATAATTCCATATGGAAAACTCGCCAAGCCATCTGGAACAGTGTACCAACCACTATTAGCTGCAACGGCTCTGTTGTATCTCGCATTTGGTTTTAGCAAAACAAAGCGATGCACAAATTGTCCACCACCGGAATGACCAAACATATCATACGAAAGTGCAGCACTTCCAGAGTTGGCTTTGATATAATCAAATAAAGGTTCTATCATAGAAAAGGTCCAAACACTCTCGTTGTTTAGCGTTTGTGCTGTAGGGTAATTCCCGTCCTGATAGACATTTCCAATAATATAAGAACTTCCACCTGGGAAATCGGCATCGGTGAATTCGGGAGCAAAAACCATAAATCCGTATTGATTTGAGGCAGTAATCCAAATATCGCGATACTCTTTGGCATTGCGTTCGTCTCCATGAAACAAAAGTAAAATGGGCATATTAGTTCGATTGCCAGCAGGAATATTATAAAAAACATTGATAGGTTTTTGAGGCAAACCAGAATACCTGAAAACAAATTGATTTGCTCCAGCATTTAATTGGTTTATTTGATCTGAAGAAGCCTTATCTTTAGAACAAGAAGTGAAAAGTAAAACTAAAAATATTGAAATTTTGAATAAAAAATTCTTCATAATGATACTATTATTTACAAGAACAGGGCGTTAGTAAAAATTACATACAAGATTACAAAAAATTATTAAATGTCAATTATTTATTTATATATTTGTTTTTTAAAGCCATTTTAAAACAAATACACAATATGTTTTATTTTGGTTTTACAAATAAATAAAAGTCAAAAAATAAATAATAATTATCCATAAAACTCCAGTAGAAATGAAACAATTTCATAAATCAGCAGCAACATTTTGTATCTTCTATTTAATGCTATTTATATCCTCTTGTAGCACAGAAGACGTAAAACCATTTCCTCCTTCAATTGGAACTTTTACTATTGCGGCAAAGCGTCTAGGTAGCGCACCATTTGTTTTGACTCCGCCAACTTCCAATAGCGCAGGAGCCTTTACTTATTCAAGTTCTAATACATCAATAGCTACAATTAGCGGCTCAACAGTTACGGTGGTTGGTGTTGGAACTACTACCATTACGGCGGTTCAAGCTGCAAATGCTGGTTACGGTTCAACAACAATTACTGCTACGTTCACCGTTACAGAATTAGAACCCCCAACATTTGGCTCCTTCAATGTTCCTTCAAAAATGATGGGAAGCGTTCCGTTTCAATTAACAGCTCCAACTTCAAATAGTGGTGGTGCATTCTCCTATACCAGTAGTAATACTGCCGTTGCCACAATTAGTGGAACAACTGTTACCGTTGTGGGCGCTGGAACTTCAACTATAACCGCATCACAAGCTGCTTTTGGCACTTTTGCATCCGGAAGTACCACAGCAACTTTTACAGTTACAGCTAATATTCCAACGGCAAATATTGCATCTGATAATTTTAATGCAGCAGCAGGAAATGCATTAACTGCAAATGGTTGGGTGGCACATAGTAGCAGTACGACAAATCCAATTTTAATTACTTCACCAGGACTTACGTTTCCAAACTATTTTGGTTCTGGAATAGGAAATGCGGCAAGTGTAACCAGTATTGGTCAAGATGTTTCTCTACAATTTACGACAGTAAATTCTGGAACTGTATATGCTTCATTTCTTATAAAAGCGACAGCTTCGCCTTTATGTATTGACCAATATTTCTTTGGTTTTGGAAATAATGATGTTGCAGATACAGCTTATAGAGGTAAGTTAATGATCAACCAAGACGCAACTAATCCTACAAAATTCAAATTTGTATTTGCTGCCAATGCAACGAATAAATATACAACGAATCTATATGATTATGGAACGACCTATCTTGTAGTTATTAAATATAAAATTGTTAATGCTGCCACAACAAATAGTAATGGAAACATCGGACGAGATGAAACGAGTTTGTATGTTTTTGACACCACTTCAAGCTACCTAACTGAACCAAGTGTTCCATCTATTGGAATTGAAGACACTTCTTCAGTTGATATTTTCCCAGGAAGAGTGGTGCTTAGACAAGATAATGTAAATTCTCCAAATGTAATTATTGACGGATTGAGAGTGGATAGTTCTTGGAATCTTAGAAATTAATTTAATAAAGTTAGCTAAAAAAATGATGAATATAAAAAGGATACTAACTTTATCTGTTCTACTGCTATTAGTTGTAGGATATTCAAACGCACAAGAAATTGAACTTAGCAAATATAAATTTGGTGAGGGATTGCATTTTTCTGGAAAAGACAACAACTATAATTTTGAAATTTCAGGGTATCTTCAGCCTTCTTCAGAAAGTCGAAAATATCTTGATAATGACGATGCCACTTTTTACAATCGGATGCGGATGCGAAGAGCACGATTGCAATTTTCCGGAAATTCTAAAAAAGAAAAATTGTCCTATCGCTTGCAACTGGATTTAACTGGCGGCGGCGAGGGAGATGCATCAATTGGTAGCTTAGTTTTTGATGCCTGGGTTGCGTATGATGTAACAAAACGTATCAAATTAAGTTTTGGACAAAAAGCAACTGGTACAGACAATCGCGAACTTGGTATGCGTTCTACAACGCTACAACTAGTGGAAAGAAGTCCAATATCGGGTGCGTTTGCATCAATCCGAGAATTTGGATTTTTTGCCGAATCTACTTATAAAATATCCAAACAATCTTATATAAAACCAGAAATTGCCATAACCAATGGTGATGGAATTAATGTTTTTGACAAAGACCATGGCGGGTTGAAATATGGTGGGCGAATTGATTATTTACCCTTTGGACTTTTCAATAATTTTGGACAATACCGTCAAGTGGATTTGGTTCGGGAATTAACTCCAAAATTCGTCATTGGAGCAACTTATAGTTACAATGTTGGAATTAGCGACCGTAGAGGAAGTCAAAGTGGAACAATTCTTTATTTAGACAGTCAAAACAAGGAATTATTACCTGATTATGTGAAATATGGCGTAGATTTTTTGTTTAAATACAGAGGTTTTTCACTTTTAGGAGAATACATAAATGCTTCTGCTAGAGTTCCAAGTGGTATTGTATATAGGGTTCGAGTAGATGGAACAACTGCAACAACTTTTACAGTAAATGGAATTCAGGATGTTGATAGCTATATTAAAGGCAGAATGATGGTTGGCGAGGGATTTAACCTACAAAGTGGTTACGTTTTCAAAAACCTTTTTTCAATAGATGGAAGAATTGCCCATCTGAAACCTCAAACAAATTCATTTTTAAATAACGGATCATTTTATAACCGTTCTCATTATTATACCCTTGGGATAACCAAATACTTGGCGCGAAATTATGGTGCGAAAATTCAATTGGATTGCACTTATATCAACGCAAAGCCGGGATCTAATGATGTTAATGGAAATTTGATAAAAGGCAATGAATTTATTACCAGATTAATTACCACTATTTCATTTTAATAGTATGATAAATAAAATCAAATTACTGGTTTTTTTAAATATGATTGTTTTGCCCATGTTCGGGCAATTCAATCCACAAAATGATGAAATAACTAAAAAGTTTTTTCCTGACTCAGTATTGGATATTCATACCCCTGCGTTTTCTAAAAAAGGGTTTACGAATTATGATGATATGATGCTTTATCTAAATAAGTTGATTGCCGAACATCCAAACGAAATTTCACTTTCCTTTATTGGCGAAAGCCAAAAAAACAAGAAAATTCCAATGGTTGTTTTGAATAAAAACAATAAAAATGAAAAAGTAAAAGTTTGGTTTCAAGGCGGACTTCACGGTGACGAACCTGCTGGAACAGAAACGATGCTTTTTTTATTAGACAAACTACTGAACGACCCTAATTATGTTTATTTATTAGATAAAATTACCCTTTCAATAGTTCCAATGGCGAATATTGATGGCTATGAAAAATTGGACCGTTATGCTGCCAATGGATTGGATTTAAACAGAGACCAAGTGAAATTAATGTGTAAAGAAAGTAATTTCTTGAAAAAAGCATTCAGTGATTTTGGAGCAGAAGTAGCGGTTGATTTTCATGAATACCGTCCTTTCAGAAAAGAATTCAACTTGCTAGGAACTGACGGAATTTGTTCCATTTATGATGCTATGTTTATGTATTCAGGCAACTTAAATCTGCCTCAAAATTTAAGAGATTATACCAAAAATGTTTTTGTAGAAAATGCCAAAAAAGTATTGGAGTTCAATAATTTCATTTTCAGAGATTACATTGCGAGCGTAAAACAAAATAATGAAGTGCATTTCAATCAATGTACCACTGAGGCAAGATCAAGTACTACTTCGTATGCTTTGACCAATTGTATTTCGTCGTTAATTGAAATTCGAGGAGTAAACCTTCAAAAGACCTCTTTCAAAAGAAGAATAAACACTACTTTTCTAATCGCAACTTCGTTCCTTAAAACCGTTTTTGACGACGCTTCAAACATCAAAGAAGTATTAAAAATTTCTAATGATGCAACACCAGAGAACTTAGTTGTTATAGCTAAAAAGCCACGAGAAACGCAAACCATTAGAGCGATTGATTTGAAAGACAATAGCGAAATAGCATTGGAAGTTATAGTCAATAACGCTATAAAATGTACTCCTATTTTAGAAAGAAAAAGACCTGAAGCTTATTTGATTCTTCCCGAACAAAAAATCCTAGCCGATAAATTAATAATTCTAGGATTAAAAGTGGAAGAACTTGCTGAGGATAAAAAAATAAATGTAGAATCCTATACCGTTACCTCCATACAAGTTAATCCTGATGAAGAAGAAGGATACAATGCTCAAAAGGCAGAAACCAGCGTTATCAAAATAGAAAAAACGTTTCCAAAAGGAACTTTTATTGTCTATTTGAATCAAAAAAATGCTAAGATGGCAACCGAAGTATTAGAACCAGAAAGCGAGAATGGTTTTGTCAAATTTGAAACGCTAATAGTAAAAAAAAATCAAGAATTACCAATCTATAGATACTTAACCAATGAAAAAATATAATAATAAGATGAAATTAAATACTATTGTTACTGCTATACTTATAGTAATAGGATTTACGGGCTTTGCTCAAGTAGAAATAAAAACGGAATCAAAAGAATTCCAGTTGGGCGACGGATTGCGTTTTAATGTAAACGATGGAGACTATAAATTCAGCATTAGTGGATTTATTCAAGGAGCCTATAAACATGAAAAAACAGAAGGTTCCGATGCTAATAATTACATGAATGCTAGAAATACTTTTTTGTCTATTTCTGGAAGTATGTACAAAGAAAAAGTATCGTTTTTGTTGCAAAATAATTTCAGCAATGGAAAACCTCTTTTAGATGCTTGGGTAGCTTACGCTCCGACTTCAAGTATTAAAATTAGTTTTGGACAAAAACAAACGTTCACAAACAATAGAGAAATGACGTTCTATGAAGACAAACTTCAATTTGTAGATCGTGGAATTTTTAGTTCCGAATTTAGCGATACTGGGCGAGAATTTGGAGTGTTTTTTGAAAGTCAATTGGGTAAAAACAACTTCATCATAAAACATAAATTTGCCATTACATCTGGCGATGGATTAAACTCTTTTGGAAACAATTCTATCGATGTTGATAAAGGAGGTTTAAAATATGGTGGACGAATTGATTTACTTCCTTTAGGGAATTTCAAAGCTGGAAATGACGGATACATTGCCGATTTATTACACGAAGACAAAATAAAAATACTTGCTGGAGGCGCTTTTAGTTATAACAACGGAGCTAGCAATAAAGTGGGAGAAGGCCACGGAGATTTTGTTTTTTATGATAGCAACTTCCAACAAAAATTACCCGATTACCGAAAATGGTATGGCGATATTCTAATCAAATACAAAGGATTCTCATTTTTAGGAGAATATGTAAGTTCATCCGCGTTATCGCTTGAAGGATCTTTTGTGAATCCTACCGCAACAATTCCACTATTTATGACAGAAATTAGCAACTATTTGGTTTTAGGAAATGGATACAACATTCAAAGTGGCTACGTTACCAAATCGGGACTTTCATTGGACTTTAAATACGAAAAACTAACCAAAGAATTGAATAGTAACGCATCTCTATTATCAAATCAAGATGCTTTTACGGTTGGAATCACAAAATATTTAAAAGGCAACAACCTGAAAATTCAAACTTCCGTTTCATCACGAAATACAGATCAGTTCAATACTGTTTCAAATGCCATCGAAAAAATAAAAACAGTAACAGCCCAATTAAGCTTTCAAGTAGTATTTTAACACCTAATATTTCGCCTAATGAATTCCAATTCCAAATCTAAAAGAGTAGTTTTTTCAATACTTACAAATCTAACCTTTTGGGTTTTAATCGCAATTTTGATTGGTGTTTTCGTAGGGCATTATACCCCAGACACCGGTGTTCAAATGAAAGTTGTGGGCGATGGTTTCATCAGTATCATCAAACTTTTTATTGTTCCAATAATATTTCTAACCATTGTATTGGGAATTGGAGGAATGGGCGATTTGAAAAAAGTGGGACGAATTGGGGTAAAATCATTGCTCTATTTTGAAATTGTTTCTACAATTGCATTGGCTATAGGAATCATTGTGGGTTATATCGCACAACCTGGAAAAATTGACAAAACGGGATTGGAAATTCAAGATGCTAGCAAATATACTCAAGGCACAAGCGAAGGATTTAGCTGGGTTTCTTTTTTCATGCACAATGTAACACTTCAAGTGTTAATTGTGGCAATTATCGTAGGAATTCTATTGAATTACCATTCCAAAAGGGAACAAATAGTAGCTTTTTTATACAAATGTTCGAAGGTTGTTTTCAAAGCACTTAAATATGTCATGTACCTTGCTCCTCTCGGTGCTTTTGGAGGAATGGCGTACACGGTGGGTAAATTCGGATTACACACCCTGATCCCACTAGGAAAATTAATGCTTACGGTCTATGTAACTATGTTTGTTTTTATTTTTGTTGTTTTGGGAGGTATCTTAAAATACTATAAAATAAACATTTGGCATTTTATAAAATACATCAAAGAAGAATTACTAATTGTACTTGGAACCTCTTCTTCAGAAGCTGCTTTACCCAATTTAATGGACAAACTAGAAAAAATGGGTTGTAGTAAGTCGGTGGTGGGTTTGGTAGTTCCTACAGGATATTCCTTTAACCTTGATGGCACTTCCATTTATTTATCAATGGCGATTATCTTTTTGGCACAGTTGTATAATGTGCATCTTTCTTTAGGGGAAATTTTTACCATCATTGGACTATTAATGATCACCTCAAAAGGAGCAGCTGGAGTAACCGGAAGTGGTTTTATTGTTTTGGCATCAACACTCACCGCCATTCATAAAATACCTTTGGAAGGTTTGGCATTTTTGTTAGGTGTCGATAAATTCATGAGCGAAGCCAGAGCGATTACTAATTTTATTGGAAATGGAGTGGCTACTATTGTGATATCTAAAAGCGAAGGAGAATTCGTTAGCGTTGACAATCCAATGGAGATGGAACGCGAATAAAAAACTTTAACCCCTACATTATTATTTATAAATCGTTAAATCGAGTATTTTTTTGTTTGGTAAAACGAATAAAAAATTCTCGATTTTCGTTTGCGATACAATTTTATTCTTTTTTTTACGATTCCATTTAAAGGAAAAAATCCCCACTTTAGATAATTAATACCAATAAGAAGATAAAATAGGTTTTTTAAACCTCACCCCAGCCCTCTCCAAAGGCGAGGGAGTAAAGATTGAATTATTTTATACTTCTAAAGGGTGTAATTTTCCCAATTTAACTACTTTTTGGCCTGATAGTTATTTTTTTTAAAATCATGTTGTTTCCTATTTCAAATTAGTGCAATTAAAATTAAACGCAATGTAAATATATTGTTGCAGTATATTAGAATGATCAGGAATTTAAGAACTATGAAATAGGTATAAAAACACTCGTATTTTCCTTAAATTTTGAGAATAACTCTCTTTAACTACACACACAAAAAATACGTTAAATCAGTATTTTGTACAAATTTATACCCTATTTTGTACGATTACTTGAAAAACACTACGTTAATTTGTAAGATTACGTTAAATAATGATTTTGACACAAAACAACTATCTTTTAGACACGAAAGTGTTGTTTGAAAGACAAGCATTACTTATAAATTTGACATTCTATTAACATTTTATTAAAACCAAAAACCAAATCGATTATGAAACCAACTTTACCAAACAAAAGAAATCTTTTAAATGTTTTTTACAGCCTAAGCTTGATGCTTTTATTTTCAACCCTGAGTTGGGGGCAACAAGTTATTGGATCCTTTCCATCGATGGATGGCGGATTTGAAGGTCAAACAGCGAACCCAGCAACACTTTCAGGAATAACTGGTGTACAAACTGCGTGGACTTCATCAAATAGTGGTGGTGCTGGTGTGTTATCAACCACAGGGGGACGTTCCGGACCGAAGTTTATGACATATACGATGACCGGCACTTCACATAGAAGATTACAGTCTCCTACCGCCGATATGCCTTTAGGAGCTTATAGAATTCAATTTTGGTATCAAGGAGATTTAGATGGAACAATAACCACACTTACGGAGAGCATAAGAGGTGGTTTTGGAACCGATGGAACTGCTAATGCCAAATACGGAGCATATGTAGTTCCCAACACTAATGCAATCACCCCTACATGGACTTTATATGAAGGAACTTCTACTAGTACTAGTTATATCGCAAACATAGGGCTTGGTATTGTAAGTGTTGTTAATACTGCACAATTTAAAATTGATGATTTCGTTGTTTATTCAGGAGCTGACGCTGACGGAGTTCGACCACCTGAACCAACCGCGCCTTTAATTGCAACTGCAGCTGCCACGCAACAAACTATTTCGTGGTCACCACCAGCTGACGTAACCGATGTTTCTGGTTACATGGTGGTACGAAGCACTGCAGATCCAGCAACTGCCCCAAACGTTAAAGGTATTTATGCGGTTAACAACTTTGTGGCAGGAACTGAAAAGGTGGTTTATTTAGGACCTGTAGGAACCAATTCCTTTGTAGATAATGGGCTTACACAAGAAACTACCTATTATTATCGTATTTATACTGTCGATAAAGCTTTCAATTATTGTCTTACACCACTTACTTTAAGTGGTACAACTACTGCTCCAAGTTATGCCACAGAACCTACAACTGCTGCAAGTAATATTACTATAACAAACGCATCACAAACTGGTTTTAATATCAGCTGGACTTTTGGTAATGGCGCTAATAGTGTGGTAGTTGTAAAAGCAGGGTCAGCAGTAGATGATGTGCCTTTAGATGGAGGTACTTATAATGCAAGTACTGTATTTACTTTTGGCGCACAAATTGGAACGGGAAATTATGTTGTGTATAACGGTAATGGTAATAGCGTGACTATTTCAGGACTCAACAAACTAACAAGATACTATGTTAAAGTATATACGTTTAATGGGTCTGGCGGTTCAGAAAACTATTACGTTATAAATCCACCATCTCAAAATGCCTTTACGCTACCTGGTGAATTTACTTCGAACGGAACAAATGGAGGTAACTGGAGTACCGCAGCTACTTGGGCTAACAATGCAGTCCCTGGACAATATGATAATGTAACAATCGTTGCCGGTGATGTTATTACTTTTACTACTGGTGCAAAATGCTATAACCTTACTATTCCAGCTACTGCAAAAATATGGGCTACATCAAGCAATACTTTAGGAATTTATGGTACATCGCTTTCATGTAATGGTACTTTAGGGGATCCCAGTAATACGGCATCTCTTCTTACACTTGAGTTTGGGGGTAATCTAAATATTAGCGGTGCAGGAGGTATTTATCCGTTTAAACTTCGACCTATAACTTTATTATCGGATATTGGAGTAACGTTCGATGCAAACGTAAGCTTAACAGCAACAGGAACAACACTGATGTTTGATAATGTTGGAAATAATAACATTTATTATACTGTTAATTCTCCTCGAACGCTGAATATAGCTGCTAACTTTAATTCAGCTTCCTCTTCTGCCACACAGAGTACATCCAATAATACCATTACGATAGCCAGCGGTGCAACGGTAAATGTAGGTGGAGTTTTTAATACGAATGAAGAATCGACTAAAACGTATACAGCGAATATAAATGGAACACTTAATGTAACAGGTACTTCTACGCTTTCACAACTCATTGGCGGTGGCAGTGTTATTTTTAATGTTAATGGAACATATACGTGTAATGGTAATTTACTTGTGACGCCTATAGAAGCTATTGTAGCGCCAGTTATCAATGTAGGAAGTTTGGGTGTAATAACTGTAAATGGTGTTGCTGACTTTTCAAATACAAGTTTATCAGGTTATATTGGCAATGCAGCTTCAACTACTGGAGGAACTTTTAATCTTGGCTCTGGAGGAACAATTAAGTTTGCTGCTGTAAATGGCTTAGAGTCAGTTTCAGGACCAATTCGAACTACAAATCGCAATTTTAATACGGGAGCTAACTATAACTTTGTTGGAACAGCAGCTCAGGTGACAGGTACGGATTTTCCTGCTACAGTTAATAACATGACAATTAATAATTCAGCTGGAGTAACTTTGGGTAGTTCACAAACAGTTAACGGAGTATTAAATTTAACTGCTGGTACTCTTACTACAGGTGCAAATACTTTAACTTTGGGTGGTACGCCAACTGTTACGGCAGGAAATATCAATGCCAGTAATTCTGGTGCCACAGTTAGTTTCACTAACACTGCTGCTGTAGTTTTACCAGCGTCGTTATTTACGGGTAATGTGCAAAACTTGACCATTAATGGAGCAGGTGGTGTTACATTAGGAAGTGCAACTTCACTTGCCGGAATATTAACCGTGACTTCAGGTACCTTAACCACAGGAGATAATTTAACCCTGAAATCAGATGCAAACGGAACTGCAAGAGTTGGAAATTCTGCAGGTGCAATAACTGGAAACGCAACAGTAGAACGCTATATCCCTTTCGGAAAAAGAGCGTTCCGTTTCTTGACTCCTAGCGTAACAACAACTTCAAGTATTTATAACAACTGGCAAATTGGTGGGGCAACCACTGCTGGACGAGGAACACACATTACGGGTTCTACAACTGGTGCCAATGGTTTCGATATAACTGCTTCTGGAAGTCCATCCATGTATACCTATCAAAACAATGAAACTACATTAACAGGTTGGTTGGCTATTCCTGATACAAATACTACTACGCTGGTAGCCGGAATGGGCTACCGTACTTTGGTTCGTGGAGATAGAAATGTAGATATTAGTGTGGCCTCTACAGACAATATGAATGTTGCCACTACTCTATCTGCAACAGGAACTTTAAAAGTGGGTACTGTTGTTTTTGATGGTACATCTACACCAGCATTAAATACAACTAGTAACACCCTTACAAATGGATACAGCTTGATAGGAAATCCTTACGCAAGTCCGGTGGATTGGGAATTGGTTACCAAGTCTAACGTGGAAGATTCCTATTATGCTTGGGATCCAAATATGGGTACGCCAGCTGAAAGAGGTCGCTATGTCGCTTATAGTGCTAGTACACATCAGGCTACTAATACTGGTACTGGAAACACTAATGTAAGTCAATTTATTCAACCGGGTCAAGCCATTTTTGTTAAAACAATTGGTGCAAGTCCCTCCCTGACTTTTGAGGAAGCTGACAAAGCCTCCACTTTCACAAACGTATTTAGAACAAGTAGTAATAGTACTTTAAGCGTTGCTGTTTATAATCCAAGCGAAGTAGCGTTTGCATCCCCAATAGATGCTACAATTGCTGTTTTTGCAACTGATTTTGACGCATCAGTTGGGCTTGGCGATATTGAGAAATTGTATTCTTCAGGCGAACACCTTGCTTGGTCAAGAGGTGCCAAATTATTAGCCATGGACGCAACAACTCCCGTGGTAACTAATGATGAATTGTTATTAAAAACAA
>CAMCDQ010000051.1 GCA_945873505.1 Chitinophaga pinensis
AGGTGGTTATTGCGGCGGGGCTCACCTCTTCCCATCCCGAACAGAGAAGTTAAGCCCGCCTGCGCAGATGGTACTGCAATTTGTGGGAGAGTATGTCGTCGCCTTTTTTTATGGAACCCCAGCTTTTTAAGCTGGGGTTCTTTTTTTTACCTGAAGCCCACTGTGCTTCCTCCTCTTAAGCTCAAATGTCGCCCCTGCCTGCCGGCAGGCAGGTTTGCTTCGCTAGTTCGGCTATCGCCTCGGGTCTTTAGTAAGCCTTGTCTGAAAAGCTTTGGGTTTTTTGTTTTCTCCTCCCCTCGTCACAAAAGATTAGAGAGACTGAAGGCAGAACGAAGGTTAATTGGTTTTATTAAATATTTTAAATATAATTATTACGATATGAATTTTTTTTTTAAAATCGTTTTAAATTAGAATTATTAAAAAAAACATATATATTTGTATCGATTTTATTTATTTTTAACAAACGTTTGAACTTATCTTTTGGAAATAAAATAAAATAATTTTGTAAAACGTATCTTAACTTATAGCCCTCACTATGAAAAAAAACTCTCAATTTTTAATTGCAGTACTACTATTTTTAGTATCCAATAGTTTATTTGCTCAAAATTTTACCATAAGTAATGGTGCTAGTATTGTCACCAGCGGTGCGGTCACTATTGACTACGGCGGTGGTACTTTGACAAACAACGGAACCCTAACTAATACAGGCGGAACACTCCGTTTTTCAGGTCCTGTTACGGTTGCAGGTGCAAACACAATAAACACCAAAAACTTTACTGTAGCACATTCAGGTACAAGTCTGTTGAACAACATAATTACCGTAACTGGAGCTTTGACGGTTTCCAACGGAACGCTGAATGCCAACAACAAGCTAACCTTAGTTTCCAATGCAGCAGGTTCGGCAGTAATTGCTCCTGTATCAGGAAGCATAACAGGAAAAGTAACCGTACAACGCTACATTGCATTGGGGAAACGAGCTTTTCGATTTTTAACACCGAGTGTAACTACTGATAATTATATTAAATTAAACTGGCAAGAAAGTACGCATATTACAGGTTCTACAACAGGAGAAAATGGATTTGATATCACAGCATCTGGAAATCCTTCTATGTACACTTACAATAATCAACAAGTAACTGGTTCGGGTTGGGCACCTATCGCCAGTACAACTGGCACCTACCTTAACGCCTTGCAAGGCTATCGAATTTTAGTTCGTGGCGATAGAACTTCTACATTAATTACACAAGCATCACAGCCAGATATGAACGTTCCTATAACACTATCCGCTACTGGAACTGTGACAACCGGTCCTATAACTTTTAACAGCAGTTCAACTCCTGTCTCAATAAACAGCACGAGCAATGGCACTACTGACGGTTATAGTTTAATTGCAAACCCTTATGTGAATACACTAGATTGGAATAATCTAACCAAAACAGGATTGACAGATGCTTACTATACTTGGAATTCCAATATGGGTACTTCAGATGAAAGAGGACGTTATGTTGCCTTTAGTACAGCAACAAGTCTAACTAATAGTGTATATCGATACATACAACCTGGGCAAGCTTTTTTTGTAAAAAACATCAGTTTGGGAACAGCAGGATCCATAACATTTAACGAATCGGATAAACTAGGAACCAATATTACTAACTTTTACAGAACTGCGACACCAAACTTAACTCGTTTAGAATTACAAGTCTATCAAACTAGTGAATTGGCTTTAGGTGGTTATCCTATTGATGCTGCTGAATCGGTTTTTGACAACCAATTTACCAACGCGATCGAAAATGGCGATGTAACTAAGTTAAGCACTGGAATAGAAAATATTTCATTTTTAAATAGCAACCTTACTTTAGCTATTGATGCCAGACCTCAAGTAGTAACTACCGATGAATTGCTAGTACAACTTCAGCAATTTAAAGCCAATAAAAACTACACTTTTAGAACCCATTTCAATAATTTTGATCCAGCAACTACACCTTTTTTAGTAGACACGTATCTCAATCAATATACTGCTTTGGCAAATACTGCAACAACAGACGTTGCATTTGTAACTACAGCCGATGCACTTTCGTATGGTAGCAACCGTTTTAAAATTGTGTTTCAAAACAATGCATTAAACAATCCAAGTTTTAATGCAGAAAACATAGTGGTTTATCCAAATCCGGTAACCAATAACCAATTTAATATTGCTTTACCAAGTACTATAACAGGAGAACTTACCGTAAAAATAATTAATACCATTGGGCAAACGGTGTATCAAACGAAAATTGAAGCTCAAAACACGATAACCATTACACCAAATAACGCCCTAACACAAGGGTTGTATTTTGTGGAGCTAACAAATCAAGGTAAAACTAGTACTAAAAAAATAATAATTCAATAATATGATACCAACGACAAGCACCTCAAGACTGCAAAAAGGGTATAGTTTTCTTTTTTTAGCGCTCCCTTTTTTAGCAATGGCACAAGGAGAAACGTTTCAAGACGATACGAACGATTTAGCTACACCTACACCAATAGACAATTACTTACTATTGGCACTATTGCTAGGAGTTTATTTTGCCTATCGTTTTTTGCAAAACAAAATCAAACAAACAAATAATTAAACAATGAAAAAACTAATTATTTTACTCGCTATTTTCACAACATTTGCTACTACAGCACAATCAGTAGGAATTAATGCCGATGGTAGTTCGGCAAACGCTTCGGCCATGCTGGATGTTAGTTCAACTACAAAGGGGTTTTTACCTCCGCGAATGACATACACAGAACGTAATACTATTTCTTCACCTGCAGCTGGCTTAGTTGTTTGGTGCTCTAATTGTGAAACCAATGGTGAACTTCAGTTGTATAACGGCACCACATGGACAAATATGATTGGTGGTGCTGCAAATGGCATATTCCCCAAGCTTTCTGCAATTATTCCGACAAACATAGGCGCAACAACAGCAACCTCTGGTGGCAATGTTACAGACAATGGTGGTTCATATATAACGGCAAGAGGTGTATGTTGGAGCACATCACCATCTCCAACAATATCTAATGATAAAACAACAGAAAATGGCTTCTTCGGCACAGGGTCCTTTACAGCAAGCATTACCGGTCTTGTTGGAAGTACGACTTATTATCTAAGAGCTTATGCCACCAATAATGAGGGAACCGGATATAGTGCTCAAGTGATTTTTTCAACAAGCAACCCACAAGTAGGTCAAGCATACCTTGGAGGTATATTAGCTTACATTTTAGCTCCAGGAGATTCTGGTTATGATGCAAATGTGTTTCACGGCTTAATTGCAGCACCGAGCGACCAAGTAGGCGCAGCATCGAGAGCTGGTTGTCCATATCCAGCTGAGATCTCCGGAGCATGGGGAACAGCAATTGGTACTGGAAATCAAAATACCATAGATATAATAAATAGCTGCGGCCAAGCAGATATACCTGCTCGCCTATGCGCAGATTTAGTAGTAGGTGGCTACAGCGATTGGTACCTGCCGTCAAAAGATGAGTTAGATAAGTTGTTTATAAACAGACTTGCTATTGGCGGTTTTAATACTAGCGGAATGAGTGGTGGTTCTGGTTGGTATTGGAGTTCTTCGATTATCCAGAATTATGATGCTTGGGGTAAGTATTTCGTTTCTGGTAGCGACCAAGGTCAATCTTACAATTATGTTAGTATGTATGCACCAAATAGCGTTCGTGCAATTAGATCTTTTTAAATATCTATACAAACCCAACCCTCATGAAAAAAATAATTATTTTACTTGCTATTTTTACCACATTTGCAACAATGGCACAATCGGTAGGAATTAATGCCGATGGCAGTGCTGCAAACGCCTCTGCTATGCTGGATGTAAGTTCAACCACTAAGGGGTTTTTGCCTCCTCGAATGACGGGAGCTCAAAGAAATGCTATAGCTAGTCCAGTCCCAGCAGGACTTCTAGTATTGTGCACTGATTGTGGAATTTCTGGAGAAATACAAGTTTACAATGGTACAACTTGGACGAACTTGATAGATGGCACAGCAACAGCGGCAACACCAAGAGTTACGATTGGAACTCAAGTTTGGGCTGTCCACAACTTGGATGTAACTACATACCGAGACGGTACTCCAATACCAGAGGTAACTGACCCAGCCGCATGGACTGCTTTAACCACTGGTGCTTGGTGTTATTACAATAACAATTCCTCCTTAGGCACCACTTATGGCAAATTATACAATTGGTATGCTGTTGCAGGCATACACGACGCAGATCCAAATACTCCAAATAAGGTATTAGCCCCAACAGGTTGGCACGTTCCTACGGATTCAGAATGGACTACTCTAACCACTACATTAGGGGGAACAAGCGTTGCAGGCGGAAAAATGAAAGTCACTACATTATGGAATAGCCCCAACACAAACGCTACCAACAGCAGTAGTTTTACAGGTCTTCCGGGAGGGTGTCGCGACAACGTTGGTATATTCTTAATCATTGGCAGTTACGGTTTCTGGTGGAGTTCTACGCAGTACTATGGAACCTACGCCTGGAACCGCGGCCTGAATCACTACAACGGCAATGCCGACAGCGGCGACAACAATATGGAATACGGTTTCTCGGTGCGCTGCCTCAGGGATTAACACCCCCTGCCTGCCAGCAGGCAGGTTTGTCACTTTGACCCTTTGACCCTTTGAAAATATATAGGGGGCGTAAGCCCCTTTTTTTAAATAAAACAAACCCAACCCTCATGAAAAAACTAATTATTTTACTCGCTATTTTCACAACATTTGCTACAACAGCACAATCGGTAGGAATTAATGCCGATGGTAGTGTTGCAAATGCTTCGGCAATATTGGATTTAAAATCAACTACAAAAGGGTTTTTGCCGCCGCGAATGACTTATTCGCAAAGAGAAACCATCACTTCTCCGGCAATCGGTCTAATGATTTATTGTACTGATTGTGGAAATGGCGAACCACAATATTACAGTGGAGCGGAATGGAAAAATATGATTGGGGGCACCAGCCTAGGTCAGGTTCCAGTGATTAGCCCAACAACGGCTGCCACAAACATCGGTACAACATCTGCAACAAGTGGCGGAAACATTACCCATGATAATGGCAATGCCATAACAGCAAGAGGGGTTTGTTGGAGTACCTCACCGAACCCAACTATTGCAAACTCAAAAACAACGGAAAGTGGCACCACAGGGTCTTTTACAAGTAATATGACTGGCTTGACCCATAGCACCTTATATTATGTAAGAGCTTATGCAACCAATGCTTCAGGAACTAATTATGGAGGCCAAGTGTATTTTACAACTGCCACCTCCCCTGAAATAGGCGCTACCTACCAAGGTGGTAAAATAGCTTATATCCTCCAGTCTGGAGACCCTGGATATGATGCAAATGTTTTTCACGGTTTTATTATTGCACCTGACCAAAATTGGAATCCTAGTGTTAGTGTCAATTATCCGGGTAATCAATACCCTCCAGGCTGGTGGAATGGCAGTTATGTAACTACAAATGCAACTGGAACCGCAATAGGAACAGGGTTATCAAATACTAATTTAATAGTCTCTGTTCAAGGAGCAGGTAGTTATGCGGCTAAATTATGTGCCGATTTGGTACTGGGTGGTTATGATGATTGGTTTTTGCCTAGTAGAGATGAATTACAAAAAATTGGTGAGAATAGGGTTGCACTTGGCGAGTTTTCTGAATGTGGATCCGGGTCAATGTCGCCCTGTAGTTATTGGAGTTCTAGCGAGATTAATAATAATCAAGCCTATGCGTATAATTTTAGTGATAGCAGCTCATATGATGTTGGGAAAGGCAACTGGTTTAGAGTTAGGGCAATTCGATACTTTTAAAAATTGTTGTTTAATAAGTTCAAAAACAAACAAAATAAAAGAGTTATTTAAATTATAATAATCATGAAAAAACTAATTATTTTACTCGCTATTTTTACAACAGTTGCTGCAACGGCACAATCGGTAGGAATTAATGCCGATGGTAGCTCTGCAAACGCTTCAGCTATGTTGGATATAAGTTCAACCACTAAGGGGTTATTGCCGCCACGAATGACAACTACCCAGCGAGACGCAATTACAGCCCCAGCAGCGGGTTTAGTGATTTATTGTACAAATTGCGGAATTAATGGTGAACTTCAAGTGTACGACGGTACCGCATGGACAAATATGATTGCTGATATGTTCGAACCATTTACATTATCTATTGGCGACCTACACCAAGGTGGTGTGATTGCTTATATTCTTCAACCAGGTGATGCCGGTTACGATGCTAATTTTATTAAAGGTATTGTAGCTACTATAGCAGATATTTCTGGAGCTGCAACATGGGGATGTTTAGGTACATTAATTGCAGGAGCAGATGGTATAGTATTAGGAACTGGTAATCAAAATACCATAGATATAATGGCAGGCTGTCCAACAGCAGGAATAGCTGCTAGATTATGTGGTGATTTAGTACAAGGAGGATTCTCTGATTGGTATTTACCAAGTAAGGATGAGTTAAATAAATTGTATTTAAATAAAACAGCTATTGGTTGTAGTGAATATAACTACTATTGGAGTTCTTCGGAGTCCGGCGTCAACAGAGCTTGGTATCAGGAGTTCTACGGAGGCCATCAGGATGATGGTAGCGATTATGATGATGACTATATTAAGGAATACGAATTCTCTGTTCGCGCCATTAGGTCTTTTCAATCTGATAAAAATGTTAAAGATACAACTACATTAAACTCAACGATAACAGGTTCAAGTTTAACGAGTGTGGGGACTATTGCTAGTTTAACTACAGGATCAATTACTAACAGTGGCAATTTAACTACAGGATCAATTACTAACAGTGGTAATTTAACTACAGTATCAATTATTAACAGTGGCAAAATAATTGTAGGCGCATCCTCTGCTGCTAGCGCTTCTGCAATATTAGAAGTAAGCTCAACTAGTCAAGGGTTTTTACCCCCAAGGATGAGTAGGGCTCAAAGAAATGCAATTACTAATCCTGTTTCTGGCTTAGTAGTGTGGTGTCATAGTTGTGGAGCAGTAGGGGAATTGCAAGTTTATAATGAAAATGCTCAATGGACAAATGTAGCAGGTACTACTGAAGCAGCAGAAGCATATGATAGAATTTTAATTGGACAAACATATCAAGGTGGCATAGTAGCTTATATTTTACAAAGCGGAGATCCAGGCTATAATGCAAGTATTCAGCATGGTTTAATTGCGGCAACCTCAGATCAAGGTAGTATTAGGTGGTATAATGGTTCATATACCGTCACAGGTGCAACAGGAACTGCAATTGGAACGGGGTTAGCCAATACCAATACAATTATTACAAGTCAAGGTCCAACAGCTACTAGCTACGCAGCAGGATTGGCGAGAGCCTATACAGGAGGAGGCTATACCGACTGGTATTTACCAAGTAAGGATGAGTTGGCTAAACTTTATGCAATGAAACTGCTTGGATTTGGAGGTTTTGCGAGTTATTTACCTACCTATTGGAGTTCTTCGGAGACCAGCCTCGGCTACGCGTGGTTCCAGTATTTCGACAATGGCGTTTGGTACGACTACCCTAAGTTCAACGCAAACTATGTTCGCGCCATTAGGGCTTTTTAACTACCTGCCTGCCGGCAGGCAGGTTTGACCATTTATAAAGTCCGCGAACCTATAATAACATTGAAGGTAAGGCTATCGAGGTTGGTTCATGTCGCTCTGTATTGGCTTTACCCTTTTAAAAAAAATATGGCGTTAGCCCATTTATATAAAACAAACCATTATGAAAAAACTATTTATTTTACTCGCTATTTTCACAACAGTTGCTGCAACGGCACAATCGGTAGGAATTAATGCCGATGGTAGTTCGGCAAACGCTTCGGCAATATTGGATTTAAAATCAACTACAAAAGGATTTTTGCCGCCCAGAATGACGACTACAGAGCGAAATGCCATAGGGACACCAGCTACAGGCCTAGTTATTTTTAACACCACCACTAATGGTTTGGAGGTTAAATCTAGTACAGGTTGGACTTCACTGACAACTACTTCGAATACAGGTTTCACCCCATGCGGAACAACCATTACTGACATTGATGGCAACTCTTATAATACGGTTTTGATTGGTGCTCAGTGTTGGACAAAGGAGAATTTAAGAGTGACAAGATATAATGATGGCACTGCGATTCAATTTGATGCCACTGGCGGTTCTGGTGGAGAATCCACTACATGGCAAAATTTAACCATAGGAGCACATTCCATTTTAGAAAATGATAATTCGAATCTAACCAAATATGGCTATCTATACAATGGGTATGCTGCAAAAGGGATATATACAACTGGATCTAATGCAAGTACTAATACTTTAAACATATGCCCTTCTGGCTGGCATGTTCCTACTGACGCAGAGTGGACAACTTTGACTACTGAGCTAGGTGGAGAAGACGTAGCAGGTGGTAAGATGAAATCAATTGGTATGGCCTATTGGAATAGTCCCAATACGGGAGCAACGAATGAAAGTGGTTTTTCCGCTCTTCCGGGCGGTTTCCGTGACAGCTCCGGTACTTTCCACTTCAAAAACAGCAGCGGTTTCTGGTGGAGTTCTACGGAGTACCAGTACCTTACGGATTGGGTGTGGTACCGCATCTCGCGTTACAACCAAGTCAATGTAATGAAGAGCGCCAACGGTAAGACGGATGGGTTCTCTGTTCGTTGCCTCAGGGATTAATACCCCCTGCCTGCCGGCAGGCGCAGGTTTGTCACTTTGACCCTTTGATTGCTTAGTTCCTCGCAATGACTAACTATGGGGCGTAATCCCTTTTTTTGAAGTCCTAACATTTTTATTATTGTTAGGACTTTTTTATTGTAAGAAATTGTGAAGATTTTGGTTATTTGAAAAATCTAATTTGTGTGAAGTTCGCGTGAGGGATAGTAGTGGAAATCCTCTGTGTAGCGAAGCGAAAGAGAGATTGTAGCGAATAGCCCGACCGAGTTTATCGAGAAATTGCCTCGTGCCTCGTAATGTCCTAAACGAGGGCACGCCCAAAAAAATTTTAGATTTATTGCAAAAAAAACGCTGTACTAAAACTTAAGATAGTTTTTATGTACAACGAGTATTTTATTAGTTGACAAGCATTTATCCCTTTTTTCTTTCTGCTACATATTTGGTTAGCATGGTTCCGTATTTTGCTTTTGCCACATTTGGAGCCATTGCTTTTTGAATGGTGTCTAAATATTTTATAGTGGCATCGTTTATTTCGGACAAAGCGATATAGGGTGCTACATCATAGTCTTTATTGGTTACCGCAAAGTTGATAGCGTATAGGTATTTTCTTTTTGTAATCGCATCTGCTTTAGTGTCAATTTCGGCTACAATATTTGTTTGCTTTTTTCGGATGGCATTAATTCGAGCTACAGTTAAATCTAATTGTTGCTCGTTGTATTTGGAGCTTATTTTTTTATAATCGGTATACAAATCATTGTTTTTTGAACCTGTTATTTTGGCTTTGGCATAAAATAATTCTAAATCGGTATCGATATTTATTTTTCCTGGTTCGGCAAAAAACATCAAGCTATTGTCTTCAGAATGGCTCATTCCACGGTCTAAAAACAGGTATAACATTTCTGGGGATTTTAAGTTCAGATTACTTTCAAATGTTGACGCGCCATTTATTTTTACACTGTCTATAGTTATAAATGTGCTATCGCCTAATTTTTTTATGTAAAGTGTTCCTTTTTGTAATCCTTTGATATTTCCTTTAATTTGTAGGTTGGTTTCTTCTTTTTTAGAGCAAGAGGTAATTATAAATACTGAAAGAAGGGCAATAATTGTATTTTTCATAGTTTTTTATTTGAGCGTAAAATAAAGAAATTATCTACAAAACTGTATGCTTTCGAAGATATTTAATATGTTTATTTTAGTGGTTGGTTTTGTTTTTTTATTAATTCAAAAGAGGTGTTATTAAAAAAACTCCTGGATTTCAGGAGTTTTAATCTAATCGAGTTTATTTTTTATATAGTATTTACCATCTAAGTCTTCGTCAAATTCATCAATTTTAATGGGTTTTGGTTTTGGTTTTGCAGCATTTGCCTTCTTTTTCCAAATCTCAAATTTGTCTGTCGGAAGTTTCTTTTTCATAATTTCAAGAACTTCTTTCTCACCAAGTCCGAATTCTTTTTTGATTATTTCAAAGGGATTTCGTTCTTCTAAAGCCAAGGTTATCAATTTTTCATTTTGAGCCCAGGATAATTCAATGTTTTTACTCTTTTTCATTACTTGAAAATAATTTCAGTGTTGGTTTTTAGTTACTATTCATTTTATACTCCAATATTAATAAAAAAAACAATACCTTTTAAAGTTGCAGTTATTTTTTTTTCTTTTTTATTGTTTTTCAAATGATTGTGTTTTTTGAAATGGTATTTTCAACAAATTTGTTACTGAATTATTCTTTTCTATTTCCATGTGCGTGTCAATTCCATAGACAATATTTTCTCTTTTAATCGTTGAAAATGTTCCAAATAACCTGTCCCAAATTGAAAATATATTCCCATAATTACTATCTGTGTGCGGTAGGACATAATGATGGTGTACTTTGTGCATATCTGGTGAAACGATGACATAACTTAACAACTTGTCTATTTTAACAGGTAAAGAAATATTGGCATGGTTGAATTGTGAAAGCACAACTGACATCGATTGGTATAAAAAAACCATCCACATTGGGGTGCCTACAAGAACTACTGCCAATGTAGTAAATAGAAATCGAATGACACTTTCACCAGGATGATGACGGTTTGCAGTGGTGGTATCTACCCAAATGTCGGAGTGGTGTACCAAGTGAAATTTCCATAAAAATTTTACTTTATGCTCCACAAAGTGAACTACATACGCTCCAATTAAATCCAAAAGCAGTAATCCAATTAACAGGTACAACCAGGGATTTATGGCTGGTAGTATTTGCAAGATTCCAAAGTGATTTTCTATGGTCCAATTGGCTGTCCATAACAAAATAAATGCCATGAAGAAATTTACTATTATGGTTGTTATGGTAAAGAAAATATTTATTCCTGCATGTTGCCGCTTTTTATAATCAAAATTAAATAAGGGTTTGATTGATTCTGTCAACCAGAAAAATGTAATTCCCCCAGCCAATAGTAAAGCCCTATGCAAGGATGGAATGGTTTCAAAATAATGGATTATTTGGTTCATCTTTTTTTTTTTATAAATATACTAATTTATCCTATAACTCGAAAAGTTAAATTAATTCTTGGAGCAACTGTTTTGGCTGTTTTGGGAATTTGGTGCTTCCAAAAATGCTGCGTTGTGCCTTTCATAACCAGTAAACTTCCAGGTTCTAAAAGTAGTTTTATTTTCATTTCTTTAATGTTGTTGTGTTGCAAATGAAAATAGCGTGCTGCACCGAAACTCAAGGAGGCGATTATGGGATTGGTTCCTAATTCTTTTTCATTGTCGGCATGCCATCCATTGCTGTCTTTTCCATCACGATATAAATTGAGTAATACAGTTGTGAATTCTGTTTTACAAAGGGTAGTTATTTTATTTTTTAGTTCTAGCAATAGTGGATTCCAAGGATTGGGTTGCATGTTGATGTTAGAATACGCATAAGATTTTCCATCGTTGCCGAAGAGGGCTGTCAAACGAGGTTGTGCGTGAACTTTTCCAAATACTTTTATGTCGTCTTGTTGCCACGGAATTGTTTGCAGCAATTCTTTGAACAATTCTTTTGCTTTTTGTTCGTCAAAAAAGTGGGGATAATAAACGATTTCTGCATCGGGCACATTGAAATGAATGGGTTGTGATGTATTTTCGAATAGCGATTTCAATATAAAGAATAAAAATTTTTGAGTTTAAGCGCCTTTATTATGGATGAAATGCTTTGTTAAATAAATAGCATTTACACAAAATATAAAAATATTAGTAATTATTATAGGCCAGGAGGTTTCCAACATAAATCCATAAACAATGAAAAGAATAGCACCAACAGAATTTATAGTTCTTAAAGTGATAATATTTTTCATAAGAAAGGAAATCATGAGTACTAGAGAAGCGAAATAACCTATCCCTTCAGTGGGTGTAATATGAAACATGTGCTATAAATTTTGTTACTAAATGTAGTGTATGATTTATGGAATTTCTTAAAACGAATTCACTGTTTTTCTAATCGCTACTAGCTTGGTCATTAAGGCTTCAAAATAATCTAAATGTAACATATTGGCGCCATCACTTTTTGCATTGGCAGGATCAAAATGAGTTTCTATAAAGATACCGTCAACTCCTACAGCAATTCCAGCTTTCGCAATAGTTTCAATCATGTCTGGGCGACCACCAGTAACTCCAGCAGTTTGATTGGGTTGTTGCAGCGAGTGCGTAACATCAAGAACGGTAGTTGCGTACTGTTGCATCGTTGGTATTCCACGAAAATCAACAATCATGTCTTGATATCCAAACATCGTTCCTCGGTCGGTAACCATGACGTTTTGATTGTGACAATCCAATACTTTTTGAACGGCATGTTTCATACTTTCAGGACTCATAAATTGTCCTTTTTTCAAGTTTACTACCTTTCCAGTATTGGCTGCAGCCACAACTAAATCAGTTTGACGTACTAAAAAGGCAGGTATTTGCAACACATCTACATATTCTGCAGCCATTACAGCATCTTCATTGGTATGAATATCTGTTACGGTTGGAATGCCAAAAGTCTCGGAAACTTTTCGTAATATCTTCAATGCTTTCTCATCTCCAATTCCTGAAAAACTGTCAATTCTAGAACGATTTGCTTTTTTGAAAGACCCTTTAAATACGAATGGAATTTCTAATGTGTTGGTAATTCCAACTAATTTTTCCGCAATTCGCAAAGCCATTTCTTCACCTTCAATTGCGCAAGGTCCAGCTAATAGAAAGAAGTTACCACTATTGGTATGTTTTATTTGAGGTATTGTATGTAGGTTCATAGTGTTATTTTTGATAGTGCAAATATAGGTAGAATTTTGAATTAGGAATTAAGAGATAGGTATTAATTCGGTTATTTGTTTATTCGGTTATTTGGAAATCCGTTTAATCTGTGACAATCTGTGGCAAAAAAACATCCAATTTCCAACCCAACACCCCTTTCGACTTTATGACTTATTTTTTTAACCGCAAAGAGCGCAAGGTTTTACGCAAAGAGCGCAAAGAGCGCAAAGAAAAATCGCTAATCGCTCTTATTTAACCGCAATATAAACCAACCAACAACCATCAACCAACATCCAACAACCCTCTAGTTACTTCGCCATTCCAAACCCTACCGGAATCATTAAATCTCCTTTTTCGTAGCAATTGAGGTACAATTTTTTTGGCTGTTTCAGTCCTACCCAAGTAACTTCGTATTGATCGAGGAAGCCGCCGCCCATTTCACAGTTTTTGGTAGGGAAGGGGCAACAGATTTCTAATTTTTTAAAGAATATTTTTTCGCCATTTGGGCCAGAAAGTGCCTTTAAAAAACGCTCTTGGTTAATGGTTAAGTCTCTGGTATTTAAGAAAAACACATTGATGGGATAATCAGGGTGATAGCCGTATTTAGGATCGTTACTATATTCTGTTATCACAAATGTGTTCATTACAGATACCTTGGGATTTGGGGCATTGTCATTTACATTTTGCAAGGTCGACTTGGTGCTCACACAAGAGTTGAAACTGATGGCTATTACGGCAAAAAGCACTATAAATTTGATTTTCATATTTACGATTTATTAATCTTTAAAGATACTATTTTTCCTTTATACAATAACCGTGCTAAAATTATAATTGGGTTTTGGAAATAATTGTTAAATCTTATCTTTGTGAAATAAAAAAAACCACGCAAGTTGCGTGGTTTTGATTTTAATAGTATGAACTATTTTACTATTGCAGTTCTCTTTCTTAATAAGTGAAAGCCAATTGCGATTCCAATAACCAGCATTGGAATGAGGTAATCGTTTATTGGTAGTGTATCTGTTGTGTCGGGTTCAAATGGTTCTTGAGCGCACAAACTATTCATTGT
>CAMCDQ010000052.1 GCA_945873505.1 Chitinophaga pinensis
GATATATTTGAATTTATTGAAATTTGGTACAATAGAAAAAGAAGGCATTCCGCTTTAGATTACAAAACAATAGAAGAATTCTGGAAACAGAAAAATAATTTTAAAAATGTTGCTTAACTAATACTGCGGGTTTTATTTGCATATCCAAATCCCCAAATTTACTTAAACATATCTTCCATTCCTGGAATCATTGGCATGTCGACTCTGGTAACAGCATCTAATTCGGCTTGGTTTACGCTTGCTGCCTTTTCAATTCCCTTATTCATTACTGCAATTAAGTAGTTTTCCAATTGGTCTTTGTCTTCCAATAAAGCATCGGCAATAACCACGGATTTTATTAAGCCGTTGGCAGTCAACGTCACTTTCAATAGTCCGTCAGCGCTTTGTTCGTCTATCAAAACCGTGTCCAATCTCTTTTTCGTATCTTCTATTTTTTGTTGGGTAGCTTTCAATTTCCCCATCATTCCCATTAAGTCCATGTATTTGTTTTTTATAATATTGGATACAAATTTACATAAATACTTGATTAAAAGTGAATAAGAAAATTACTATTAATAATGCTTTCTTAAATGTTTGTCTTATTTTTGTAGGTTATAAAATATAATGTAAATTAGAGTAATGTCAGAACAACAAAGACCGCCATTGGCAAAGATAATTCCAACAACACAAGAGAAGTTTGATGATGTGCGAACCGACAATTATTTTTGGCTAAACGATAGAGAAAATCCAGAAGTTATTGATTATTTGAATAAGGAAAATCAGTATTACCAAGAGATGACGGCGCATACCAAAGCATTCCAAAAAGAATTATTTGAAGAAATGAAAGCTAGAATTAAGGAAGATGATCAGTCGGTTCCCTATTTATACAACGATTATTATTATATTACTCGTTTTGAAATGGGGAGCAATTACCCAATTTATTCTCGAAAAAAAGGAAGCCTTTCGGCAAATGAAGAAATTATGTTCAATTGCAATGAATTAGCAAAAGGACATAAATATTTTCAATTGGGTGGATTGAGCGTAAGTTCCAATAATCAATTTGTAGCATTTGCAGTCGATACCATTGGAAGACGCATTTATAAGGTGCAAATAAAAAACCTTATTACGGGAGAAATATTTGCCGATACAATAGAAAATACTTCGGGAGATAGCACTTGGGCAAATGACAATCAGACCTTGTTTTATACACGTCAAGACGAAAAAACATTGCGTTCGGATAAAGTTTTTAAGCATAAATTGAATACTGCTACTTCGAATGATATTTTAGTTTACTTTGAAAAAGACGATACCTATTCTGTTGAGGTTACCAAAGAAAAATCAAAAAAATACATTGTCATCAGTTCGTCAAGTACTATGACCACAGAGTTCCAAATCTTATTAGCAGACAATCCAGAAGGAGAATTTACTATTTTTCAGAAAAGAGTTCGAGGTTTAGAATATGATATTGCTCATTTTGGAGAACATTTTTATGTGTTGACTAATAAAGATGAGGCAATCAATTTCAAACTGATGAAAACCCCAGAATTGGCTACAGCCAAAGATAACTGGGTTGATATTATTGCACACAGAGAAGAAGTTTTAATTGAAGATATTGATATATTTAGAGATTTCTTAGTAGTTACAGAGCGTTTCAATGGCTTGAATTCCATTCGAATTATGCCGTGGAGTGGGGAAGGAGAATATTATTTGCCTTTTGAAAGCGAAACCTACACCGCCTATACTTCTACCAATGTTGATTTTGATACCGATATTTTACGGTACGGCTATCAATCTATGGCAACACCGTCGTCGATTATTGATTTCAATATGAAGACTAAGGCAAAAGAAGTGATGAAAGAACAAGAGGTTTTAGGGGGTAAATTTGATAAAAATAACTATACCGAAGAACGCATTTGGGCCACAGCAACTGATGGAACGAAAGTGCCAATTTCGATGGTTTATAGAAAAGAATTAAAGAAGGATGGTTCCAATCCGTTGTTGCAATATGCTTACGGTTCTTATGGATACTCAATGGATGCAACCTTTTCATCAACCCGATTGAGTTTGTTAGATCGCGGATTTATATTTGCAATAGCTCACATTCGCGGGGGAGAAGATTTAGGGCGACAATGGTATGAAGACGGAAAGTTGTTGAAAAAGAAAAACACCTTTACAGATTTTATAGATTGTTCCAAATTTTTAATTACCGAAAAATATACGTCACCATCACATTTATATGCCGAAGGAGGTTCTGCAGGAGGATTATTGATGGGAGTAATTGCAAATAGGGCACCTGAATTATACAACGGAATCATTGCCCAAGTGCCATTTGTAGATGTAATAACGACGATGCTTGACGACACCATTCCATTAACAACGGGAGAATATGACGAATGGGGAAATCCTAATGTTAAAAAGTATTATGATTATATGAAATCCTATTCGCCTTATGACAATGTAAAAGCACAAAAATATCCAACGATGTACATTTCAACTGGTTTGCATGATTCTCAAGTGCAATATTGGGAACCTGCAAAATGGGTTGCTAAATTACGTGCTTTAAAAACCGATTCTAACGTTATCTATCTGGATACCAATATGGATGCAGGTCATGGAGGAGCATCTGGAAGGTATGAAGCATTGAAGGAATTGGCTAAGGAATTTACTTTTTTATTAGATTTAGAAAAAATAGGAAAATAATTAGAAAATTATTGTTAAATTTGCATGTATTGAGGTTAACATGGATTGAATATTTGAATCTTAATGGACTACTTTTTATGAAAGAAAAAATAAATGCCTGCGACAGTGTACTTGATTTAATTGGTAATACACCATTAATTAAACTAAATAAAGTCACTGATGATTTAGTTGGAAACTTTTACGCAAAAGTAGAAGCCTTCAATCCAGGCCATTCCTCTAAAGACAGAATTGCGTTATATATTATAGAAGAAGCGGAAAAAAACGGAATTTTATCTCCAGGCGATACCATAATAGAAACTACTTCTGGAAATACCGGTTTTAGTTTGGCAATGGTGAGCATCATAAAGGGTTACAACTGTATTTTGGCTGTAAGTTCAAAGTCTTCATTGGATAAAATTGACATGTTAAGGAGCTTAGGCGCTAAAGTATATGTATGCCCTGCGAATGTTTCTGCAGATGATGATCGTTCCTATTATTCTGTTGCCAAACGTTTGCATGATGAAACGAAAGGTTCAGTATATATCAATCAATATTTCAACCAATTGAATATTGATGCTCATTATAACTCTACAGGTCCTGAAATTTGGGAACAAACAAAAGGTCAAATCACACATTTAGTGGCGTGTAGTGGAACAGGAGGAACTATTTCTGGGATTGCAAAATACTTGAAAGAAAAAAATCCAAATATTAGAATTTTAGGTGTTGATGCTTTTGGATCGGTATTGAAAAAATACCACGAGACCAAAGAATTTGACAACGACGAAATATATCCCTACCGCATTGAAGGTTTGGGAAAAAACTTAATTCCATCTGCTACTGATTTTGATTCTATTGATTACTTTATGAAAGTAACCGATGAAGAAAGTGCACACGCTACAAGAGAATTGGCAAGAAGAGAAGGGTTGTTTGTAGGATATACCTCTGGTGCTGTTCTTCAAGCGATTAGACAATATGCAAGCGAAGGAGAGTTTGATGAAAACAGTAATGTAATTGCTATTTTTCCTGACCACGGATCTCGTTATATGAGCAAAGTATTCAGTGACGATTGGATGAACGAACAAGGTTTCTTCGATAGCGTCAACGCCGAAGAAGTTCAGAAGATAGAGTTTATTAAATAGACTTCTTAGATTTTAAAAACTTAGACCTTTATATAACAAAAAACTCCTGAATTAACTGGAGTTTTTTTTTATTTGAATCTTTATGAAAGGAATCTTTTAATAATTCAATCTTCCACTTTTTAAATCTAAAAATCTAAAATCTAAAATCATAAATCTACTCCTCCATCGTATGATAGACATTCATTACGTCATCATCTTCTTCAATTTTTTCAATAAGCTTTTCTACGTCAGCCATTTCAGCTTCTGTTAGTTTTTTTGTAATTTGAGGAATACGCTCAAAACCTGACGAAAGTATTTCTAGGTTTCTGTTTTCCAATTCCTTTTGGATGGTTCCAAAACTACCAAAAGCAGCGTAGATTAAAATCCCGTCTTCATCTTCAAAAACTTCTTCAGCTCCAAAATCGATTAATTCCAATTCTAATTCTTCAGGATCCATACCTTTTGCTGGAATACGGAAGTTACACGTGTGGTCAAACATAAATTCAACCGAACCTTGCGTTCCCATTGTACCATTGCATTTATTGAAATAACTTCTAATATTTGCAACTGTTCTGTTGTTATTATCAGTAGCCGTTTCTACAAGAATCGCAATTCCGTGTGGTGCATAACCTTCAAACAATACTTCTTTATAGTTGGCAGTATCTTTATCTGTTGCTTTTTTGATTGCACGTTCTACATTTTCTTTCGGCATATTGACTGCCTTAGAGTTTTGTATTACAGCTCTTAATCTTGAATTGGCTTCAGGATTTGGTCCACCTTCCTTAACAGCCATAACAATATCTTTGCCAATTCTTGTAAATGCTTTGGCCATTGCTGACCAGCGTTTCATTTTTCTACCTTTTCGGAATTCAAAAGCTCTTCCCATTTCTAATTTTTTATTTAATTCTAAAATCAAAAGTCGTTACTCTTCAATCTTAAATCATTTCTTAACTGTTGCAAAAATAACTTTTTCAATATCAATTTCAATATCAATTTCCATATTTAATGCATTCTAAATAATCAGTGCCAATTTGTGAAATCTGTGTTTATTTTTATATTGCCATTACTTCTTATAAAACGGCAATTTAATAACTTTTGCAGGTACATCGTTTTTTCTGATTCTAATGAAAATATCGCTATCTATCGCTGAAAATGAAGTGGGTACATATCCCATTCCAATTCCAACATTCATTGATGGCGACATAGTTCCAGAAGTTACAATCCCAATTACAGTTCCATCGGCATCAACGATTTCATAGTCGTGACGAGGAACTGAACGTTCTTGCATTTCAAAAGCTATTATTTTTTTTGCAACGCCATTTTCTTTTTGCTTTTTCAAATTTTCTGAATTGGTAAACTCTTTTGTGAATTTTGTAATCCAACCCAATCCAGCTTCTAGTGGAGAAGTTGTGTCGTTGATATCGTTTCCATACAAACAGAATCCCATTTCCAAACGCAATGTATCACGAGCTGCCAACCCGATAGGTTTAATTCCAAAAGGAGCGCCCGCCTCAAAAACTTTGTTCCAAATGGTTTCTACTTGGTCGTTTTTGCAATAAATCTCAAATCCACCAGAACCAGTATAACCAGTTGCAGAAATAATTACGTTATCAAAACCCGCAAAATCAGCTACTTCAAAATGATAATAAGCAATTGCAGATAAATCGATTGATGATAATGATTGCATTGCTTCAACGGCTTTAGGACCTTGAATTGCCAACAAAGAATAGTCGTCAGAACGATTTTTCATTTCAACACCAAAATTATTGTGCGACGAAATCCAATTCCAATCTTTCTCAATATTCGAGGCATTTACAACCAATAAATACTCTTCATCACTCATTTTATAGACAATCAAATCATCTACAATTCCTCCTTCATTATTTGGTAAACAAGAATATTGTGCTCTTCCAACTGTTAAAGTTGAAGCATCATTAGAAGTTACTTTTTGGATTAAATCCAAGGCTTTAGGTCCTTTTAGAAAAAATTCACCCATGTGAGAAACATCAAAAACACCAACAGCATTTCGCACCGTTTCGTGTTCGGCATTCACTCCTTCATATAAAATAGGCATATTGTAACCTGCAAAGGGAAGCATTTTTGCTCCTAAACTTTCATGGATGTGCGTCAGCGTTGTATTTTTCATTGCTTTATTAGCTTTTATTTAATGCAGCTAATTTATTCATTTTTTATGGAGTGACAAAGCGTCCGACAGCCAAATAAATGCAACAACAAAACATAAATTTTTTAACGCTTCAAAAACGCTTTGAAATCTTCATAGGTTTTAATTTTAATGCTTAACTTTTCCTTATTCAACACACTTTCAATTTGGGTTGGAATAGGTAGTTTTACATTTAAAATAGGTTCAACCACGTCTAAAAACTTAATAGGATGTGCCGTTTCTAGAAAAATTCCAATTGAATTTGGGTAGTTTTGTAATTCCTTTTTCAATCCAAGAAATCCAATAGCGCCATGAGGTTCGGCAATATAACCAGAGTTTTTATAGATTGTTTGAAGTGCAATTTCAGTTTCTGCATCTGTGAATGAAAACGAAGAAAAGTCTTTTTTAAATTCCGTCAAATCGTTTCTATACATTTCTTGAATCCGAATAAAATTACTTGGATTCCCAACATCCATTGCATTGGAAATGGTTGCTTTGGATGGTTTTGGGTCGTACAATCCCGCTTCTAAAAAGCGAGGAACCGTATCGTTTACATTGGTAGAAGCCACAAAATGTTCAATTGGCAATCCTAATTTTTTTGCTATTATTCCTGCACAGATATTTCCAAAATTTCCACTCGGACAAGAAAAAAAAAGAGGTTTATTTTCTGATTTCAATTGTTTGTAGGCAAAGAAAAAATAAAACATTTGTGGCAACCAACGGGCAATATTGATGGAATTTGCGGATGTTAAATTTTTATAGTTCAGACTTTCATCTAAAAAAGCTTTTTTAACCATATCCTGACAATCATCAAAAACACCGTCAACTTCAAGAGCCGTAATATTTTGTCCGAGAGTTGTCAATTGTCGTTCTTGTATGTCACTAACTTTTTCCGATGGGTATAAAATGACTACATCAACACCTTCTACACCTAAAAAACCACTAGCAACTGCGCCTCCAGTATCTCCTGAAGTAGCAACAATTACAGTATTTTTAGCTCCTTTTTTATCTGAATTAAAATAAGCCAAACAACGTGACATAAATCGGGCTCCCACATCTTTGAAAGCCATTGTTGGGCCGTGAAAAAGTTCTAACGAATAAATATTATTTTCAACTTTAACCAATGGAAAATCAAAACACAAAGTTTCGGCGATTATTTGCCTCAAATTTTCCTCAGGAATTTCCTCACCTACAAATTGTTGAATCGCTTGAAAAGCAATTTCTTCATTAGAAAACGTTTCGATTTTATTAAAAAAATCAGATGAAATAGGAGTGAGGCTTTCAGGAAAATACAAACCTTTATCAGGTGCTAATCCTTTAATTAAGGCTTCTTGAAAAGAAACTTTTGGTGCGTTATGGTTTAAACTGTAGTAATTCATTTTTTTTGTAGCTATATGCTAAAAGCATTATGCAATAAGCCGTTTGCCTATTGCATAAAGCCAATTGCTTTTAAATTATTTTAACGCCTTCAGAATTTACTTTTGAAACGTGAATTTCATTTGGTAAATCCATTTCATCATAAACAACGCTCATTGCTTTTGCAATTCTATTGGCGGTTTCAATTCCTTTGCTCAAGGCAAATATTGAAGGTCCTGAACCAGAAATTCCAGATCCTAAAGCACCGTTTTCTAATGCAACTTTTTTAATAATATCAAATTTTGGTATAAAAGGCCCTCGCAAAGGTTCTACAATTTCATCGTGAAGAGAACGTCCAATAAGCTCATAATCAGATGTATAAAATCCTGCAATTAATCCTCCCAAGTTTCCCCATTGTACAATGGCACTTTTTAAAGAAACCATCGGTTGTAAAACGGCACGCATCTCTGAAGTTTTAAGTTCAATTTGTGGATGAATTACTGTCGCATACAATTCTGATGGACTTTCAATCTTGATAATATCCAACGGTGTGTAACTACGAACCAGAGTTATTCCTCCCAAAATGGCAGGCGCAACATTATCTGCGTGTTCGCTTCCACTTGCAATTGCCTCGCCTTTCATTGCAAAAGCAACCAATTCTTTTCGAGTGAATGGTTTTCCAATTAATTCATTTATTCCAAAAACTGCTCCTGCGGCACTTGCAGCCGAACTTCCAATTCCACTTCCGGCTTTTATGTTTTTATAGATTTCAATATCAAAGCCAAATTCATAATCAATTGCTTCTAAAAGTGCCAAAGCAGCAACTCCAGCAACATTTTTAGAAGTTTCCAAAGGCAAGTCAGCACCTACGATTTTACTGATTTTAATGCCTTTTACATCAGATTTTCTAATTATCATTTCATCGCCAATAGTTTCTAAACATAATCCTAAGACATCAAACCCACAGGAAATATTGGCAATTGTAGCGGGGCAAAATATTTTTATTTCATTCATTTTATGAGTCTTAAAGTCTAAAGTCTTAAAGTCCAAAGTCACAAAAAAGTTGGTAATTTCCGTGCTTTATAACTTAACGACTGATTTATACATTTCCGATTCTGATTACATCGGCAAAAATCCCTGATGCTGTAACCGCAGCACCGGCACCAGCACCTTTAATTAATAAAGGTTGGTCAACATACCTGTCGGTATAAAATTGAACAATATTATCTTTTCCTTCTAAATTGTAAAATGGGCTTTCTTTGGGTATAAATTGTAATCCCACACTTGCTTTTCCATCTTCAAATTTGGCAACATATTTCAAACGACAGTCTTTTGCCAACGCTTCTTTATAAATGTTTTCAAAATGAGCTGCGTTTTTTATTAATGAAGTAAAGAACGTCTCATTATTTTTAGTTTCTATACATTCAACTGGTAAAAAAGATTCGTTAGCAATGTCTTCGATTTCCATTTTATAACCACTTTCACGAATTAGAATAAGTATTTTTCTGGCAGCATCAACACCGCTTAAATCTATTTTTGGGTCAGGCTCTGTAAATCCTTGAACTCCGGCTTCTTTAACAACATCATGAAAAGAGTTTTTCTCGTCAAAATTATTAAAAATAAAATTTAAACTTCCAGAAAGTACCGCTTGAATTTTATGAACTTTATCACCCGATGCTATTAAATGTTTCAAAGTGTCAATTATTGGTAAACCTGCACCAACATTGGTTTCAAATAAAAATGGCGCATTGAATTTTCTTGATAATTGTTTTAGATTACTGTAATTTTCATAAGCAGAAGAACACGCAATTTTGTTGCACGTAACCACAGCAATATTTTGTTTTAAATAATGCGCATACGTTTGAGAAATGCTTTCATTTGCTGTTACATCCACAAAAATACTGTTTCTTAAATTGAGTGTAATTACATTAGAAATGAACGTTTCTTTATTTGCAACTTCTCCATTTTCTAAACTTGTTTTCCAATCTTTCAGTGCAATTCCTTCATCATCAAACAGCATTTTTCGTGAGTTCGATAAAGCAATAACGCGAAGATTTATTTTTAGATTTTCCTTTAAATACTTTTTTTGTTGGTGAATTTGTTCAATAAATTTTTCACCTACATTTCCAACGCCCATGACAAATAAATTCAACTGTTTGGCATTGTCTTCAAAGAAACATTCGTGCAAGGTATTCAATGCTTTATTAACATCACGTTTGTTGATTACCGCCGAAATATTTCGTTCAGAAGCTCCTTGGGCAATTGCTCTAATGTTCACATTGTTTTTTCCTAAAGTGCTGAACATTTTACCACTTAACCCTTGGTAGCTTTTCATATTTTCGCCAACTAAAGCAATGATACAAAGGTTTTCTTCAACAATACTTGGATCAATTTTGTTTTGAGTAATTTCTAATTCAAATGCTTTATCAATAGCAATTTGAGCATTATTGGCATCTTCATTTAGTATTCCAATGCAAATGGAGTGTTCCGAAGAGGCTTGTGTAATAAAAATAACATTGATATTTTCATTGGATAATACTTCAAATAATCGTTTTGAAGAGCCTGAAACTCCAATCATTCCTGGACCTTCAAGTGTTAACAAAGCGATATTGTCAATATGTGAAATTCCTTTTATTGGGTTTTCATTTTCATTTCTTTCAGATGAAATATAAGTTCCAGCCGCCTCAGGCTCAAATGTATTTTTGATGACAATTGGAATATTCAGTTTCAATATAGGCTGAATTGTCGGTGGATACAAAACTTTTGCACCAAAATGAGATAATTCCATAGCTTCTTGATAGGAAATTGTTTCTATGGGATGTGCTTGTTTAACTATTTTTGTATTTGCGGTAAACATTCCACTAACGTCTGTCCAAATTTCGAGTAATTCAGCATTCAATGCTCCCGCTAAAATGGCAGCTGTATAATCAGAACCACCGCGACCCAAAGTTGTAGAATAACCATCTGTTGAAGAAGCAATAAATCCTGGAACTAAAGTAACTCTAAAGACATTAGAATTGAAATAGTCCTTTATCAATTGGCTTGATAGTTCAAAATTCACAACTGCCTTTCCAAAATGATTGTTGGTTTTAATAATTTCGCGACTGTCTTTATAACCAGAATTATGAACTTTTTGTTCCAACGCTTTCGCAATGATTTGGGAAGATAAGAGTTCGCCAAATCCCATTATAGTATCGGAAGTTCTATTGGATAATTCTCCCAATAAAAAGCAACCATCTAAAAGTGTTTTTAGATGATTAATATCTTTATTAGTAGCCTCTAACAATGATTTTTGTTGACTCGTAATTATTAATTCTTCAATTGCTTCTTTGTGTTTATTTTCAATTTGTGATACCACATCATTGAATGTAACATCTTTTGACGCTGCTTTTGACGCTGCCAATAGCAACAAGTCGGTAACACCACTAAAAGCTGAAACGACAACCACTAGTTTTGTTGATGACGCTGCAGTTTTTTCAACTATAGAAAGGACTAATCTTATATTATTTGCATTGGCAACCGAAGTACCGCCGAATTTTAAAATTTTCATTGTGTTGTATTATAATAGGGTAAATAGTGATTTTTTCTTCTTAGGAAAAGGGAAACAAAGTGGATTATATGTAAAAAATGTACCCCACAGGGGTAATAATCGTTGATGTAGAAATTGTTGTAAATGAAAATGCAACCTTAATTTCGGTTGGCATATTCAGTTGATATGAAGTCAAGTTACTAATCACAATTTCAAATGTAGTAATTATTACTAACAAACAATAATAGATTATTTTAAAACTAATAATTAATATGAATTTCTCATTTTTTAAAACTTATTTTGATAAATGAATAAATAAACAGTCAGTTTTTCGTATATTTAAACTCACTTAAAACATCTTATTGTGGAAATTAACAAAGAAAAATTTAGAAAAAGATACCATCCAATAAATTAATTTACTCACAATGAGATTCAAGGATACGCTTTGATTATTGGAGGAAGTTATACAAAAATGGGTTCTGTAGTTTTGGTATCAAAAGTTCATTTGGACTATTGCTGCTTCGAAAATGAATTATTAAGTACTTAACACCTCTGATATTATTGAGAATATTGAAAATACCTATCTCGAATCTACTTCATAATTATAATAATCATAAAATAAACGAATAAACCTTGCTTTATAAGTAGTATTTACGGATTTTTGTGTTTGTATTAAAACAATAATTATGAGCAACATTCATTATATAAGTTCCGATATTCTTTCGTTAGAAGTAGTTCAAGAAATTATTAGTCACAATAAAACCATTGAATTATCTCAGGAAGCAAGGGTAAATATTCAAAAATGCAGGGATTATTTAGATGAAAAAATGAAATCTTATGAAACGCCTATTTACGGGATAAACACAGGTTTTGGATCGCTTTGTAATGTTAAAATTTCAAATGAAAATCTTTCGCAACTTCAAGAAAACTTAGTAAAATCGCACGCATGCGGAACAGGGGAGGAAGTGCCTTCTGAAATTGTGAAGTTGATGTTGCTTTTAAAAATACAATCGTTGAGTTACGGTTATTCAGGTATTCAATTGGCGACTGTTTTGCGTTTGATTGATTTTTATAATAATGATATTTTGCCTATAATTTATACACAAGGTTCTCTTGGTGCATCTGGTGATTTGGCTCCTTTAGCCCATTTATCATTGCCGCTTTTAGGAGAAGGCGAAGTGATATTTAACGGAAATAAAATCCATACTTCTGTGGTAATGCAGCATTTTGGTTGGAAACCTATTGTTTTGCAATCTAAAGAAGGATTGGCATTGCTAAATGGAACACAATTTATGAGTGCTTATGGTACACATATACTCATAAAAGCTAGTAAATATTCCTATTTAGCCGATTTGATTGGAACGATTTCTTTGGAAGGATTTGATGGTCGTCAAGAGCCTTTTAACGAATTAATTCATTTTATTAGACCTCACAAAGGGCAAATTGTTACAGCAAATCGTGTGAATGAGTTTTTAGAGGGAAGCGAAATTATTGCACAGCCGAAAAATGACGTACAAGATCCGTATTCTTTTCGTTGTATTCCACAAGTTCACGGTGCTTCAAAAGATGCTATTGATTATGTTAAGAAAGTTTTTAAAACAGAAATCAATTCAGTTACAGATAATCCAAATGTATTTATTGAAAGCGATCAGATACTTTCTGGTGGTAATTTCCATGGGCAACCTTTGGCGATTTCTTTAGATTTTCTTGCGATTGCATTAGCAGAATTAGGAAGTATTTCTGAACGCCGAACGTATCAATTAATTTCAGGATCGCGAAACCTTCCTGCGTTTTTGGTTGATAATCCAGGTTTAAATTCTGGATTAATGATTCCACAATATACCTCTGCAAGTATAGCAAGTCAAAACAAACAATTGGCAACACCCGCCAGTATTGATAGTATTGTTTCTTCAAATGGTCAAGAAGATCACGTGAGTATGGGTGCAAATGCAGCTACAAAGGCGTTGAGAATTATGGATAATTTAGAGCGAATTCTTGCCATTGAATTAATGAATGCGTCACAAGCTATTGAATTTAGACGCCCCTTACAATCAAGTGATTTTATTGAAATGTTTTTGAAATCGTATCGTGAAGAAGTTCCTTTTGTAAAAGAAGATCGAATTCTGCATTATGATATTCAAAAATCAATTGCGTTCTTGAATAGCTTTATGATTGAGGAAGATTTATTTAGTAATTGATTTATTATTAATTCAAACTTCCCAATGCTTAACTTTCTAATTTTTTACCACTGATTCACAGATTAAAAATTGATTATTAAATCTGTGTATCAGTGGCTAAATTTCCCCGATTTTAAATTAATCTCTTTAGGTTTAATTCTTCCAAGCACTACTTCTAATTTTCACCGCAAATTCACAAATTATAAATAAAAAATTTGCGAATTTGCGGTAAATAAAAAGGTAGTTTAATTAAAAACCGTACTATAATTTGTGTTTGAAATTCTTCTCAATTGCCAAAATCATTTCGCCAGCAATGTCTTTATTTGTAGCGCCTTCAATACCTTCAAGACCTGGTGATGAATTCACTTCTAATAACAAAGGTCCTTTTGCCGAACGAATAATATCAACACCTGCCACTTTCAAATCCAT
>CAMCDQ010000053.1 GCA_945873505.1 Chitinophaga pinensis
AACTTAATGTCTTCTAACAGTGATAGTGCTCAATTAACTTATTTAGCTGCACAACCAGATGCAAACCCAATATATGAAACTGTAGTTTTTGGTGCGCGTTTTGAATATAAAGTTAGTTCTGTAATGATTAACATGCTTCAATCTACTAATGATCCTAGACTTGCGGTTTATGCAAAAAAGAATACAGCTGCAACTCCTGTTTACGCAGGTAATATTCCAGGACAAGAAAATCCAGGTTCTTATGGTGCTTTTTCTTCTTTAGGAACTTTGTATCAATCGGCAACCTTACCAGGTGTAATTTTATCTAACGCTCAAGTACAATTATTGTTAGCAGAAGCTGTAGTCAAAACATATATTACTGGTAACGCTACTACATATCTAAAAAATGGTATTCAAGCGAGTTTTGATTTTAATGGAACTAGTTCTGCTGCATACATAAGCCAAATTGAATCAACATTTGGAACTTCTACTACTGCTGTTCAAAAAGAAGTAATAGGAAAGCAAACTTGGTTGGCATTATACGGTCAAGGTTTTGAAGCTTGGACAGAATGGAGAAGAACTGGTTACCCAGCCTTATCTCCTGTAGTTAACGCTGCTGAAACTTCCATTCCAAAAAGATTGTATTATCCTTCTACTGAAATTGCTTTAAACAAAGCTAGTTATACTGCAGCTACAGCAACTATTACTGGTGGTGATACATTAACAGCTCCGCTTTGGTGGATGAATTAATTTAATAATTTTAATAAATTTTAATATGAAAAAGATAAAAATATATTCATTAGTAGCATTACTTTTTGCAGGTTTTACATTTGTATCTTGTGATGATTCTACAGATGAATTAACAGGTGGTGCTGCTTTAGGTGGCGAGCTTCTTGTAAAAAAAGAACTTATAGGTTATGTAGTTGGAAATGGACTTACCACCAACTACGCTAATGAGCTTTCTATTTTTCAAGGAGATGAAAAAGTTCAAACGGTTGATGTTTATAAAACATTTACTACAAAAAATGCTAGTGGTGTCGATGTAATTTCTAATAAAGTTCTATTAAGAACTCTTTCTACACTAGCATCAGCTCAACATGAAGTTATTTCTTTTGGAGTAAACTTTAATGATCTAGCTGCTAATCTTAGCGTAGGTGGTGTTGCTTTACCTTCAAGTGATTCTGGTTTAAAAATTGGAGATTACTGGACATTAACTTACGTTTCTAACCTTAATAATGGTCAGTCTCACCAAACGTCTTCAAGCACTAAGATTGCTGTTGGAACTCGTTTCTCAGGAACTTACAGATGTGTAGATGCTGCATACTATAGAATTGGTGTATATTTATACGACGAAGCTACATGGCCCGCAAAAACTGTAATTGAAGCAGTTGACGCTACCACATACCGAGTTACGGGATATTTAGGGGTATTCTCTAATCACCCAAGTTGGTATTTTACTATTGTAAATGATGTAATTACTATTCCATTAACTTATGGAGGTTCTCCTCAATTAGGAAACGGACAGCCATTTATTTCTTGTGCTTCTAATCCTACTGATATGTCACAAGTTAATTGTGGTTCTTCTAATGTTGTTATTAGAAATGATGTAACAGGAAAAGACAGATTAAAAATGAGCTATGGTTATTATACTCCAGGTTCAGGTCCTAGAACTTTCTATCAAGAAATGGAAAAAATTGTTGATTAATTTAATAGATATATAAAAATGAAAAAAATAATAAAACAATTTTTGTTTTGCGCACTTTCACTTTCAGCCTTAACTTTTGTGAGCTGTAGTAAAGATGACGCAACAGGTCAAAGTCAACTTGAAGTGGCTACAGGAGTTATTGCTACTGTTAATTTAAATTCGCCATTAGCTGCTTCGCAGACTATTAACGAAGGTAACGATGTTTCTTATACATTCACTGTAAATTTGAACAAACCACAATCTAAAGACATTCATTTCAAAGTGAATCAGATTGCAGGTACTGCCGATGGTGATGATTATAGTGCAGAAGAAGTAGTAATACCTGCTTATGCTACTACTGCTACTGGAAAAATTACTTTCGTTAACGATTGTACTAAAGAAAGTACGGAAACATTAACGTTGCAAATTGGTGACATTACAACTTCAAATGCAACTTTAACTCCAAAAACATTAAGTTTCACTATTAATAATTCTTTGGCTAATGCTGTAGATTTGACTTTTAATTTTAGTAAAGCTTTTACTATAAGTGGTGTTGCTACTAGTTTGTGTGCAATTGTTTATGACATGGATTTCTACTTATTAGATTCATCTTTTAATGATACTGGTATATATGACGCTGCTGCTTCTGGCTGTCCGGAACATTTAACGCTTAGTGCAGCTTCTAATTTACCTAATGGTACATACTATATTTTTTATGATATCTGGGATACTGGTAATGTAGATGGCGGTACTAATACTACTACTGATGGTATTAATAATACTTTCCATGATCCATTTACTATTCCAATTACTGTGGATTACTTCAAATGTGGTGGAATGAATGGTACTTTTGCTCAAGAAAGTGGGTTTGCTCCAACTACTACAAAACCTAGATTTTATCAAAATCCTAATGGAAATTTTGTAATTCAAATTGATATTGCAAATGGTATTTATACACTTAAAAATAGTATTCCTCAAGTTATTGCTTCTGGAAGATACGCAAATAACATTGCTGCTACTATTGCTCAAGCAAGAATAAATAACGGAAAATAATTTTTTCTATAGTTTTTTAAAGAGCCACGCAATGCGTGGCTCTTTTTTTGCTTAAATTTTAATATTTCTAGCTACCTTTGTTTTTTATCTTTGCAATATGAGAAATTTCTTTTTCGTTTTATGTTTGTTTAATACTCTTTTTTTAATCGCACAAATTGATGATTCCAAACAATCAGCTAATGTTGCTAAAGCATCCATTTCCCAATACCGCATTATAACTCTTGAACGAGATACTACATTCGTCGACACTTCTCTAACCATTAAAAAGGAATACGAATACAACTATTTACGTAGAGATATTTTCGGTCTGATGCCTTTTGCAAACGAAGGGCAAACCTATACCACTTTGCAATATGGTTTAAATAAAACTTCTTCCTTTCCAGAATTTGGTTACACCGCCAAGCAATTCAATTATTTGCTACCCAATCAAATTAAATATTACTCGGTTGCCACACCATTCACAGAATTGTATTTCAAAACCGTTATGGAACAAGGACAAAGTTTAGATGCTTTTATTACTATCAATACGTCTGAACGATTCAATTTTTCTTTGGCCTATAAAGGACTTCGCTCTTTAGGAAAATACATCAATCAACTATCAAGCACGGGTAATTTTAGATTTACATCCAGTTACAGTACCAAAAATAAGCGGTATTATTCCAATTTTCATTTCACGTCACAAGACATGTTAAATGGCGAAAATGGGGGGCTTACCAATCCTGAAAATTTTGAAAGCAACGATGTAGCCTATAAAGAACGTGCGCGTTTAGGTGTTTATTTTAAAGACGCAAAATCCAAACTTATAGGCAAACGACTCTTTCTAGATCACAATTTCAGAATCAATACAACCAAAGGTGCAAACAATGCTTACTTAACACATCAAATAAATTTTGAAAGTAAGTATTTCGAATTCAACCAGCCTACAATTGCTACAACAGTCACTTCAAGTACAGGTGCCGAAACTACTTTCAATAGGTTCGGTGGGGCATTTGCTTCTGGGAATATCAACGACCAAGTTCGATATAACCGAATGTACAATAAAGTAGGTGCCATCTATGAAAACACCACTTTAGGGAAATTTCAGTTTTTCTTAGACGATTTCAGATATAATTATTTCTATAATTCAGTACTCTTTCTTACCGCCCAAACAATTCCAAATGCGATCAACGACAAAATCAATACTTTTGGCGGACAATACGAATACAATAAAAACAAATGGTCTGGTACATTTCTTTATTCAAGTGCTATCACCAACCAATCGTTATTCGATTTTAGTGCCAATTTAAAATACAAATACAACGAGAAAAACAGCCTGTCCTTCGAATACCAAAACAGTAATAAATTGCCAAACCATATTTATAATTTGCACCAAAGCAGTTATATAAATTACAATTGGTACAACAATTTCAATAACGAAAAATGCAACACCATCAAAGTTGAAGCCAATACGCAATGGGCAAACGCCACTTTGCAACTCAACACGTTAAATGATTATTTGTATTTCAGTAATGATGATATAGCTAATTTGCAGTTGGTTACTCCAAAACAATACAATAAAACCATCAACTATTTATCGCTTAAAATTAGCAAAGAAATCAAATTTAGAAAATTTGCACTCGATAACACTTTACTTTATCAAAAAGTAGATCAAAAAGACAACATTCTGAATGTGCCTCAAGTAGTCCTTCGAAACACCTTATATTACTCAAATGATTTCTTCAAAAAAGCAATGTTTTTGCAAACAGGAATCACGTTTAATTATTTCACAAAATTCTACGCCAACGATTACAACCCAATTCTGGGAGAATTTTTCATACAAAATCAAAAGCAAATTGGAGCATTCCCTAATTTTGACCTATTTGTAAATGCAAGAATACAACGCACAAGAATTTATTTAAAAGCAGAACATTTCAACTCGGCAATGTCAGGAAATACCTTCTATTCCTCACCAAATAACCCCTACCACGATTTCATGATTCGCTTTGGGTTGGTTTGGAATTTCTTCCAATAAGTATCATTTGGGCGTGCCCTCGTTCACGTTATTGCTACGCACGAAACAATCGGTACTAAACTCGGTCGTGCTGTTCGCTTTTATCCACGCCCAAAAGCGTGGGATATCCGCTGCCATCACTCACGCAAATCCAGAAAACCACAACTATTTTAGAACAATGTACTATCTTTGTAAAAGTTCTTTTAAATTTGTACGCTTAAAACTAAAAACGAAATGCAATATTCAGAAAATATATTAGGAACTATCGGAAACACACCCTTAGTTCGATTGAATAAAGTCACCGCCGAAATCAACGCATTGGTACTTGCCAAAGTAGAAACCTTCAATCCTGGGAATTCTACAAAAGACAGAATGGCACTCAAAATGGTCGAAGATGCCGAAGCCGATGGAAGACTACAACCAGGCGGAACAATCATCGAAGGGACTTCAGGAAATACCGGAATGGGATTGGCATTAGCCGCAATCATAAAAGGTTACAAACTAATTTGCGTTATCACCGACAAACAATCCAAAGAAAAAATGGATATTTTGAGAGCAGTGGGAGCTAAAGTTGTGGTTTGTCCAACCGATGTGGAACCAACCGATCCACGCTCATATTATTCAGTTTCAAAAAGATTAGGCGATGAAACACCAAATTCTTGGTATGTAAATCAATACGATAATCCATCAAATGCCTTGGCGCATTACCAGCAAACAGGACCAGAAATTTGGAAACAAACCGATGGAAAAGTAACGCATTTTGTGGTTGGAGTAGGTACAGGAGGAACGATTTCAGGAATTGGAAAATATTTGAAGGAGCAAAATCCAAACGTAAAAGTTTGGGGAATTGATACGTATGGATCTGTATTTAAAAAATACCACGAAACTGGGATTTTTGATGAAAATGAAATTTATTCCTACATTACCGAAGGAATCGGGGAGGACATACTTCCAAAAAACGTAGACTTTTCTATTATCGATGGATTTACAAAAGTAACTGATAAAGATGCTGCTGTTTATACTCGGAAAATTGCTTTGGAAGAAGGAATTTTCGTTGGGAATTCTGCTGGAGCAGTTATCAAAGGAGTTTTGCAACTTAAAGAACATTTCAAACCAGAAGATGTAGTGGTGGTTTTATTTCATGATTCTGGAAGTCGTTATATTGGGAAAATGTTTAATGACGATTGGATGCGCGAACGTGGTTTTCTAGAAGAAGAAGTTACCAAAGCCGAAGATGTTATCAAAGACCACATCGACAAACAATTGATAATCGTGCGTACCGAAGAATTGGTTTCTCACGCAATTGAGAGAATGCGTAAATTTAAAATTTCACAAATTCCAGTAATAGATGTTACAGGATTTGTTGGTTCTGTAGATGAATCTGACTTGTTTCAAAGCTATGTACACGACAAAAATGCCGCCGACAAACCTATTCGTGAAGTAATGGGAAAACCCTATCCAATTATTAAATTAGGAACCCCAATCGAAGAAGTTTCCAAACTATTTACCAGAGAAAATGCTGCGGTATTATTAGATTTAGGAAACGGAAAACACCATATTATTACTAAATATGATTTAATTGGCTCTATAAAATAACTCAAAATGTATATAAAAGTAATATTGACAACTATGTCGGTATTACTTTAATTTTTTAAACGTTGATTTCAAAAATCTAAAATCTAAAATCTTTTTAAAATGACCTTCACTGCGATAGATTTCGAAACAGCAACTGCATATCATCCATGTTCTGTTGGGATTGTTACAGTTGAGAACGGAATAATTGTAGATGAATTTGTTACCTTGATAAAACCGCCAAACAATCTGTATTCCCCATTTACTATTCAAGTTCACGGAATTTATCCACGAGATACTGTAAATGCTAAATCGTTTGCCCAAGTTTTCCCCGAAATTCAAAAACGACTGCAAAGTAGAGTTATCGTAGCTCATAATGAAAGTTTTGATAGAAACGTGCTTTCCAAATCAATGGCACTTTATGGTTTAGATTACGATATGTTAAACATTAGCTCTCGTTGGGAATGCACCGTAAAAATTTACAAAGCCAAAGGATTAAAACCAACAAAACTGAGCGATTGTTGCCGAGAAATGAAAATCCAACTGAACCATCACGAAGCGTTGTCGGATGCTCGGGCCTGCGCCAAATTGTATTTGTTGCGATAATTACATCTTATTTTTTATTTTATAAATTATGTTTCTCTTATTTGTTTTTTTACTACATTAGACAAAGTTTACAATACTTAATTTATACGCCAAAAAATGAAAGAAGAATTCCTACATTATCTGTGGAAATTTAAAAAATTTGACACCTCAAATTTGATTACTACCAATGGAGAGAAACTCACTATTGAAAATTCTGGACATTATCTTCAACTTGCTGGACCTGATTTTTTCAATTCTCAAATCACAATTGAGAATCAAAGATGGGCAGGAAATGTTGAAATTCACCTCAAATCTTCCGATTGGTACGCACACCATCACGAGCGGGACTCAAATTATGACAGTGTAATTCTTCATGTTGTTTGGGAACACGACTCCGAAATTTATAGAAAGAACAATTCCGAAATTCCTGTTTTGGTTCTTAAAGATTTAGTTTCAAAGGAAACTTTGAACAATTACAATTCCTTAATCGCCCCAAAATCTTGGATCTATTGCGAAAAACAATTGGTTTCAATTGATAACATTGTTTTTTTGAATTGGCAGGAACGTCTTTTTTTTGAAAGATTAGAACGAAAATCAGAACCTATAAACGAACTTTTAGAAAGTACAAAACAAGATTGGGAAGCGGTTTTGTTTTGCCTTTTGGCTAAAAACTTCGGATTGAACACCAATGGTGAATCTTTTTTGAAAGCGGCAATCTCTATTCCCTTTTCCATTATTAGAAAAGAACACAACAATTTGCAAAATTTAGAAAGTTTGATTTTTGGGATTTCAGGATTGTTAGAAACCGAAAAAGAAGACGTATATTATAAAAACCTAAAATCAAACTTTGATTATTTAATTCATAAATATCAGTTAGAACCTACTCATATTAATCCGTTGCAGTTTTTCAAACATCGTCCAGATAATTTTCCAACCATTCGATTATCACAATTAGCAAATGTTTATCATGAGCAGCAACAGCTTTTCTCTAAAATAATTGAGGAAAATTCTCTGAAAAATATATATAAAATATTCAATGTTGCGGTATCTGAGTATTGGGAAACACATTTTCAATTCGACAAAGTGAGTCCGAAAAAAAAGAAAGCATTATCGAAATCATTCATCGATTTACTAATAATAAATACAATTATTCCATTGCAATTTGCCTATTCAAAAAGCCAAGGCAAAGAGATTTCAGAAAATATAATTTCATTATTAAATCAAGTTTCACCTGAAAATAACGCTATTATGGATAAGTTTTCTTCGTTTGGAATTAAAGCCAAAAATGCTTTTGAATCACAATCTTTATTGCAACTTAAGAATGAGTATTGTAATAAAAGCAGGTGTTTAGAATGTGCAATTGGAATGGAATTGCTCAAAGAATGAGGTGTTAATTATTGAGGAAATATGAAGTTATTATACTAAATTTGTAAGATTTTGTAAATTTAATGTAAATGAAACTCGTACTTCGGCTTAAATATTTTTTTGAGAAACACGGTTTTCATGTTTCCTCCCGATTGGCAGATGTCCTGGGGATGCGTGCCAATAGCGTGAGATTATTTTTTATTTATATATCATTTGTAACCGCCGGATTATGGTTTGGAGTGTATCTCACTTTGGCTTTTTGGTGGCGGCTTAAAGATTTAATTCGAGCGAAACGGAGTTCCGTTTTCGACCTATAAACCATTCAAAATTATGACTTTTAAATCCTACTTCCAATTTACAAAATCGCAAAGAAGTGGGATTATTTTGTTGGTCATGCTTTGTGTTATTTTTCAATCAGTCTATTTCTTCACTGATTTTAAAACGGTAATAAATAATAGCAAAGAAAAACAAGAATGGCTTGCTTTTCAAACAGATATTGATTCTTTAAAGCAAGTTAAACGAGATTATATACCAAAAATATATCCTTTTAATCCTAATTTTATTACGGATTTTAAAGGCTACAAATTAGGGATGTCAGTTGCGGAAATTGATAGACTTTTGAATTTCAGAAAAACAAATAAGTATGTAAATTCGGCTCAAGATTTTCAAAAGGTTACAAAAATATCCGATTCATTATTAAATACGATGTCGCCTTATTTTAAGTTTCCTGATTGGGTAAATAATAAAAAAGAGTATAAATCAAATTACATTCCATTTGAAAAGAAGAAAGAAAAAATCGTAATTTTAGATATTAACCAAGCTACAAAAGAAGATTTGATTAAAGTATATGGAATTGGTCCCGCAATATCAGATAGAATTTTGAAGTTGAAAGACCTTTTAGGAGGTTTTGTTAGTATGGAGCAAATGAATGATGTATGGGGATTATCACCTGAGGTTATAGAAAATTTGAATAAAAATTTTAAAGTTCTTGCACTTCCCAAAGTAAGAAAGGTTGATATTAATAATGCCACTATAAAAGAATTGATGCTTTTTCCTTATTTTAAATATGCATTAGCCAAATCAATTGTCACCTATAGAAGCATGAATGGCGATTTTAAAGCAAGTGCGGATTTGATAAAAATAAACGGATTTCCCGCCGAAAAATTAAATATTATTGGTTTATATTTGTATTTTTAAAACAAAACACAATTTTTATGAACTTTGACCATAACGAAACGCAAATAATGATTGCACAATCCATTCGGAATTTTGCAGAAATAAACATACGTCCTTTCATTATGGAATGGGATGAAGCACAAATATTTCCAATTTCCCTATTTAAAAAATTAGGTGAAATGGGCTTTATGGGCGTTTTAGTTCCTGAAGAGTTAGGCGGTTCGGGTTTAAGTTACCACGAATACATTACAATTGTTGAGGAAATTTCTAAAGTAGATCCTTCAATTGGACTTTCTGTTGCAGCTCATAATTCTCTTTGTACCAATCATATTTTGACTTTTGGAAATGAAGAACAAAAGAAACGATGGATTCCAAAATTAGCTACAGCAGAACACATTGGCGCATGGGGTTTAACCGAGCACAATACAGGTTCTGACGCTGGTGGAATGAATACAACCGCTGTAAAAGTCGGTGATTCTTGGATTTTAAACGGTGCGAAAAACTTTATTACCCACGCTATTTCAGGAGATATTGCAGTTGTAATTGTTAGAACTGGCGAAAAAGGAGATTCTAAAGGAATGACTACTTTTGTTATTGAAAAAGGAACGCCTGGATTTACATCTGGAAAAAAGGAAAATAAATTAGGAATGCGTGCCAGCGAAACTGCGGAATTAATTTTCGATACGTGTCGTGTTACTGATGACAATAGATTAGGAGAAGTTGGTCAAGGTTTTATTCAAGCAATGAAAATATTAGACGGCGGTAGAATCTCAATTGGTGCATTATCATTAGGGATAGCAAAAGGGGCGTATGAAGCGGCATTGAAATATTCAAAAGAAAGGTATCAATTTGGACAACCCATTAGTAATTTTCAAGGAATTTCATTTAAGTTGGCTGATATGGCAACGGAAATTGAAGCTTCGGAATTGTTATTGCATAAAGCTGCATTCTTAAAAGAGCAACACCGTTCGGTTACCACATTGGGTGCAATGGCAAAAATGTTTTGTTCGGAAGTTTGTGTAAAAGTGGCTAATGAAGCGGTTCAAATTCACGGCGGTTACGGTTATACAAAGGATTATCCAGTAGAAAAATTTTATAGAGATTCTAAATTGTGTACTATTGGAGAAGGAACTACAGAAATTCAAAAAGTAGTTATTGCGAGAAATATTTTGAAATAGACTAGGAGATAATAGACTAGGAGATAATAGACTGATAGATAATAGACGGATAGATAATAGATAAAAGTGCCAAGAATCAAGAAAATTGTATCTTGGCTTTTTTTCGTTACTGTTTGTTTTAGTCTTTCATCTCTTAGTCTATAATTTTTAATCTCAAAAATAATTCATAATTTATAATTCATAATTTAAAATAATAATTTACATTTGCACCCTTAACGAGAGGAGGTGTCTATATTATGTTAATTATACCAATTAAAGACGGAGAAAATATCGATAGAGCATTAAAACGCTACAAAAGAAAATTTGATAAAACAGGAACTGTTCGTCAGTTACGTGCACGCACTGCTTTTATTAAGCCTTCTGTTTCAAACAGAATGAAAATTCAAAAAGCGGCCTACATTCAAAACATGAAAGATGGTTTAGAAAGTTAGTAAATAACTTCAACAAATACTACCGTTAGTGATTAAAGTTTTATAACTTTGATGCTAACGGTTTTTTTATGGAAAATAGTAAAGCGGCATTTCAAGATTATTTGCAATTAGAGAAAAAGTATTCACCACATACGGTAATTGCTTATATAAACGATGTCGTTACTTTTGAATCTTTCATAAAATCTGAATTTGATTCCGATGATTTATTGGAAGTCAATTACAGTTTGATCCGAAGTTGGATTGTTGCTTTAGTTGATAATGAAATTTCCAACACTTCCGTAAATAGAAAAATAGCATCCTTAAAATCATATTATAAATTTCTATTAAAAACGAAGCAAATAGAAGTTAGTCCTTTATTAAAACACAAATCACTAAAAGCTCCAAAAACACTTCAAATACCTTTTTCCGAAAAAGAATTAGACGAAGTTTTGCATCAAATAAAATACCCTGATGGATTTGAAGGTGTTCGAGACAAACTTATAATTGACTTGTTTTATTCAACAGGAATTAGAAGAACGGAATTAATTCATCTAAAAATGATAAATATCGATCTTTCAAATGCTACTCTAAAGGTTTTGGGAAAGAGAAATAAGGAAAGAATTTTGCCTTTGTTGCCAATAATAACAAATCAATTTAAATTGTATTTAACGGAACGAGCTTATTTAGAACGAATTACCGATAGCGAGTATTTTTTCGTAACCTCAAAAGGCGTTAAAATGAATGATTCTCTTGTGTACCGTTTAATAAATCAATACCTTAGTAATGTTTCTGAGAAGGTAAAAAAGAGTCCGCATATTCTTAGACATACTTTCGCAACGCATCTTTTAAACAATGGGGCTGATTTGAATTCGGTAAAAGAATTGCTAGGGCATTCAAGTTTAGCATCGACTCAAATATATACACAAAGTAGTTTGTCTGAGTTAAAAAAAGTTTACGGAGATGCGCATCCAAGAAATATAAATAAATAGTGTTTAACCAAAAAAAATTGATTATGAAGGTAAATGTACACGCGGTTAACTTTAATGTTGATGGAAAATTAGTAAGTTTTATTCAAGAAAGAATGGACAGATTGGGAAAGTATTATGACAAAATTATATCGTCAGATGTTTTTCTAAAAGTTGAAAAAACTAGTGAGAAAGAGAACAAGATAGTTGAAATTAAAATGCTTGTCCCGGGAAACGAGTTTATGGTAAAAAAACAGTGCAAAACATTTGAAGAAGCAATCGAGCAATCAACTGAATCTTTGGAACGATTGTTAACAAAAAAGAAAGAAAAAGTAAAACATCATATATAATTTAAAAATATTGATAAAAATGTTTTGATTAAAAAACAAATTAATATACATTTGCAGTCCGTTAGAAATAGCGGACTTTTTTTATATTTAATGCCAGTGTAGCTCAGTTGGCTAGAGCAGCTGATTTGTAATCAGCAGGTCGTGGGTTCGAGTCCCTCCACCGGCTCTGAAAATTGAAGATTTCTGAATTTAGATTTCAGATTTTTTTCTATGAGGCAAAAGATAAAAAGTTTTGATTTATGTAGTAGAGTGTTGGATTATTCTATATGCATAAGTCTAAAATCGTAAATTAATGGGGAGATACTCAAGCGGCCAACGAGGGCAGACTGTAAATCTGCTGTGTGAACTTCGCAGGTTCGAATCCTGCTCTCCCCACAAGAAGAAATTTTAGATTTCGGATTCCAGATTATTTAAAATCTGAAATAAAAAATCTACAAATAAATTCTCTGCCGACTTAGCTCAGAGGTAGAGTGCTTCCTTGGTAAGGAAGAGGTCACGGGTTCAATTCCCGTAGTTGGCTCAACAAAGTATAATTTGAACACGAATATATAACTAAGATTAAAAATTAAGTAAAATGGCAAAAGAAAATTTTAACCGTAACAAACCCCACCTTAATATAGGTACAATTGGTCACGTGGATCACGGAAAAACTACATTAACTGCGGCAATTACTAAA
>CAMCDQ010000054.1 GCA_945873505.1 Chitinophaga pinensis
TAGTTACTAAAGATGTTCTTCCTTTTTCAATTGTGGCTGGAATACCTGCAAAACTGATAAGATATCGATTTAATACTGAGCTTGATTTTGAAAAGCATAAGCAGATGCTTGATGGTCCAGTATTAAAAAATGTTAGGAATAAACCTTTGAAATATGATGAATAATATTATTTTTAATTATCATAATTAAACAGTTTAGAGTTTTTTAATTATACTTTTTTATGAAAACTAAAGTTCGTTTAGATTTATTTGATTCTAAAAAAGGACTCGATAGAGGGGCTTCAAAACCAAAAGAAATTTTATGGTATTTGATAAAAATTTTATTTTTTTTAACTGCCTTTCCCTTTCCTTCTAATTTAAAAGTAATTATTTTGAGGTTCTTTGGCGCCAAAATAGGTTCAGGTGTAGTTATAAAGCCTCGGGTAAACATTCATTTTCCTTGGAAATTAGAGATTGGTAATCATGTTTGGATTGGCGAAGAAGCTTTTTTGCTAAACTTCGAAAAACTCACCATTGGGAATAATGTTTGCATCAGTCAAAGGGCTTTTTTATGTGGCGGTAATCACGATTATAAAGTTTCTTCAATGCCATATCGTAATGGTATAATCACTCTAGATGAAGGTTGCTGGATTGGAGCAAATGTTTTTGTTGGTCCCAATGTCTTAATAGGAAAAAACACTATTGTTTCCGCTAGTTCACTAGTGACTAAATCATTAGCTGAGAATGGTGTTTATAGTGGAAATCCTATACAATTAATAAAAAACCGTTGGTAAAAAATAAATAAATTATGCGCGTTTCTATAATTACCATTTGCTACAACCGGGAAGCTACTATTGGTAAAGCCATAGAGAGTGTGCTAAATCAAGACTATTCCAATATTGAATACCTAGTTATTGATGGAAATTCTAATGACGGGACGACAGCCATTATACAAACGTATGCCGATAAAATTAGCACCTTTATTTCAGAGCCTGATAAAGGCATGTACGATGCACTCAATAAAGGCTTGCAATTGGCAACAGGAGATTTAATTGGCTTAATGCATTCGGATGATGAATTTTATGATGCTACAGTGGTGTCACAAATTGTCGCCAGTTTTCAAAACAATCCCACTACAGAGGGGGTTTATGGCGATGGGATTTATGTGTCCAACGATGCCGAGGAACGCATTATCAGAGATCGTATTGGAGGAGCCTACAGTCTTAAAAAAGTACAATCGGGTTGGTTGCCACTGCATCCTACAGTCTATTTAAAAAGGACGGTCATGGAAAAATACGGCTTTTACAATCTTGATTTTAAAATTGCTTCCGATACCGAATTGCTGTTGCGGTATTTGTACAAATACAAAATCAAAATGATCTATGTAAATTACTATTTTGTAAAAATGAGAATGGGGGGCTTAAGTACGAGTTACAAAAGAGCTTTCGAAGTGCTAGTAGAAGATTACAATATCTATAAGTTTCACGGTTTATTTGCTTTTAGAGTCGTTTTTCTAAAAAAGATTTTTGCCTTAAAACAATATTTAAAAATTAAAAATTAAAAATGAATATCACAAAAATATGTTGCATTGGTGCAGGATACGTTGGCGGTCCCACAATGGCAATTATTGCCCAAAAATGCCCGCACATTCAAGTTACCGTTGTCGATTTAAACACCGAGCGCATTGCGGCTTGGAACGATGAAAATGTAGCCAACATTCCCATTTATGAACCAGGATTGTCTGCAGTTGTAGCAGAAGCTAGAGGTAGAAATTTGTTTTTTTCTACTGATGTGGAAAAAGCCATTGATGAAGCCCAAATGATATTCATCTCAGTAAACACGCCAACCAAAACCTACGGTGCTGGAAAAGGTATGGCTGCTGATTTAAAATACATTGAATTGTGTGCGCGACAAATTGCAACAATCGCCAAAGACAATAAAATTATTGTTGAAAAATCAACACTGCCGGTGCGTACCGCAGAAGCCGTAAAAAGTATTTTGGACAACACCGGAAATGGAGTGCAATTCCAAATTCTTTCTAACCCTGAGTTTTTGGCTGAAGGAACAGCTGTAGAAGATTTATTAGCTCCCGACCGGGTATTAATTGGAGGTGACCCCTCGGCGGCGGGACAACAAGCGGTGGAGGCTTTAGTTACTATTTATGCCAATTGGGTGCCTGTGGATAAAATCCTAACTACCAACTTGTGGTCGTCAGAATTATCAAAATTAACGGCGAATGCTTTTTTGGCCCAACGAATTTCCTCTATCAATGCACTTTCCGAATTGTGCGAAGTTACTGGTGCCGACATTAACGAAGTTGCGAAAGCCATTGGAATGGATAGCCGCATTGGTCCAAAATTTCTGAAAGCTTCCGTGGGTTTTGGAGGTTCTTGTTTCCAAAAAGACATCTTGAATTTGGTGTACATCGCCAAGTCCTATGGCTTGAATGAAGTAGCCGATTATTGGGAGCAGGTTATCATTATGAACGACCACCAAAAAAGACGTTTTTCGAAAACCATAGTTAAAACTTTATACAATACGGTTTCTGATAAAAAAATAGCCTTTTTGGGGTGGGCATTTAAAAAAGATACTAATGATACAAGAGAATCAGCAGCAATTTATGTAGCCGATGATTTGCTAAATGAGCACGCTAATATTGCGGTGTATGACCCTAAAGTATCTCGAAAAAAAATGCTGTCCGATTTGGATTATTTAGAATCCAGAACGCCAGAAGAAAATGCCAAAAAGGCCAAGACTTTTGAAGATGCTTATGCGGCTTGTGAAAAAGCGCATGCCATAGCTATTTTAACGGAGTGGGATGAATTTACGACCTACGATTGGCAGCGCATCTATAACCAGATGCAGAAACCGGCCTTTGTCTTCGACGGAAGAAACCTACTTGACGGACCCGCTTTAGAAAAAATAGGATTTGTTTATCAAGAGATTGGGTCTTAATAAATACAAAAGAAGCAGCCCTTCATAACTCAATTTATTTACTTTACTTCTCCAGTGAAATTATTTAAATTTATTGCCTTTTTTAAAACTAAAAAGGTTCCCCACTCCGAAGCATCACTTCTCGAAAGAGAAGCGTTTCATGCAATGTTAAAAAAAGTCCAAAAAAAGCGACCCCATTTTAATATCGCTCGTGTCATGGAAAAAGTGTATGGGAAGGGATGGGAAGAGAATTCAGGTTAAAAAGCTGTAATAATTTATAATTTAATCCTTGCCAAAAAAATTACTGTTGGTCTTGTTGCTCGCCTGCACCGTCGGTATTTTTTACTATTCGTGGTTGCCGGATCCCAAATTAGGCTCTGAAACGTATTTACCAGCCTGGCTGCTTGACTGGAGTAACCTGCATTTTAATCTTCGCACCGCCATTCCTTTTATTGGTTTTGGCTTCTTGCTAGAAATGTGGGGGGCAACTTCCAAACAAAAGAAAAACACTAAAGAGAAGGTTCTGAGGTCGCTTTTTCACATCCTCCTTGCCGCCGTTATCGTGATTCTTGCCGAATTAGGTCAATGTTTCATCATTAAACGTATTCCGGACGGTATGGATATTCTGTATGGAATTTTAGGCAGTGTGTTGGGCAGTGTTTTGTATGCTGTTTTCAACTTTATTTTGGTGATAATTTTTATAAAAAATGAGAAACAGACATAAGTATAGTTTTATTTTTTCTTCTATCCTAGCGGATCTTTTGGCTATCATAGGGGCAGCTTTTATTTTTTTAAGATATGCTCAACTATCTAATGTAAATTGGGATGATTTTTTCTTAAACAATTTAATAAGTGTAAAATTGCTTTGTTGGATACTTCCTGCCTTGTATTTTCGCTTGTATCCCCTAGATACTGATTTTAATTTGAGCGCTTTTTATCGGAATACTTGGCGCGCTTTTTTGTTGCAAGCTGTTCTTTGGCAAACTTATATTTACCTGATTCATGAATCAAAAAATTATAATTTTGGATTTGAATCCAATGTTTATTCCTCCAGTTTCTTATTGGTGTATTGTCTTTTTTCCCGAATTGCCATTACCTATATTTTAACTAATATGAAAAATTGGATACAAAATCCATTTAACGTAGCAATTTGGGGTTTTAATAAAACGAGTATTGAATTGGCTTCTCAAATGGAGACCACTACTTATTTTTCGAATTTTTTGGGGATTATTAATTCCGAGTCTGAAATGACCTTTAAAGGCAAAAAACAATTTTATGCAGCATTAACAGCTGCCATAAAAAATGCTTCGATAGCTGGAATTCAAGAATTATTTGTGGTGGTACAGCCAAAATATATTACCGATTTGAATCATTTTTTTGAGCTGGCAGACAAGTATTGCATGCGATTAAAGTTTGTACCCGATTTTTCAATGTTGTCAAAGGGTAAATTTAGCGCAAGCAACTACAATAATTTTCAGGTATTGAAACCGCGTGAAGAACCCCTTCAAAAAAGTTTTAACCGTTTGATAAAAAGATCATTTGACCTCTTTTTTAGCCTTTTGGTTATTGTTTTGGTGCTTTCTTGGTTGTACCCGATCTTGGCCTTTCTGATAAAAAAACAAAGTAAGGGACCTGTATTATTCAAGCAATTGCGAACGGGAAAAAAAAATCAATCCTTTTTGTGTTATAAATTTAGAAGCATGACCGTAAATGCGGCCAGCGATAGCAAACAGGCACAAAAAGAAGATGCTCGGGTAACTCCTATTGGAAAATTTATTCGTAAAACCAGTTTAGATGAATTGCCTCAATTTTTCAACGTGTTGTTGGGCGATATGAGTGTAGTGGGACCTCGACCACACATGCTGAAGCACACCGAGGATTACAATGATTTGATTCACAATTTTATGGTGCGTCATTTTGTAAAACCAGGAATAACCGGTTTGGCACAAGTTTCAGGATTTCGAGGAGAAACGAAAGAAGTCATCGATATGAAACGCCGGGTGAATGCCGATATTGATTATGTTTTGAATTGGAGTTTGATTAAAGATATAAAGATCTGTTTTTTAACCGTGATTGTGACCCTAAAAGGGGACGAAAATGCATTTTAACTATTAACTATATTGATTATGAACATTACTTATTACTTAGCTGGATTGCTTTCGGGAATTTCGATTGCTTCTTTTTTTATTGGAAAAGAATTGTACAAGTTTTATATAAAAGATAAAGTACAAAAAAAACAATTGGAGCGTATGGAAAGATTGAATAAACAGATTAAAAAAACCTTTGATTTGGAAGCTCAAGAATTCCCCGTTTAATATTTTATTTAGGAATCCATTTACTAAAATAGTCTTGCTTCCTTTGATTTCAATAGTGTGTCTTATCTATACGCCTCAGACCAAGAATGGATACTACTAAACAGTTTTAATTATAAAAACCCTTACCTAAAATGATTGTTAAATATCTAAAAAACATACTGCTGCTCTTATTTATAGCAGTAGTAGCTTCTTGTTCCTCTGGAGCTAAAATTACCTATCTTCAAAATGCAGATACAAAACCCCCAGAGGAAAAACCGCTGAAGTACGAGCCTACTTTACAGTCCGATGATTTGTTAAGTATTATTGTTTCAGCTCAAAATCCGGAAAGCACGGTACCCTTTAACCTGCCTCAAATCCAGGGAAATTACGAAATTGGCAACAACCAAAACGGAATAAAAACCTACCTGATTAACAACGAGGGGGAAATAGATTTTCCCGTTATTGGAAAAGTAAAACTGGGAGGATTGGTTCGAAGTGAAGCCAATAAAAAATTAGAAGCCTTAGTTTCCGAGTATGTGAAAAATCCTGGGATCAACTTACGGATTTTAAATTTTAAAATTTCCGTTTTAGGTGAAGTGACTCGTCCCGGTACTTTTTCTATAGACAGTGAGCGCATAACTTTGTTAGAAGCTTTGGGAAAAGCCGGCGATTTAACAATTTATGGGAAGCGTTCCGACTTGTTAATCATTAGAGAAAATAATGGAGTTAAAAAATACCAAAGAGTTGATATTACAAAAGCTGATTTTGTGAGCTCTCCTTTTTATTATTTAGCTCAAAACGATGTGGTTGTGGTAAATCCAAATAAAACAAAAATTAACGCATCGGCAGTAGGGCCGAACACCTCAACAATCCTAAATGTAGTTTCAATATTAATTACCATCGCAGTACTACTCTTTAAATAATTTATTATGCAAGATCAATTTGATTTCTACGAAGAAGAACAAGAACAAAACATTTTCCAAAATTTAGCCAAATATTTACAGTATTGGAAATGGTTTGTACTTTCTGTATTGCTATCTTTAAGTGTTGTTTTTATACGATTGCGTTATGCTAATCCTGAATACAAAGCAGTTTCTAAAATTGTGGTGCGCGATGAAAAAAAGGGAGGCTTGGCATCTGAATTAGGAACTTTTGCCGATATAGGATTGCTAACTGGTATGAAAAATAATGTGGACAATGAGGTAGAAATTTTAAATTCCATTACCCTTGTAGAGAAGACGGTAGAACGCTTAAAATTTACTACTACTTATTTTAAAATGGGCGCTGTTCGAGATGTAGAAGTATATAAAACAACACAGCCTTTTGAGTTTGCTATAGAAAACGCATCACAAGTTTTTTATAAGACGCCACAATTTTTTAGGGTAAAAGTCCTTTCCGCCATCCGTTTTGAACTGATTGATAAAAATGAGGTAGTATTGGGTGATTTTAACTTTGGTGCTTCTATTGTACTTAAAGAAGCCAAAATTAATATACAAAAACTGCCTAATTTCGATACTTTAAACCCAACAGGTCTAGTATATGGAGTATATTGCAATCCAGTAAAAAGTGTGGGTGCAGCCTATGCTTCACTATTGACTGTTGAAGCTTTTAGTAAAACAAGCAGTGTTGTTAATTTAAGTGTTTCTGATAAAGTTCCTGAAAAAGCGGAAGATTTTCTAAATACCTTGGTGGCCATCTACAACGAAGAAGCCATTAAAGATAAAAATATAATTTCTGAAAATACCCTCGATTTTATTCAAAATCGTTTAGGAATTATAACGGATGAGTTGGGGACTGTCGAAGTGCAGTCGGAAAATTTTAAAAAAACAAATCAATTAACCGATATTGCTGCCAACGCAGGAATATACTTGACAAGCCATTCTGAATTTGAAACTAATTTAATCGAAACAGAAACGCAATTACGTGTTTTATCCATCATGATTGATTTCATGAAAAATAAAGGCAAATCTGAATTAGTCCCTATCGATATAATACCAAAGACTACTGCATCAGGCCAAGCCAATCCATTAATAGTGGAATACAACCAATTAGTACTGCAGCGCAATAGAATTCTTAAAGACGGTACTTTAAAAAATTATGTGGTGACTAATTTAGACCAACAATTAGAAGAACTAGACCGTAATATTAAGGAAAGTTTAGCGCAATTTAAATCTGGTTTAATGATTAAAAGAGCCGATTTAGAAAAACAAGATGACGTATTGCAAGGAAAAATAAACAAAATTCCGACTCAAGAAAGAGAATTTAGAATTTTTGACAGACAACAAAAAATTAAAGAAGGAGTCTATTTGTATCTGATTCAAAAAAGAGAGGAAACAGCAATCACGTTATCTGTTAAAGAAATGAATGCTAAAATTATTGACGCTGGACGAGCTGGCGAGAATCCTATTTCTCCTAAAAAAAGCGTTTGGTACCTTATTGCTTTACTTGCAGGAATTGGAATTCCTTTTAGTATTTTGTTTTTGCTATTTCTATTGGATAATAAAATCAATTCTATTAGAGACATTACTTTTAAAAAAGAGACAATACCAGTTTTGGCAGAAATTCCTTTTATTGGTAATGAAATAGAAAATAAAAACAAATTTGAATCTTTCAATTCTCTAGTTAGTAATTGTAAATTCATGCTAAATGAGGTGAAAAATGAAGCAGGAAAAATCATTTTAATTTCCTCTTCTAAAAAAGGAGAAGGAAAATCCTATATTTCTTACCATTTAGCTAAATCGTTCTCCAAATTGGATAAAAAAACAATTTTGGTTGGAGCCGATCTAAGAAACCCACAAACCCACAAATACCTATTTTCAACATCCAACCAAACGGAGGGTTTAACCTCTTATTTGGTTGACAAAGATAAAGATTGGAGAAACTTAATTATTAAAGAACAAGAAGACAATCACACCCTAGATGTTTTGTTTACAGGTCCAATACCACCAAATCCAGCTTTACTATTAACGGGTAGTCGTTTTGGGAATTTGATTGAAGAATTAAAAAAGGAATACGATTACATCATCTTAGATTCTGCTCCAACATTACTTGTTTCAGATTCTTTATTCATTTCAAAATTTGCGCATCTAACGCTGTTTATTGTGAAATGTGGCTTCACTGAAAAGAAATTACTACCCTATATCTACAGTTTAATAAGTGATAAAAAGGTAAATAATTTGGGATTAGTAGTGAACCAAACCAAAGTAAATAACAGGTATGGATACGGTTACAATTACGGTTACAATTACGGTTACAATTACGGTCTACAAAAACAAAATTGGTTTAATAAAATTGAATCAAGATTTACCAATTTAAAATAAACGTACTATTTAATAACTAAAAATTCTAAAAAAATGAAATCAATTTTTTTGTGTGGAATGCTATTTTTATCTTTCTTAAGCAGTTATTCCCAAGTAAAACAGTCGGAAAAACTGGATCAACCTCTTATTGCAGCTCCCAAGCCAACTAACTATTCTATAGCATTTGGAGTAAATGTTTTAGACAATGGAGGAAGTAATTTACAAATTAATGCGGTGTACAGTTTTAAAACTCCCTTTTTTTTAACCGTAGAACGTCGTTTTAAATCGAAATTATCAATGGCTTTAACTTTATCTACAAATCGATTGGAGATAGCAGCAGTAGAAAAAGGGTATTTCAGTATTGATGCTGTGGGTCAATTTTATTTTAACGACTATTTATTCAAGAGCAAAAAAATAGAAATGTATGCCGGTTTAGGATTGGGTCGTTTCTTTATGGAAAACAATGGAAATAACACCTTTAACTTAACCGGTGGAGGGCGTTACTGGTTTTCAAATCAGTATGGCGTGAGTTTTCAGGGGTTTGGAAAAGTAGGTTTGGCTCCAATTAATACGTCTGTTTATAATCATTATCAATATAATTTAGGTTTAGTTTGGCGTTTTAACCAAGGTTTATGAGGTTTTTCAAGAAATATTAAAGTTAAAAAAACTGAATTTTAAACCGCTTCAAACAATAGTTTGAAGCGGTTTTTATTTATGAATTCGCGAATTGTACTATAGTATTAATTATTAAAAATATAATTCTTTTCCAATAATTCGATCAATTTTTTTTTATTGGGATATTGAATTCTTGAGTTACCTAAATTTTCAACTTGCTGTTCGTTATGAATGTCAGTTCCTGAAAAATCATACAGATTATTATCTAATAAATGAACCGCATTTTTTGTTATTGAAGTACCATAGTAGCCTGTAAGTGACAATAAATTTAATTGAAAAAAAACTCCCAATGATTTTAATTTTTTCAATTCTGTTAAATCATCGCATAAATAGACGTAGCGTTCAGGATGAGCGAGAATTAATTTGTAGTTTAAAAGTTGCAGTTCAAAGAGCATTTCATATAAATTTAGCTGCAAACTTCTAGATCGGATTTCAATTAATAAATAATTTTCATACAAACATAACAATTTTTCTTTTTTGGCTAGATCTATTAACTCTTGATTAAGCATGTATTCACTGGCAAACCCCTTTAAAAACAATAAGTTATCTTTATTCTCTATAGCTAATTTGAAGGCGTTTTCAATAGTTGTAGGTGTATTGTTCCATTGACCTAAATAGGTATGAGGAGTAGCGATTGCTTTAAAAATATTCATTTTTTTTATTTTGGTTATCATTTTTTCCGAATCTACTACGTTTGGAGCACCATCATCAATACCTGGTAAAAGATGGTTGTGAATATCAATGTAGTTGTTAGGAATAATGTCTTTAAGCTTGTATTTCGAACTGAAGGATAACATAAAATGATTTTTTTTCAAAAATAAAAGTTATGCTTTTAATGTATGTCTTAGTTTAAGACTATTAATTCCTACAATAGGGCATATTGCTATTTTTTCAAAACTATTGTTACTTTTCTTAATTTAATTTTGTATACATAAAAAACATCTTTTAATAAGTTTTTTTTTATTTCAAGTTGATTTTTACCATTTTAAAGCCTCTAAACAGATACTTTTTTAAATACACATACAAAATAAAATTGAAATTAGCTCCCATACAGATTCAAGACAAAGTAACTATGCCATCCAAATTCTACAGTAAAATAGAGCAAAATCAACCTTAAATTATAATATAAAAAGGGTGTCAATAAAAATCGATTAACCGCTAATGGTTATGGAGAATATAAATTAGTGAATAAATGTGCTGAGGGTGTTAAACGTACCATAGCAGAAAAAAATAAAATAGAAGAAGCACCTTTGTAATTGTTGAGTAGTTAGTAGGAAATTGTTGTTGTTTTTATTTTAATCGTTAATTATTGATTTATGAGATTTTTCAAGAAAAAACTAAAGACTGAAAAAAGACATTATTCAGAAACTGAAAGGATTGAAATTAACGATTTTTACCAAATGTTGGTAAAGATGAAAAAGCGAAGACCGAATCTTGATATCGAGAGAATTATTATTAAGCTATATCCAAATCATGGTATTGAATTTAGATCATAGAAAATCAAGAGGATAAAAATATATTTTTATTGTTTCTGGCAGCGTATATATTATTTCTTTGAATAATATTGAATTGAGGGATTCTTGCTGCCAGATCAATAATTTATTAGTGAAGTTAAATTTGAATTATGCAGGAATTAATTTGCTAAATAATTATTAATTAGTATTTAATTAGTATTTAATTAGTACAGATTATGATTAGAAACAATCAATAGATGCGTATTGTTTTGTAAATATACATAATTATTTGGGTTGAATTTTATTGATATCTATTGACTTACATTGATTTTTTTGGCGGATTGTAATACAAGATTTTTGGAATTTTAGTTCCGTTTGATTTTTTCGCTTTTAATTTATAATAAGCATATGATAAACTAGCTTCAACTATTCCCATGATAAGCATTGGTTTCCAATTATTTTTAAGATAAGTTCTAATTAATAAGGAAGGAAGTTTTTTATATGACTATAAATACGGAAGAACTGCGGGCGAAATCCAAGAATATACCAAGTCGGTTCCGTTCAGTAGAAACACTATTTCAGATGATATTTTGAATCGTTTAAACAATAAAATCCCAAAAATTTATCAATTGATACGCATTTTTAGTAACACAAATAAAAAAACAGGATTTATAAACGACAAAGGAAAAATCTAGATATTAAATTCTAATAATGCCAATGGGGTGGCTTTTATGAAAAGTTGGGAATTAAGCGGTAATAAAAAACCCTAAACTCTTTTTTTAAAAGGGTTTAGGGTTAATTTTAGTAGTCTTTCCAGATGAGATGTCGAACAATTTACTGATAGATTATGTGCGATTTTTGGGATTTTTTGAGAATAAAAACCCACTAAAGTAATTTTAGCTGTTTTTGGTTTTATTATTTATTGATTAACTCCTCAATTGCTTTTATGTTAAATGTTTTTAGAATCACATCACCTGATTTATTTATTAAGAAGTAAGACGGATTTGAATAAGCATTAAAATCTTCTTGGTATTTTCTCTTTGAATCCGGAGACTTCAAATTCAGCCAGTAATCCAGTTTCTTTTCTCTAATAAATAGCTCCCAATTACTCTCGTCAGCATCATTTATAACGCCAATTAATTGAATGTTCTTTGTAGGGTATTTATTTTTTAAATTTTGGAAGGAAGCACTTACCACTGACATTTTTTCTTGACAATGAACGCAAGACGGACTATAAAATACCACAAATGTAAAATCATTTTTCGGGTATATTTCTGATAATTTATAGGTAATAGAGTCTTTTGAAACCAATTCAAAATCGGGGCATTTAGTTCCGATAGGGACTTTTATGTTGGTTGCATATTTATTGGCGTAGTTGTTATAATCTGCTGTGGAAAAAATATCGCAAGGATTTTTGTCAATATAGGTTTTATAGAGATAGTTGTAGGCATCTTCTAGTTGATAGGATTCAAAAAAAGCAAGATTTGAAATAAAATAGTTTGAAAAAACACCAAAACTTTTAGATTTACAACTCAATTCTTTCAACGAATGATCGATATTGTCAATATAATTATCAGCTGTAATAGGCAGTAGGGTGACATATTTGTACAATAATTTTGTACTGTTTGGCAAAAACAAGATTCGTTTGTCTGTAAGGTCCATGAAGGTGAAATAGGAGTTTCGATAGCTTATTTTTTCTTCTAATGTGACAGGAACTTTTTCGGCAATTTTATTTTCAACGGCTAAGAAGAGGTTTAATATGGACTTTGGGTAACGACTTAGCAAGGCATTACGTTTGTTTGTTTTTTGTTCTGAGGTTATGCTTTTGTCTTGTTGCTGGTACTCAATGAAATCTTTGTTGGTAGCATTATTGCTGCATGTTATTTGTTCAATAGTGTTGCTATTAAGATATAAATCCATAACCACTCCATTGTCTACTGCTATTCCAACACCATTTTTTTGGTCGCTAAATTTCAGATAATAAATGGCTCCAATAAT
>CAMCDQ010000055.1 GCA_945873505.1 Chitinophaga pinensis
TACCTTTGGCGTTAGTATATAAAATTTAAGCCGTGATTAAAAGTTTTGGAGATAAAGAAACAGAAAAAATCTGGAACGGAATTCAGTCGAGAAAATTACCGAGTGAAATTCAAAATGTTGCAAGACGAAAATTGAGAATGATCAATAACTCTCAAAATGTAATTGACCTAAGAATTCCACCAGCAAACCATTTAGAAAAATTAAGTGGTAATTTATCTGGACTTTATAGCATTAGAATTAACAATCAGTGGAGAATTATTTTTAAGTGGGAAAACGATAATGCATTTGAAGTGCAAATTGTAGATTATCATTAAAATTATAAGTTATGGAAAATTTAAAAAACATACATCCTGGAGAGATTTTAAAAGAAGAGTTTCTTGAAGCGCTAGGAATTTCAGCTTATCGCTTGTCTAAAGAAACTTTTATTCCGCAGACTAGAGTTAGTGAAATTATTAAAGGAAATCGCAGAATTACTGCAGATACAGCTTTGAGACTTTCTAAGTATTTAGGCACAAGCGCAAAGTTTTGGCTTGGACTTCAAGATGATTATGATTTGGAAGAAGAAAGTAATTCCAAAAAACATAGTTTTGAAAGAATCAAGCCAATCGAGAACAACGCAGCATAACACTTGCTAAATCTTATGACTAGTTTTCGGTAAATTGTTGGTTTAATTTTCATAACTTTAGACTGTCGGTTATGAAAAAAGAGTTCTAACACGATTACGGGAGCGACAATAGATTAACTGATAACATAATTTTATCATCTGAAATAAATTCAGATTGACAAAAAATCCACAAAAAAAACGCGCTGTTTTCACAGCGCGTTTTTAATAGTATAATAAATTAATTTATGCTTTTCCGGCTGCTATTAAGTTCAATGCTGAACCTGCAACAAACCAACCAATTTGGCCTTCATTATAAGTATGGTTGGCCAAGATACTATCTTTGGAACCATCAGCATGAACGAATTCTAATGTTAACGGTTTTCCTGGTGCAAAATCTACTAAATCTATGAAGTTAATTGTGTCATCTTCTTGGATTTTATCGTAATCGGCTCCGTTAGCAAACGTTAATCCTAACATTCCTTGTTTTTTCAAGTTGGTTTCGTGAATACGCGCAAACGATTTTACCAATACGGCTTTTACGCCCAAGAAACGCGGCTCCATTGCAGCGTGTTCCCTTGAAGAACCTTCACCATAATTGTGATCTCCCACAACTACAGAAGGAATTCCAGCTGCTTTATAAGCACGAGCTACAGCAGGAACTGCATCGTAAACTCCTGTTAATTGGTTTTTTACATTGTTCGTTTTTTGGTTGAATGCGTTGATAGCACCAATCAACATATTATTAGAAATCGCATCTAAATGTCCACGGAAACGCAACCACGGTCCCGCCATTGAAATGTGGTCGGTAGTACATTTTCCGAATGCTTTGATCAATAATTTTGCTCCTGTAATGTTTTTTCCATCCCAAGCAGTGAACGGCGCAAGCAATTGCAAACGCTCAGATGTTTCGCTTACCAAAATTTGAACGCCTGAACCATCTTGGGCTGGCGCTTGAAAACCAGGGTCTTCCGCATCAAAACCTTTTGGAGGCAATTCATTTCCTGTTGGTTCGTCTAACATTACTTCTTCACCGTCTTCGTTGATTAATTTATCTGTCAAAGGATTGAAACCTAAGTCTCCTGCAATTGCTAGAGCGGTAACTAATTCTGGTGACCCTACAAAAGCCAAAGTGTTAGGGTTTCCATCGGCACGTTTGGAGAAATTACGGTTGAACGAGTGAACGATTGTATTGCGTTCTTCTTTCTCAGCTCCTTCTCTGTCCCACATTCCGATACACGGTCCGCAAGCATTAGCAAAAACGGTCGCTCCAATGGTATTGAAAGTGTCGATAAATCCGTCACGTTCAATTGTATAACGCACTACTTCAGAACCTGGAGTAATAGTGAATTGTGATTTTATTTTTAATTTTTTGTCCGTTACTTGCTTCGCTAATGAAGCGGCACGAGCAATATCTTCATACGATGAGTTCGTACAAGAACCAATTAAACCTACTTCAATTTTCAATGGCCAGTTATTTTTTATCGCTTCTTCTTTCATTTTAGAAATTGGAGTTGATAAATCTGGAGTATAAGGTCCGTTTAAATGCGGCTCTAATTCTGATAAATTAATTTCTATTACTTGGTCGAAATAGTGCTCTGGATTGGCATACACTTCAGCATCGCCAGTTAAGTAAGCGGCAACTTTATCGGCAGCATCGGCAACGTCGGCTCTGTTTGTAGAACGTAAATAACGGCTCATAGAATCGTCATATCCAAAAGTAGAAGTCGTTGCTCCTATTTCAGCTCCCATATTACAAATAGTTCCTTTTCCTGTACAAGACATTGCGGTTGCGCCCTCACCAAAATATTCAACGATGGCTCCAGTTCCTCCTTTTACAGTTAAGATTCCAGCAACTTTCAAAATAACATCTTTTGGTGCTGTCCAACCTGATAATTTTCCTGTTAATTTTACTCCAATTAGTTTAGGAAATTTCAATTCCCAAGCCATTCCTGACATTACATCTACTGCATCTGCTCCACCAACACCAATGGCTAACATTCCTAATCCACCTGCATTTACAGTATGTGAATCGGTTCCAATCATCATTCCGCCTGGAAATGCATAATTTTCTAAAACTACTTGGTGAATAATACCTGCTCCTGGTTTCCAGAAACCTATTCCATATTTATTTGATACTGAAGAAAGAAAATCAAATACTTCGCTACTTTGTGATTTTGCACGCGCTAAATCGGTTACTGCATCTACTTTTGCTTGAATCAAGTGATCGCAATGCACTGTAGTAGGAACAGCAACTTTAGGTTTTCCAGCGTGCATAAATTGCAACAAAGCCATTTGCGCAGTCGCATCTTGACACGCTACACGATCTGGCGCGAAGTCAACATAGTCAACTCCTTTTTTAAATGCTTTTGAAGGCGTTCCTTCCCAAAGGTGTGAATATAAAATTTTCTCTGTTAATGTTAAGGGTCTTCCAACTATTTCTCTTGCTTTATCAACGCGAGAAGACATAGTGTCGTAAACCTTTTTAATCATATCAATATCAAAAGCCATAGTAATCTGTGTTAGTTTATTAGATTACAAATTTAAACAATTCCAATTAATATTAAAGATATTTTAATAAAAGTACCCTTTGAAGTGATTATTATTTGTAAAATGTAGATTTAATCCTATAATATTGTAGAAACATTAAAATTAGGTTCAAATATTATAAAATTAATAATTTAAACTATTATTATTATCGAATTCGGAATAGTACACAGTAGGAAATCGTGTATAATCGCTATAAATAACAGCAAAATTATAATTAATAGAAATTACTCAGAAATGAAGTTCAAAAAAAGCCTCAAAACTTATTTCTAACTTTTGAGGCTTTTAAATTATTATATTTTTATTACAATAAAGAATCGATTATTTTTTCGATTGAAATTCCTTCGGCTTCGGCTTTGTAATTTTTCACAACACGATGCCTTAATATTCCTGTTGCAACGGCTTTCACATCTTCAATATCTGGCGAGAATTTTCCGTTGAAAGCAGCATTGGCTTTGGCCGCTAAAATTAGATTTTGTGACGCTCTTGGTCCTGCACCCCAATCGATATAATTTTTCACAAATTCGTTGGAAAGCGTATTCTCAGGACGGGTTTTACTAACTAAAGTTACGGCATATTCAATTACATTATCGGCAACAGGAATTCTACGAATCAACTGTTGGAAATCGATAATTTCTTGTGCATTGAACAATGGATTTACAGTGCTATTTGCATCCGAAGTGGTGCTTTTTACCACCTGAACTTCTTCTGCAAAAGAAGGATAATCTAATTTTATGGAAAACATAAAACGGTCTAATTGTGCTTCTGGCAAAGGATACGTTCCTTCTTGCTCAATTGGATTTTGTGTTGCTAAAACAAAATAAGGCAACGATAATTTATAATTATGACCTGCGATAGTTACAGCACGTTCTTGCATTGCTTCTAATAAAGCAGCTTGTGTTTTTGGCGGCGTTCTATTAATCTCATCAGCCAAAATAATATTAGAAAAAATTGGCCCTTTCAAGAATTTGAACTGTCTGTTTTCGTCTAAGATTTCACTTCCTAAAATATCCGAGGGCATCAAATCTGGTGTAAATTGAATTCTTTTGAAGTCCAATCCCAAAGCTTGGGCAATTGTATTTACCATCAAGGTTTTTGCTAATCCTGGCACACCAACTAAAAGTGCGTGTCCGCCAGAGAAAATACTCAATAAAATTTGATCAACAACTTCCTCTTGTCCAACAATTATTTTTGCAATTTCAACTTTAAGTTCAAGTCTCCTTTGAACTAATTTATTTATTTCGGCTACGTCAGACATTATAAAATATTTTAGATTTAAGGTTTAAGGTTATAAAAACTTAAAACATAAAAATGATTAAGGGATATTTTGACTATTTCTTTAACCAATTGTTTGTGAAGATACAGTCTCTGTATTCACCATTGATTTTAATAAACGTTTCTTTAATTTTTTCATCAAACCACTTACCAATTCCTTTGATTTGTTTTTCTTTCAGAGCAATTCCTTTTATTTTCAAATAATCTTTAGCATAATCAGCTGTGTGCTCATTGATACGATTAGTAACCGTTAAAAGTTTGAATTTCTTTTTTCCAGATTGGTCTTCTTCAGCCAATGGACTTGAAATTTCACCTTCTTTCAAACCAGAAACATTACTATATAACGAAGGATCCATTTTTGTCAATTCAAAACGGGTGTCTTGAGTTTTAGGATTAATTAAAACCCCACCATTTGCTCTTGTTTCTTTTTCATCAGACAAAGTTCTTGCCGCTTCCGCAAATGTAATCTCTTTATCCTCAATTCTTTTTTTGATTAATGCTATTTTTTCTTTTGCTTCTTTTAATGATTCGTCTGAAACTTTAGGAATTAAAAGTATGTGACGCAAATCAATTTCTTGACCTCTAATTTTTTCTACATAAATAATATGAAAGCCGAAATCCGTTTCAAAAGGATCCGAAATTTCTCCTTCGGCAAGACTAAAAGCCACGTCTTTAAACTCTTTTACAAAAGGTGTTTTACGAGTCATTTTATAAAAACCACCCGAAGATCTTGAACCTGGATCTTCAGAATACAACACTGCTTTACTGAAAAAACTAGACCCGCCTTGAACATCCTTTTTAAATCCTTTCAATTTATCAATTACTTTTTGCTTTTCTTCTTCTGTGATTTTTGGCGTGACAACAATTTGTGCCACTTCCATTTCTGATCCAAAAACAGGTAATTCTGTAAAAGGGATTTTCTTGAAAAAAGTACGAACTTCTTCAGGTGTAACTTCCACAGCGTCAACAATCTTTTTTTGCATTTCCTCAGTCAACTTATTTTCTTTAAGAATATCAAAGAAGTAGGTTCTAAATTCTTCTTCAGAATTCTTTTTGTAGTACTGAATTACTTTGTCAAGAGAACCGATTTGTTCTACCATATAATTGATCCTGTCATCCATCATTTTCTTAACTTCATCGTCTTTCACCACGATACTGTCTTGAATAGCTTGGTGTGCATACAATTTGTCTTCTAATAATTTACCCAACATCTGACATCTAGTAATGTCTTTTATAGAGTTTCCTTGACTTGAAATTTCCAAATATCCTTTGTCGATATCCGAATCCAAAATGATATAATCACCCACAGTTGCAATAATTCCATCCACTTTTTGTCTTGATGATGGCAGCTTAACTTTCGTTGAATCCGATACTTTTTCCTTTATAATTTCCTGTGCGTTTATTGCAAAAGAGAACACAGAAAAAAGTACAATTAGAGCTGTTTTCGTATTTAAAAATTTCATATTTATTTTATTTAATATCATTATCTGCTAAATCTTATTCGATTTTATTAATTGTAATTTGTACTTTAATTTATTCTAAATACTTGAAAACACTGCAATTGAAATTATATTTATGGTTTCAATTGTTTTTTTACTTTTTCAAAAACCGCTTGATTCACTTCAACTTTAAATTCGTTTTTAAGGTCTTTAACCCAGTTTTCTTCTAAATATTGTTGGTAATCATTAATCACTTTTCCTTTGCATTCTTCTAATGTTTTTGAACCTGCGGGCAGCGTTTTATTTACTTTAGTGACAAAATAATATTCGCCATCTTTTAGTATTTCAGAAATTCCAGTTTCAAATTTAAGGTTTTTAGGAAGCACTTCGTTTCCTTCTTCAAAAACGCCCACTTTTGACATTACATTCACAACGCCATCTTTAAGATTCAATTTTTCTTTGATGAAATCGGCCGTTTTATCTTGTTTCAATAATTTTTCAGCTTTTTTAATTACATCTAATTTTGTAGAAGAAAGAATAGTTACGTCCAATCTGTTTTTCCAATTGTAATTTTTAAGGTTTTTATCATAAAAGCTTTTCAATCCTAAAGTATCTGTTTTTGACTTTGTCCAAATTTCTTTTTCCATTAAATCAAAAAGCAACAATCCATCGCGATATTCGTCCATTACAGCTGAAAATTCTGGGAATTCATTTTCTAAGTTATCGTCATAATATTGAGCCAACTCTTGATCTACGTAACTTTTATATAATTTATCAATCAATTTCGCAATAGGTTTTAGCGTGTTTGGGGATTTTTGTTGCGCTTTTACATACGTTAAAAAAGAAGCACCAGTAAGTGATTTTACTTTATTAATTGTAAATAAATTTGCATTAAAATCTTTTAAATTTGCAGGAACATCCCATTTTCCTTCATAGAAATCATTCGTGATTAATTTAGAAACTACGGCAAACAACTTATCGTCTCTTTTTACAGTATATTTTTTTCTCAATTTATCCGTCATTGAAGCCACAATCAATCTTGAACGATCGTCTTTGCTAACTTTTGTTTCTAAATCTGGTTGCATTTCTTCCAACGTTTTTACTGGGAATTCATCAATAAATTTGACAATATGCCATCCAAATTGACTTTTGAAAGGTTCAGAAATTGGATTTTCTTTTGTCAATGAAAAGGCAACGGTTTCAAATTCTTCAGAGCTTAATTGTCCTGAACCAAAGCGATTTAAAACGCCCCCTTTTGAAGAAGATGATTTGTCTTCAGAGAATTGTTTCGCTACATCTTCGAACTTCTCGCCTTGTTGGATTTTTTTATAAATATCTTGAATTGTATTCTTTGGTTTATCAACATCAACTTTATTATCGGCTGTAGCTTCTGGAGTTAGTATCATAATATGCGCAACAGCTACTTCACCTCTGTTGTCTCTACTATCTTCAACTTTAATAATATGGTATCCAAAATGAGTACGGAAAGGCTTCGAAATTGCTCCTTTTGGGGTCTTGTAAGCGGCAGTTTCAAAGGCATAAAGCATTCTAAAAACTGAGAAATAACCTAAATTTCCTTTATTTTCTTTTGCTGATGGATCTTGTGAATAGTCTGTTGCTAATTTCGCAAATTCTTCTCCTGCATTGGCTCTTTTATAAATATCAATCGCTTTATTATAGGCTTTTAAAGTGTCTTCTGGAGAAGCATTTTCATCTGCCAAAATTAAAATATGTGATGCTTTTATTTCTTTTAATGAACGTTGGTACGCTTCTTCAATAAGTTCTTTGGTTACTTTAGAATCTGAAGTATAATTTTTAGAAAGTTGCGTTCTATATGACTTTAACTCATTTTGGTATGAAGTTCCGTCTTGCAATCCTAATTTATAGGCCTTGTTGATTTTAAGTTTATAACCAACAAATAATTCTAAATATTGATTCAAATCTTTCTGTGATTCATCTTTAACTAAATCTAGGTTTTTATTATAAACTCTAGAAAATTCATCCGTATAATACGGTTTATTTTCAATTGTGAATAAAACTTCTTTCGTGCTATTTTGGGAAAATCCGATAAAATTTAACGAAAGTAAAAATCCAAAAAATAATTGTTTCATTTTCATTTTATAATATAATTTATTTAATAATTGAATAGCTTTCACTAAGCATAAATTGCAACTCACAAAAATAACAATTCAATTACATTATACAACTATAGCAGTTACTATTAACAAAAATTTATTAACATATCTCTTTAAATGTCACACCCAATCCATTATTATCAAATTATTTGTTGAATAAATAGTATTTTTGCAGTCCATTTACAAAACTTATGAGCTTTTTAAAAGAAATTGAAAGACGAAGAACTTTCGGAATTATATCGCATCCCGATGCTGGAAAAACTACTTTAACTGAAAAACTATTACTTTTTGGTGGGGCCATTCAGGAGGCGGGTGCCGTGAAAAATAATAAAATTAAAAAAGGAGCAACTTCCGATTTTATGGAAATTGAGCGTCAAAGGGGAATATCGGTTTCTACTTCGGTTTTGGCATTCAACTATAAAGATAAAAAAATCAACATTCTAGACACGCCTGGGCACAAGGATTTTGCTGAAGATACTTTCCGAACTTTAACCGCCGTTGATAGCGTTATTGTGGTTATTGATGTCGCCAAAGGAGTTGAAGAGCAAACTGAAAAATTAGTTTCTGTTTGTAGAATGCGTAACATTCCAATAATTGTTTTCATTAATAAATTAGATAGAGAAGGAAAAGATGCCTTTGATTTAATGGACGAAGTAGAACAAAAATTAGGATTGACCGTAACTCCTTTAAGTTTTCCTATTGGAATGGGTTATGATTTTCAAGGGATTTATAATCTTTGGGAACAAAATATCAATTTATTTAGTGGAGATAGTCGGAAGAATATCGAAGAAACGATTGCTTTTTCAGATGTCAAAAATCCTGGGTTAGAAAAAATTATCGGTCAAAAACCAGCTGATCGACTTCGAGAAGAATTGGAACTGATAGATGAAGTATATCCAAAATTTAATCGTCAAGATTATTTAGATGGAAAATTGCAACCTGTATTTTTTGGGTCTGCATTGAATAATTTTGGTGTGCGCGAATTGTTGGATTGCTTTGTAGAAATTGCCCCATCGCCACGACCAAAAGATTCTGAAACAAGATTGGTTGATCCTAAAGAAGAAAAAATGTCGGGTTTTGTTTTTAAAATCCATGCTAATATGGATCCAAAACACAGAGATCGTTTGGCATTTATAAAAATTGTTTCTGGAACATTTGAAAGAAACAAACCGTATTATCATGTTCGTCATAAGAAAAACCTAAAATTTTCGAGTCCAAATGCATTTTTCGCTGAGAAAAAAGAAATCGTAGATATTTCCTATCCGGGAGACATTGTGGGTTTGCATGATACTGGGAATTTTAAAATTGGTGATACCTTAACTGAAGGTGAAATTATGAGTTTCAAGGGAATTCCTAGTTTTTCACCCGAGCATTTCAGATACATCAACAACGCGGATCCTATGAAAGCAAAACAATTGGACAAAGGAATTGACCAGTTAATGGACGAAGGTGTGGCGCAATTATTTACATTAGAATTGAACAACAGAAAAATCATTGGAACGGTTGGCGCATTACAGTACGAAGTAATTCAATACCGATTAGATCACGAATACGGTGCTAAATGTTCGTATGAGAATTTCCCAGTTCACAAAGCGTGTTGGGTAAAACCTACGGATCCTAAAAGTGAAGAATTTAGAGAATTTAGAAGAATCAAACAAAAATTCTTAGCGCATGACAAATACAGCCAATTGGTGTTTTTAGCCGATTCGGATTTCACGATTCAAATGACACAAAATAAATTTCCAAATGTAAAATTGTTCTTTACTTCAGAGTTTGAATAATTTAAAAATAATTAGACAAAAAAAATCCCATTCACTATGTGAATGGGATTTTTTAGTATCTAAAAGTTAGTGTTATTTTTTGATAACTCTAACCGTTTTCATTGCATTTTCAGTTGACACTTGAATGAAGTAAGCTCCATTAGCATAAGCTGACATATCAATTTGAGTTGAAGCAGCATTTACCTCTTTGCTAAACAATTGTTGTCCAATCACGTTGAAGACTTTCACATTTGTCATGTCTTGAGAATAAGAAATATTCAACAAGTCAATTACAGGATTTGGATAATAACTAAATTGAGTCATATCGAAATCTTGATTAGCCAAGGTTACAATTGTTACCGCTAAACTTGATGTACTTGTACATCCTGCAACAGTTTGCGTTGCATAGTAAATAGTATTAGCTAATATTTGTGACGCTGGGATTGGATTTATACCAGCAGTAGCATCTGCACTACTTGCATACCAAACAATATTTGATCCAACTACAACAATATCACCTACAGTTAGTAAAGAAGATAAAGACTGAGTTGCAGCACCTGTAGGCGCTGCCGTAACACTAACAATTATGTCTCCAGTTAATGCTGCTGAAGCAAGACAAAGTCCTGTTCCTGTTACCGATATTGCACCTGAAGCAGTTGGTGTTCCACTAATCGTGTATGTTCCTCCTACTAAAGTACCTGTTAAACCTGCAGGATACGTTGCCGTAACAGCAGTACCGTTAGTCACGGTATAAACAATATTTGCAATTGCAGTACCTGTACAAACTGTTTGAGTTGCATTAGCTGAAGCCAAAGCTATCGTTGTGTCCGGGTTCACAGTTATTGTGCCTGATAAAGCTGCAGAAGAAAGACAAAGTCCTGTTCCTGTTACCGATATCGCACCTGAAGCAGTTGGTGTTCCACTAATCGTGTATATTCCTCCTACTAAAGCACCTGTTAAACCTGCAGGATACGTTGCCGTAACACCAGTACCGTTAGTCACAGTATAAACAATATTTGCAATTGCTGTACCTGCACAAACAGTTTGAGTTTGAGTTGCATTTGCAGAAGTTAAAGCCAAAGTGGTATTGGCATTAACCGTTACAGGAACCGTTGCAGTTCTAGCACACAATAAAGCTGATGTTGCCGTTGCAGTATAGGTAACTGCGGGAGCAACACTACTAGATTTAAAGTAAACTGTTGAAGCATTTCCTCCTGTATAAGCAATTGTTCCAGCAGCATCAGAATATAAATTAGTAGTTGGAGACCAAACCATAGTAGCAACTTGAGTTCCTGATATAGAAACATTATCAATTGCCCAATAATAACCATAAGAATCAATATAATTAAATCTGATCATTACTGAAGCTTGATTAAGCGCTCCTGCTGGCAAAGCCAAATTCTCATTAACAAAACCAGTAGATGTTCCTTGAGTAGTAGTTGTGTAAGTTTGAATATTCACCCATGTCGTTCCACCATTAATAGAATAGTCAACAGTACCAGTTTCAGGAAATCTTAAATAGTGATAAAAACTTAAATTCGCAACTGAGAATCCAGTTGTACTAAATACTGGAGATTTTAATTCCGTATTTGTTATACTACTGCTACCTTGAGCATCGCTATTTGACATATAGAACTGACTATTATCATTTGAATTGAAAATTGTACTAAAAAAACCACCATACGAATACCCATTAGGTTGTAACGTCCAATCGGCAGCTGAAGGAGTTCCTCCGGTTGAATTATTAACCGTTGTCCAAGTATTTGTAGTACCATTGAAGTTTTCATTCAATATTGGCATGTTGTCTAACGTTCCTCCTGTTGCTACCAATGGCAATACTGTATCAACACAAGCAGAAGAAGGTGTTGTCGCTATTGTAATTACACTTGGTGTTGGGTTTACAGTAACCGTAATACTTTTAGTTGTTGCACATGGTGCTGTTCCAGTTGATTGAGAAACTGCCAAAGTATAGGTTGTAGTTACCAATGGATTAAACACCCATCCTGCTCCGGGAGTTCCTGAAGCAGAACTTGCAGGAGTCCATGCATACGTATCGTAAACTGATGACCCAACAATAGTTACAGCTGCTGTTGTTTGTTCAGAACAAATTGGAGCAGGATTTCCACTCAAATCAATTGTTGGTGGTGTAGTTACAGTTGCTGTAACAGCTACTCTTGGAGAAGAACAAACTACTTGACCGTTTATTGTAAATCTAGGTCTAGAAGTACCCGTTCCATCTGCTATTGGAGTTGCCAACATTTCCTCAGGGGTTAAACTATCAGCTCTATTATAGGCTGAACAAACAAATCCCACATCATCAACTTTCATAGTTGTAGAAGTTGCTGTAGTTGCTAATGGAACTCTAGACCAAGAAATTGAAACTAGAATATTAGAAATTCCATCCCAGGTAAAAGCAGAAGCAGAACCAACACCTGTTCCAAAAGCAAGATTGTTTACTGTATTTATAACTGGTGTATATCCATTATCAGCAAGTGTACCTAAATAAACTTGTGATAAACCAGTTGTTTCAAAAGTAGTAGTCATTACCGTGGATGCTGTTGGAGCCATTGAAACTGAAAATCCTTGATAGGTCTGACCAGAATTAGTTGGTTCAAAACCTAAACTTGTAATATTTCCCGCACCAATACCCGCAGCAATCAATTCAGAGGCTTTGATGATATATTGTGTTTTAGCACCAC
>CAMCDQ010000056.1 GCA_945873505.1 Chitinophaga pinensis
AAACATAGTATTTGTTTAAATGATTATGCAAAGATAGTAAAAGGACTTTAAAATATTTTTACAAAACTACTTGTAAAGAAAAAAAGTCTTTGTATATTTGCACTCGGTTTTAAGGAAGATAGTATTTAAAACTGCCAATGATATTTTAATTCAAGATTTAAAGATAACAAACAATGAGCAAAAGAACGTTTCAACCATCGAAAAGAAAGAGAAGAAATAAGCACGGATTTATGGACAGAATGGCTTCTGCGAATGGAAGAAAAGTCCTTGCTCGTAGAAGAGCTAAGGGAAGACATAAATTGACTGTTTCTTGCGAACCAAGACATAAAAAATAATGTTTGTTTAAACATACATAAAGGCGTTACTGTTATTAGTATCGCCTTTTTTTATATCTTTAAACCAATAAAATAAATTTAGAATAAAAAATACAAAAAATAACTACACAACACACACACAAATGCCAAAAGACAATTCAATAAAATCGGTTTTAATAATAGGCTCAGGACCTATCGTTATTGGACAAGCATGCGAATTTGATTACGCGGGTTCTCAAGCAGCGCGTTCCATTCGCGAAGAAGGCATCGAAGTTATTTTGATAAATTCAAATCCCGCTACAATTATGACCGATCCTTCAATGGCGGATCATATTTATTTGAAACCGTTAACTACAAAATCTATCATTGAAATCCTTAAAGCACATCCTCAAATTGATGCTGTTTTACCAACAATGGGCGGACAAACTGCTTTGAATTTATGCTTAGAAGCAGATGAAAAAGGAATTTGGGCAGATTTTGGAGTGCGATTAATTGGCGTCGACATCAATGCAATCAACATTACCGAAGATAGAGAGCAGTTCAAACAGCTTTTACATAGAATTAATATCCCAACAGCTCCGGCAAAAACAGCAACTTCGTTCTTAAAAGGGAAAGAAATTGCTCAGGAATTTGGGTTTCCATTAGTAATACGTCCGTCATTTACTTTAGGTGGAACTGGCGCTGCTTTTGTTCATACTAAAGAAGATTTTGACGAATTATTAACTCGAGGTTTAGAAGCTTCCCCAATTCACGAAGTCTTAATTGACAAGGCTTTAATTGGTTGGAAAGAATACGAATTAGAACTCTTACGCGATAAAAATGACAATGTTGTGATTATCTGTTCTATCGAAAATATGGATCCAATGGGAATTCATACTGGCGATAGTATTACGGTTGCTCCTGCGATGACATTATCGGATACCACGTTCCAAAAAATGCGAGACATGTCCATTTTGATGATGCGAAGTATCGGAAATTTTGCGGGTGGTTGCAACGTGCAATTTGCCGTTTCACCAGATGAAAAAGAAGATATTGTTGCCATCGAAATCAATCCTCGTGTGTCTCGTTCTTCTGCATTGGCTTCAAAAGCAACAGGTTATCCAATTGCAAAAATTGCATCAAAACTGGCTTTAGGGTATCATTTAGATGAATTACAAAACCAAATTACAAAATCAACTTCGGCTTTATTTGAACCAACTTTGGATTATGTAATTGTAAAAATTCCCCGTTGGAACTTCGATAAATTTGAAGGTGCTGATAGAACTTTAGGATTGCAAATGAAATCTGTGGGGGAAGTAATGGGAATTGGTCGTTCGTTCCAAGAAGCCTTGCACAAAGCAACACAATCATTAGAAATCAAAAGAAATGGACTTGGCGCCGATGGAAAAGGATATAAAAACTACGAACAAATTATCGAAAAACTGACTTTTGCGAGTTGGGACAGAGTTTTTGTGATTTATGACGCTATTGCGATGGGAATTCCATTGAGTAGAATTCACGAAATCACAAAAATTGATATGTGGTTTCTAAAACAATATGAACAATTATATACTTTAGAACGCGAAGTTTCAAGATTTAAAGTGGATACTTTACCCAAAGAATTGCTTTTGGAGGCCAAACAAAAAGGCTTTGCCGACCGCCAAATTGCTCACATGATGGGCTGTTTAGAAAGTCAGGTTTATAAATTACGGGAAGAGAAAAATGTAAAACGAGTTTATAAATTAGTTGATACTTGCGCTGCCGAATTTAAAGCGAAAACGCCTTACTACTACTCCACTTTTGAAGCGGAGATTGAAAAAGCAAATGGTGAAAAATATGTGGACAACGAAAGTGTTGTTTCCAATAAGAAAAAAGTGGTGGTTTTAGGTTCCGGACCAAACAGAATTGGGCAAGGAATTGAATTTGACTATTCTTGTGTGCACGGCGTAATGGCTGCGGCAGAATGTGGCTATGAAACCATAATGATTAACTGTAATCCTGAAACGGTTTCTACTGATTTTGATACCGCGGATAAACTGTACTTTGAACCCGTATTTTGGGAACATATTTACGATATTATTCGTCACGAAAAACCAGAAGGAGTAATTGTTCAATTGGGCGGTCAAACAGCATTGAAATTGGCTGAAAAGCTATCGAAATACGGAATTAAAATCCTTGGAACTTCTTTTGACGCCTTAGATTTAGCCGAAGATAGAGGTCGTTTTTCAGAACTTTTAACAGAATTAAAAATTCCATTTCCTCAATTCGGAATTGCTGAAAATGCGGATCAAGCAAGTGCTTTGGCAGATGTTTTAGATTTCCCACTTTTGGTCAGACCTTCCTATGTTTTGGGTGGTCAAGGAATGAAAATCGTTATCAACAAACAAGAATTAGAAGAACACGTAATTGATTTATTAAAATCGATTCCTGGAAATAAATTGCTTTTAGATCATTATCTTGATGGAGCAATTGAGGCTGAAGCCGATGCCATTTGCGATGGTGAAAATGTCTATATCATAGGAATAATGGAACACATCGAACCTTGCGGTGTGCATTCAGGCGATAGTAACGCTACTTTACCACCATTTAATTTAGGTGAATTTGTGATGCAACAAATTAAGGACCATACTAAAAAAATTGCTTTGGCACTAAGAACTGTAGGATTAATAAACATACAATTTGCCATCAAAGACGAAGTAGTTTATATCATTGAAGCCAATCCGAGAGCCTCAAGAACGGTTCCTTTTATTGCAAAAGCCTATGGCGAACCGTATGTAAATTATGCCACAAAAGTGATGTTGGGACACAATAAAGTAACCGATTTCAAATTCAATCCGCAACTAAAAGGATATGCAATCAAGCAACCCGTTTTCTCATTTAGCAAATTTTACGGTGTAAATAAAGCATTGGGACCAGAAATGAAATCGACTGGCGAAAGCATTTTATTCATTGACGATTTAAAAGACGACCAGTTTTATGAATTGTACTCCAGACGAAAAATGTATTTGAGTAAATAAAAAAAGCCCCGAAATTGGGGCTTTTTTTATTCAATGTCTTTAATGTATTCATCATACTCCAGATAAAATAATTCTAGAGCATTCATATTCTCGTTAAAGAAATCAAATATTTCATCCCAATACACAGGATTACTTACGCTAACATTTAATTTTTCAACCCAAATTCTACTGATAACTTTGCCGTTTTCTAAACTGAAATTTTTCTCAAATACTAAATCTGCAATAAATTCCTCTTCCAAAATATTTTTTAGCGATTCTAATTTTTCAAAATATTGAATTCTCTTACTATCATTTCGACATTCAATATCAATTTGTACTTGTGCTTTGGTGTTTTCAACGTAAAATTTAAAAGAGAAATCTTTAATCTTTGTATCGTATAAAACCCATTTCCGAGGATATTTATTTGCAAATGAAACCCAAAACTCTCTTTTTAATCTTTGATTTTCTTCTTTACTATACATTTAGCACTATTGTTTTATTGTATGTTGATTTTCAATTAGTTGTGAAATTCAATTTAAAAATATACATTTATAATTAATTAGTTGCAAAAATAGAACATCAATATGGATTTTTCAGATTTTTTAAAATATGTTCCAAAAATAAAACAAGAAAAACTTCTTGGGGATCAGGCTCACTTAAAAATGGTGCCTGTTGAACGTATTTTAGAAGTCGAAAAATTCAATACCAGTTCTAATAATCCAAGAAAAGCAGCCGTAATGATGTTGATTTATCCTAAAAACAATACGTGCCATTTGGCTTTAATTGTTAGAAATACCTATCCCGGAGTTCATTCAGCGCAAATAGGTTTTCCGGGCGGAAAAGTGGAATTAGAAGACGTTTCATTAACTCATACTGCTTTAAGAGAAACCCATGAGGAAATTGGAATTCCTCCTGAAAAAATTGAAGTAATTAAGACTTTTACAGAGGTTTTTATTCCGCCTAGTAATTTTATTGTTGCCCCTTTCTTAGGGATTAGTTATTCTGAATTAGAATTTATTGAACAGGAAGAAGAGGTTGCTGGAATAATTGAATTTCCGTTACTCGATTTTTTGAATGAAAAAACTATCGTAAAAAAAATTATGGATACTTCTTATGGAAATAACATTGAGGTTCCAACATTTAAAATTAACGAACATTATGTTTGGGGAGCCACCGCAATGATGATGAGCGAATTGAAGGAATTGCTGAAAAGTTCATTTAAAAATTAATTTGTAAATTAGCCTTCTAATTGATACTAAAATATGGTTTTATTTAAAAGAAACCCTTTTGGACATATACTTTTCATAAAAAAATGGTTAATCCAAATTTTTGGAGGAATAACTCATAAACGCTATAGAGGATTTAACCAATTGCACATTGAAGGATCCGAAATCATTCGATCATTGCCCGATGCGAACGTACTTTTCATTTCCAACCACCAAACCTATTTTGCTGATGTTGTTGCTATGTTTCACGTATTTAATGCAAGTTTAAGTGGTCGCGAAAACAATATTAAAAACGTTATGTACCTTTGGAATCCAAAACTAAACATCTATTATGTCGCTGCAAAAGAGACCATGGAAGCCGGTTTATTACCCAGAATTTTAGCTTATGTTGGTGCAATTTCAGTAGAAAGAACGTGGCGTGCAAAAGGGAAAGACGTTGACGAAAAACGTGATATTAATCCAAATGATACCGAAAATATAAAAATAGCACTTGCAGATGGTTGGGTAATTACCTTTCCTCAAGGAACCACAAAATCGTTTAAACCTGTTAGAAAAGGCACCGCGCACATCATCAAACAGCACCGTCCAATTGTAATTCCAATTGTAATTGATGGATTTCGTCGCTCCTTTGATAAAAAGGGTTTGCGGATGAAAAAGAAAGGAATTCTGCAATCTTTTATCATAAAACCGCCCTTGGAAATCGACTATGACAATGACACAATTGAGCAAATTGTCGAGAAAGTAGAATTTGCCATCGAGCAACATCCATCATTTCTAAAAGTTATTCCTGCCGAAGAAATTGAAGCGCAGGAAGCGTTGAATAAAACCCGTCAATGGGAATATTAATTCTTTTTGGAGCGAATTGTCCCACATTTTCAAGAAATGCAATTCCTGCTGTCCATTGCAATCCACGAGATTGCCTCGTACCTCGCAATAACTTGGGATTTCCATTTCCATCAGGGCTAAACTAAAAATCATTTGATTACTTGTAATTGTCCAAAAAAAACAAAAATTACCTAAAATGATTTGTCTTTGTAGTAATTCACCATCAAATCAACAAACTTACTGTAGCCCTCCAAACCCTCATTTTGTTGATTGAATTTTAGAAAATTATCGTAAAATATTTGGAAACCTGTTTCTATAAAAGTTTCATATTGCTTCCAAAATTCTTCACTTTCGTTATAGTTTTTCATAATTCCAGGGTGAATTGTTTTTACTAATTCCTCGAAAACTTTTTCGTCTTGAATTTGCCAATTTCTCAAGCAATAGCGCAAGGCATAACTGTATCCAGAATATTGAAAATAGACATTCTCATTTTTTATAGAAGCTAAAAATCCGATAAAATTAGCTTCACTTTCAGAAGCATAACCCAATTGATGCGCCATTTCATGACAAACCGTTGTTGGAAAATTATACATTGGTATTTTTTCATTTACCTGAGCTTCATTCGTAAACGGATTCAAATAGCCACCAAAACCCATATAACTCAACGGCAAACTAATCAGTGATTTTTTGACACTCGTATTTTCATATTTAAAACTCGGAAACTCGGAAGAAAGTGCTTTATAACCCTTTATATTCATTTCAAAAACCTGCTCTTGTGAATACGGAAAAACAACTTTCAAATTGTCATTTTTCTCAATTTGACTGTGAATTTCATTTGTTTTCACAATTAATACTTTTGTAAATTTCAGCAAATCATCATTGGAATATTTCCGTTCAATAGCCATTTTTTCGAATAGTGGCACCCGATGGTAATTCATCGCCCATAACAAATTGAATAAAAAATAAAAAACCGACAGAAAACTTAGCACCCGAAAAGTCGAATATTTCCAATTCAATTTCCCCAATTTACGTTGTTGGTAAAACCATTTTAAAATTAAAAACACCACCACAAAATAGATGCAATCACCAATAGAAAAGGGAAAGCTGCCAAATGAAATTCGAGAAAATTTGGAAATATAAAAATACAAACCATTACTGTAATAACGCTCAACCAGTTCTGGAAAAAACGAAATCAGCTGTAAAAATAGAATCTGAATGAACAGCAATAATGGAAGAATGTATTTTCGTTGCATCTACTTTAATATTGAAATGTAAAGTAACAAATTTCGAAGCAGTATTTATTTTAAAATAAATGATTTTTTTTGACAAAACTATCTTAGCTCCTTTGTAACTTTGAGCCATAAAACTAAGAATCTAAAAAATACATAAATGAGTCAAGAAATTAGAAACCTCGAACCAAAAGCACTCTGGAATAAATTTGCCGATTTGAATGCGGTACCTCGTCCTTCAAAAAAAGAAGATCGTGTAATTGAATTCATGAAAGACTTTGGTAATAGTTTAGGATTAGAAACTTTTGAAGATGAAATTCGCAATGTAATCATTAGAAAACCCGCGACTCCAGGAATGGAAAATCGCAAAGTTGTAGTGCTTCAAGGGCATTTAGATATGGTGCATCAAAAAAATTCGGATACCGTTTTTGACTTTGACACACAAGGAATTGATATGTATGTTGATGGCGACTGGGTTCGAGCTCGTGGCACTACTTTAGGAGCCGATAACGGTCTTGGAGTAGCAATGATTATGGCGATTTTAGAAAGTAAAACCATCCAACATCCTGCTATTGAAGCGTTATTTACCATTGACGAAGAAACGGGAATGACTGGTGCTTTGAACCTAAAAGGAGGAATTCTAAAAGGAGAAATCCTTTTGAATATGGATACCGAAGAAGACGATGAAATTGATATTGGTTGCGCTGGTGGAATTGATGTTACCGCTACAAGAAGCTACAACGAAGAGGAAACTCCAGAAGGTTCTGTCGGATACATTATTACTGTAAAAGGATTGAACGGTGGACATTCAGGAATGGATATTCATAAAGGTTTGGGAAATGCCAATAAAATAATGAACCGATTATTGTTTGATGCTTTCGAGAATTTTGGGCTTCAAATTTCTGAAATTAACGGGGGAAGTTTGCGAAATGCTATTCCAAGAGAAAGTGTTGCCAAAGTTATTGTTGCTCAAATGTATGATGAAGCCTACGTTTTTGACATGCAAGAAATTATCAATGCTATTAAAACTGAATTCAAAACTACTGAACCTAATTTGGCTATTGAAATCGTAAAATCGGAATTACCGTCAAAAGTAATGGATTTAGGAGTTCAAGAAGGAATTATCCGTTCGATTTATGCAGCTCATAATGGCGTATATCGCATGAGCGCCGATATGGAAGATTTGGTTGAAACTTCGAATAACGTGGCACGAATTATCATTAAAGACGGGGAAATCACCATTGGTTGTTTGACTCGTTCTTCGGTTGAAACTTCCAAATTTGATTTGGCTAACGCCTTACGTTCTGCTTTTGAATTGTGTGGTTGTGAAGTAACATTAGCAGGTTCATATCCTGGATGGACTCCAAATGTGAAATCTGAAATTCTTGATGTTTTGGTTGCTATTTATGAGAAACAAAATAATGAGAAACCAAAAGTGGTAGCGTGTCACGCAGGATTAGAATGTGGAATATTAGGAACCAATTACCCAGATATGGATATGATTTCTTTTGGGCCAACCATTCACGGAGCACATTCACCAGACGAAAGAGCGAGTATCAAATCGGCACAAAAATTCTGGAAATTTGTATTGGAAATATTAGAAAGTATTCCACAGAAAAAATAAGACCAAGTTCAAAAAAACTTGAAATTTAAAACCCCTTTAAATCTAGTTTAAAGGGGTTTTCTTATATTTTAAAGCATAGTTATTATAAAAACCAATTATCAATTTAATAATAATTAGGACATCCAAGACATTTGGCATCTAAGTCAAATTGGTATGTCATAGAAAGTTCATATATACCCCCAGTTTTACCAATTTTTGATGTATTAAAATCATAAGAGAAAGAAAATTTAAGATGTTCATACCTTAGACCCGTAAATAAATTAAAAGAGGTTAGTAAATGACTATTTGGCGCCCTTTTCATAGGATTGGTAACTGCGGTCGCTCCAAAGAAAACAGTATCTAAAAATAATCCTGTCCCAATGTCTAATCTATTGTATTGACCTTGATTCATATAATTTGCTGTAAATAATATTTTAGTATTATTAGGTAGGAAAGTATACATTCTATAGTCTGATAATTTGAATTCATATCCGGCTATAACCGAAGCAAATGGTGCTAAAGGCACATTTCCTGTGTTTGTAAATGATATATTAGGCCGATTAAGATGTTTTACAGAAAGTCCAAACCAAAGATTTTCATTATTAAGAAGCATTCCCGCATTAAAATCAAAAAAATTCACCTTGTCGTTCAATAATAGTGGGTCAATTGAGGAACTATTTATTATACCCGTGTTAATGTTAATTTGGTCATTAAGTAATAAATTTTGAAACCCGAATGATTTGGTTCCGAAACCAAATTCTATTGCAGGCCGAAAATACCAATCGCCATTTAATTCTACTTTAAAAGCATAATTTACATTTGCTTGAGAATAATTATAATTAGTGAAATTTTCTCGGTGGTTCAAAACACTTACTCCTACTCCACTATTCATTTTCTCTACCCAAGTATTAAAAAAAGCATAATCCGTATCTACTTTTAAATTTAAATCAGGCCATTGAGTACGATGAATAATACCAACATTAAAGGTTTCCATAAAACCAGTAAAACCCGGATTTATAGTTTGAGGAACCATGAAATATTGAGTAAAAATAGGGTCTTGTGCTTTACTTGTTGTAAAGAAAAAACATAATGTTGCTATATATATTATTTTTAATTTCATTATTTTCTATTTAATAAGAACAAATGATGCTTGTTTTTCAATTATTTTTCCATAAAAAGTTTTTCCAGAAACCTTATAATAATAGTTTCCGTTTTCAGAATCAACTCCTTTTACTTTTCCGTCCCAACCTCTAATTGCATCGCCTTTTTCTGAATAAATAAGTTCTCCCCAAGTATCGTAAACATCTAAAGAGAAGTCAGATAATCCTTTATATTCAGGTTGAAAAAAAGCATTTAAAGCATCGTTATTTGGCGTAAATGCATTAGGAATTACTAACGCATAACCTTCTCCAATTATTATTGAGGTTACATTGTTATAGACACAGCCAAAAGGGTAAGTTACTGTTTGTGTAATATTATAAGTACCCGTAGAAACATATTGGTGTATTGGATTTAAATCAGTTGAATAGGTTCCATCACCAAAACTCCAATTTACACTTATAAAATCTCCAGTAGCACTATTTGTAAATTGAATTGGATCATTTATCGAATAGCTTCCATAGGTTGCAAAAGCATACGAATTTGTATTGAATGAAATATCTCCGAGTGTTGGAATATCCACAATAAAAGTATAATTAGTACTACAACCGATTAAATCCGTTGCTTGAAGTAGTACCATTCCATTAGTTGAGGTATTCATAATTTGGTTATTTACACCACTAACTGTTCCACTAGACCAATTATAACTATAACCAGGTACACCACCAGAAGCTTGAGCAACAAATGTTTGTTTAACTATCTTAGTCACACAATTAAAATTCGTATTTGTTAGAACACTTAAAACAATTGGCGGCGGTCTACTTATTACATATTGAGCGGATTCAGTGCATCCTTTAGAGTCCCTAACAATTACAGAATAATTACCTGCAACAACATTTGTCAAATCTTCAGTAGTTGCTCCGTTTGACCATAAATAGGTAAAAGGAGGATTTCCTCCAGAAACCATTAAATTTATTGAACCACTATTTGCATTATTGCAGTCTAAAGCGTTTGTAATATTTGATGCTAAAACTAACAATTGTGGCTCAACAATAATAAATGTTCTGTTGATGTAACAAGGTGTGCCATCGGAAATAGAAACACTGTATACTCCAGGAAGCAAATTGTTTCTGACAGTACCTGAAGTACTACCATCAATCCAAGTAACTACAAACGGAGCTTGACCCCCAATTAAGTTTAAGCTTATGCTTCCATTATTGGCTCCAAAACAGGAAATGTTTGTTACCACTGGGTTAATAGTATATATTGGTGCTTCAATAATGTTTATTGTTATTGATTTTGGACAACCATTGGCATCAGTAATAATAATAGTATAACTTCCAGCAGCTAAATTATTTTGAAAAAATCCTGTCGCTAACGTATTCCAATTGGCCACATAAGGCGCTGTTCCTCCTGTTACATTTAATGTGATAGAAGCGTTGTTTGCTCCATAACAGGTAATTTCTGTAATGACAGGTGTAATAACTATATCATTTGGTTGCGTTACTACTAGACCAGTTACTGTCTTTGTTCCACCGTTGCCATCTGTTACTAAAACAGAATACGTTCCTGCAACTAATCCTGTAAACTGTGGATTTAAATTGGTTGAGTTGGTAATGGTTTGCACGATAACACCTGCACTATTTATTAAATTATAATCATACGGACTAATCGATTCTTGTGTGATTAAAATTCCCAGCGCCCCGTTTGAATTTCCAAAGCAAATTAAGTTTATGGTTAGCGCTAAATCTTGTTGCACTAGGAGTTCAGGCGGTTGAGTTAATGTAAATGTTAATACTATTGGCGCACAATATCCATCGTTGATTGTTACGGTGTAAGTACCAGCAAATAAACCAGTTAGGTCTTCAGTAGTAGCGGTAAATCCATTAGGACCTACCCAACTATAGGTATAGGTGCCAGATCCACCAGCAACTGTTAAGTTGATGCTTCCGTCATTGCCTCCAAATACACTTACATTATAGCCATTATAGTTAGAAAGTATTCCTGAAGCTGTAAATGTTGGATTTACAGTAATAGTATAAAAGGCATCATTTCCGGTACATGAGTTTCCATTACTAGTAAAAGTAGCCGCAGCGGTATAAGTGATAGTTAGTGGTGCGTTGGTTGAATTGACTAGTGTTTGAACAGGAATAGTATTGGTTCCAGAAGCAATAGCGCCACTTATACCTACTGGTATGTTTGCCGTCCAAGCATAAGTTAATGCACCTGGTAATGAAGAACTTAGTGTAACTAAATTAGTTGCTGTGTTGTTACATATCGTTTGGTTGGCCAAATTAAAAATTACATTTGGTTTCGGATATACTTCAACTGTAATAGTAAATGGTGTGCCGATACATGTACCCGATGTAGGCGTAACGGTATATATTATTGTTTGAATAGTGGCACTTGTATTGGTCAATACCTGACTAATCTGACTTCCAGTTCCTGCACTTGCCCCAGTAATATTTGTATTGGTACTTATAGTCCAAGTGTAGGTTGTTCCAACGGGTACAATTGTACTTGCATTTGGTGTGCCGTTTACAGGTGAAACAATAAAGCCTTGTTCACTACATATTACAAATGCTTGGTTTTCAATTGCAGGTTTCGGGTTAACCGTAATGGTATAATTATAAGTAATTCCCGCACAAGCAGAAGCACCGTTAGTAGTAGCTACAGCTGCATATGTAATTATAATTGGTGCATTGGTAGTATTTACTAAAGTTTGTGTTGGTATGGTATTAGTTCCTGAAGTGATTACCCCAGTAATTCCTGCTGGTTGTGTTGCAGTCCAAGAGAATGTTGCACCAGATGTTGTACTAGTTAAAGTAACTAAAGCGGAAGTATCACCCGAACAAATGTTTTGAATAGCGGGTGAGAAGCTAACTGCTGGACTAGGGTTTACAGTGATGGTAAAGGTTTCCGCTGTTCTTGAACAACCGTTAGCGGTTGCAATAACAGAAATGGTTGCTGATATTGGTGCAGTACCACTATTGGTTGGGGTAAACACAGGAATATTCCCAGTTCCAGAAGCGGCTAGTCCGATAGCTGTATTGGAGTTTGTCCACGCATAGGTAGTTCCTGTTACTCCATTAGTTAATACAATTTGAGTAGTGGGTATCCCATTACAATA
>CAMCDQ010000057.1 GCA_945873505.1 Chitinophaga pinensis
AGGAACAGGAGGAACGTTTAGTTCTACTGCAGGATTAATATTAGATGCTACAACAGGAGCAATCATTCCAAGTACAAGTACACCAGGAAATTATATAGTGACGTACACCATCCCTGCAGGCGCAGGATGTTCACAAGTAACAGCTACAACTAGTATAATAATCAATCCTATACCAGTAGCTATAGCAACTCCATCTACAGTAACTATATGTTCTTTAGATAGTACTGCTATTACCTTAACTAGTAATGCTATAGGAACTACCTATGTTTGGACAACAGTTCCAAATAATGTAACAGGAGCAAATTCAGGGAATGGAGATACTATTGTACAAGCTTTAACAGTAACTTCAACAAGTCCAGGATCAGTAGTTTATACTATTACCCCTTCAGGAAGCGGCTGTACGGGATTGCCAATAACAGCAACAGTAGTAGTAAATCCATTACCAACAGCTACTATTTCAGGAGATACAACAATTTGTTTTGGTACTTCCAGCACTGTTGCTTTTGGAGGAACTCCTAACGCAACAGTTACGTACACTATTAACTCAGGCGCGAATCAAACAGTGTTGTTAGATAATTTGGGAGCGGCTTCAGTACCAACAGGGAATTTAACAGCCACAACCACCTATCAATTAGTGAGTGTAATTGCATCAGGAACTCCCGCTTGTACTCAATTGCAATCAGGTACCGTAACCGTAACGGTAGTTCCAACTCCACTAGTAAATTCTATTGTATCTTCTCCCGTTATTTGTTCGGGACAAGCGACAGGAATTTCACTTTCAAGTAACGTAGCAAACGCAACTTTCAATTGGACCGCAACACAATCTGGTGCTATAGGAGCTAGTGCGGGAAGTGGTGCTATTATATCTCAAAATCTTATTGCTACAGGAGTAGTTCCAGGATCTGTAGTGTATACCATTACTGCCAATGTAGGATCATGTCAAGGACCAGCGACTACTATCACAATAACTGTAAATCCAATTCCAATTGTAACGGCATCAACCATTTTGCAATCGGTTTGTTCAGGAAGTGTAACCCCAATAGTATTAACTAGTAACGTAGCTGGTACCCTATTTAATTGGAATGTAGTTCAAACTGGTGTTACAGGAGCAAGTAATGGAAGTGGTGCTATAATCGCTCAGACGTTAACTACAATTAGTAATAATATTGGAGTAGCAGTGTACTCTGTTATGCCATTAGTTGGAGGTTGCCCAGGAGTTCCACAAATAGTTATTGTAAGAGTAAATCCTATACCTGTTGCTACAGCTAACGCATTATTAACGACCATTTGTTCATCAGGAACTACAGATATTACTTTAACAAGCACCGTTGCAGGAACTATGTTTTCATGGACGGTTATTCAAACAGGTATTTTTGGAGCATCATCAGGAAGTGGCGCTACAATAGCGCAGACATTAACCACCGTAGGAAGTAATCAAGGAACAGTTCTTTACACTATAACGCCAACATTTAATGGTTGTTCAGGAGCGCCTATAACAGTAACGATAACAGTAAATCCAACTCCAGAGGTATTTGGGTCATCGGCCTCTACAATTTGTAGTGGAGAATCGCCTACTATTTCTTTATTTCCAAGTATTGTCGCTACCACATTTGCATGGACTGTAGCTTCAACAAACGTAACGGGTGCCTCAAATGGTACAGGAGTTATAATTAACGATGTTTTGACAGCTAATCAATTGGGGACCGTCGTTTATAGTGTTACTCCTACAGCCAATAATTGTTCAGGAACACCATTAAATATTACAATAACAGTAAATCCCGCACCACTTCCTCAAATAAGCAATGGTATCATTTGTGTGGATCAAGCGAGCAATGTATCCTTTCAAAATTATATATTTGATACTCAATTAAGCAATGCCACGTATGATTTTGTTTGGTACTTAGATGGTGTATTAATTGGCGGAGCAGTTGACAATACCTACGAAGCGGATCAATCAGGAATCTATTCAGTATTAGTAACAAATACGGCCACAGGATGTAAATCGGTAATTAGTTCAGCGACAATTACAGATTCTTATCCAGGTTTGACTGTTGATACCACTCAAACATTAGCATTTAGTGATAATGCTACTATAGAAGTTACTGTTACCGCACCAAATACAGCATATATATACTCATTAGATAACGGACCAACGCAAACATCGAATATATTTACCAATGTAGATCCAGGATCTCATACAGTAACTATAACAGATGCGAATGGATGTACGAATTTGTCAAAAACAGTAAATATCATTGGTTATCCAACGTATTTCACACCAAATGAAGATGGATTTCATGATACTTGGAATATAGTAGGATTGGACGCATCGGCTAAAGTATTTATCTTTGACAGGTATGGAAAACTAATCAAACAAATCAGTCCAACAGGCGAGGGGTGGGATGGTACTTTGAACGGACAACCACTAAGTTCAACAGATTATTGGTTTACGGTAGATTATACAGAAAACTATCCAACGGTGGGAACTAGTAAAGTTTTCAAATCGCACTTTTCTTTAAAAAGGTAAGTTAGACACAAAAAAAAATGGGTTTAGAAAAAGATCTAAGCCCATTTTATATCATATAAACTAATTAAAAACTTAATCTTGATTGGTAGTTTTTCTCCAAGTAAAAGAATTTAGAATATGTCTTTTTGCAAATCTTCCAGGTGAATCAGCATTTACCATTTTTACGTAAGTTGCTTTAGGTACACTTATATATTCGTATACGCTTCCATTTGAAAAATTAATAATTAAACGTCCATCTACAAACTTATAATCTGAAATTGTTGAAGTGGCAATAGTTTCAGTATATTCTGGTAAGTTTTGTTTTATAGTTTCAGGATTGATACTTACCAAAAAATGGTAGGCTTCAATAATTTTTTTACTATTTTCTTCAGCTTCTTTCAAACCTGCATCATCTCCTTGAAATTTATCAGGATGTGCTTCCTTCATCGCATTTCGATAGATGGTTTTTAGATCTTTCAATTCTGCAGTTTTATCTACATTTAATAACTTTCTGTATTCAACTATTTTTTTCATAAAAAGTATAACTCATTGTGATTTAGAAAGAAATTAATTTTTTATGATTCTAAAATCGACAAATTTTCTGCAAAGGTACATTATAAAAAAACAATTCCAATTTTTTTTTGATAAATCAAGAAATGGATTAAAATCTATAGTAAGTATTTTAAGATTCTTATAAAAAAACAAAAATACCGTTTATAAACGAATTGACTTATTGTTGATTACTAATTATTTAAATTATAAACCATAAATAATAAATTCACTCCTTCTATTGGCTTGATGCTCTTCTTCAGTACAAGTAACATTATCAGTACACTTATTTACTAGTTCACGCTCACCAAAACCTTTTGCTGTCAGACGGGTTGTTTCAACGCCATTTTTCACCAACCAGCCAAGTGTAGCTTTTGCTCTTTTATTCGATAATCCATCATTATATTCAAAAGAAGCCCTGCTATCAGTATGTGAACGAATATTGATTTTTATAGTTGGATTTTCAAGTAGTACATCTAATATTTTTTCTAATTCTAGCGCAGCATCTTCCCGAATATTTGATTTGTCCAAATCGAAATAAATTATTTTAATTCCGAATATTTTTGCTAAATCATCGCCATTTTTAACCTCTTTTATCGTTTTCTCCAATTGAATAGGAATTTCAGTTTTTCCAGTTTCATTTGGTATAGTAATTCTTTTTTCAAATGTATTGTATTCCGCTTTTTCCGCTCGAATATAATAATCAGTATCGCATTCTACTTCAAAATTATAGCGCCCATTTTTGTCCGATAAAAAAGTTGTCAGAAGTTTGATTTTATCATTAAACAGAGAAACTTTAGTATTTGGCAAAATAATTCCCGATTCCAAATCAGTAACAATCCCCGCTAATTCCTGATTGCATCTTAGATTTTTAGTTTCTAAAAATTGGTAAATATCATCGGATCCTTTTCCGCCTTCTCTATTTGAAGTTAAAAAACCCCTTCTCGATTGCGAATTAATTAAAAAACCAAAATCATCTTTTGAAGAATTGGCTGTTTCCCCGATATTATTTACTTTCTTAAAAGTCCCATCTTTTGCGATTTGAGATACAAATATATCTAAGCCTCCAAGTCCTGGATGCCCATCGGAAGCGAAATACAATTCATTTTCTTCAGAAACAAAAGGGAAGCTTTCTCTTCCCGCAGTATTAATCTTTGTGCCTAAATTTTCAGGGATTCCGTAATTTCCATTGTCATCAATTTTACACTTAAAAATATCTGATTGGCCTTTGGTTCCAGGCATATCTGAAGCAAAATATAATGTTTTTTCGTCTGGACTTAATGCTGGATGTGCCACACTGTAATTGTCGCTATCAAAGGGTAGTTCTTCAACATTGTTCCATTCTTTATCTATTAATTTGGCTTTGTAAATTTTAAATAATGTTATTTTTTTAGCTTTTTTTCCTTTTTTTCCTTTCAGATAATTATTTTGTGTAAAATACATTGTTTGTCCATCTTTCGTAAAAATTGGACTTGCTTCGTGAAACGGTATACGGATTTTATTTGCAAATTTTATTGGAGTTCCTAGTGTTGAGTCGGAAGTTATTGCAGCAGCATACAATTTTGTAAAATATTGATTGCTCCATTTGTGTTTTCGTTGAAATAAAAATCCAGTGTCTCTTGCTGAGGTAAAAACTAATTTGTTCTCATAGAATGCACCTCCATATTCTGAATATTTAGTATTAATTAAAGCATCTTGAATTTTAAATCTTCCTGAATTAGTTTTAATTTCATATAAATAATTCCTATTTGAATTGAATAATTTTGCTCTTGAATCTTCCCCAGATTTTTCGCTGAATTTCAGTAACATTTCACCTGCTTTCGCATATTTACCAGAAGCTTTTAAAGTTTGAGCATATCTGTAATAGTATTCTGCATCAACATCTTGTGTCATAGAAAATAGTTCGTCATACCATTTTCCTGCTTGTTCTAACTCAGCATTGAAATAATAAGAATTCCCTAGTTTTTTAAACATTTCTACCGACTTATATCCTTTTTTTGCAATTCGTTCATAGGTTTTTATTGCATTGATGTAAGCATATTGCTCGTATTTTTTTTCTGCAATTCGTTCCGCTACTTTTTGAGCAAATCCATTGAAATTTAAGCCACTTAAAACTAGTGCGAATAGTATTATTTTCGTTTTCATAACTTTTTTTTTAGAAGAATCTTGGACTTGTAATTTTGTTATACCCTCTTGATAATTCAAACCGTAAGAATATTTCGTGTGAACCAGAATTATAATTGGCTAAATTGGTTGTTTCTTTGTCGTAACTATAACTAACGAATATTCCATCTGAAATTTGAAATCCCGTCATCGCACTAAAAGCAGCGCCCCACCTGTAAGCTCCACCTAGTACAAATTTTTTATTAATTAAAAAGTTGCCAGAAACATCAACCTGAAGTGGTGCTCCATTTACAAATTTTGTCAATAAAGTAGGCTTAAATTTTAGGTTTTCACCAATGTCAAAAACATGGCCTGCAATCAAATAATAATTCATTATTTCCTTGAACATTGACACGTTATTTGAATCATAACTATTTGACTCAATAAAGTTTGGAACAGATAATCCAATGTATGTTTTTTCAGAATGTAAATATAAACCAGCACCAAAATTAGGTGTTAATGAGTTATCAAAATTTTGAAATTGCGGGTCATTTTGGTTTACAGGATTTAGTTTTGAAACATCTAAATTAAATATGTTTGCGGTAACTTTTAATCCAAAAGAAAGTCTGAAACTTTCCGATGTCCAAATAGAATATGATATATCGCCCGAAATTATATTTTCATTAGTGGGGCCAATTCTGTCATTTATAAACGACACGCCAACGCCTAAATTACTATTACTTATTGGTGTATTTATCGAAAATGAATTTGTTACTGGAGCTCCGTCCAAACCTACCCATTGTGTTCGATGAAGCGCAAAAAGACTCATAAATCCTCTCGATCCAGCATATGCGGGATTAATATTTATGGTGTTGTACATATATTGTGTAAACTGTGCATCTTGTTGTGCATAACCTACAATTCCTGTCAACATCAAAACGAAAAATACTATTTTTGATTTCATTGTTTTTATGTTTATTTCCAAGTTTTTCTATGGCTTAGAAGTTGGTTTTTTTGGTTTTATAATTATTTTGAAAGGTATAAAATCATTACTATAATGAAAACTTCACTCCATTATATTATAAATTCCCACTCCATTATAAATAACTCAAAATTAATTTTAAAATTAACCTTTTATTTTAACTTTTACATTTAAAAATTTATTAATATAAATTACAAATAGTAGTTTGTATCATTAAAATTTTGTAAATTGTAATTTAGAATCTCGAAAATAGTATTCCAAATGGTCGCTGTATACCTTTCTTATGAAAAATTTAATACTAATTAGACATGCAAAATCCAGTTGGGATTTGCCAGTGAATGATAAAGACCGTCATCTTTCAAATAGAGGTGTTGTAGATGCTCATTTAATATCTTCAAATATTCTGAAATATTTGCCCAAAAAATTCGTTATTTTCAGTAGTAATGCAAAAAGAGCAATAGAAACAGCTACAATTTTTGCTCAAAATTGGATGAGTCCTTTTGAAAGTATTATTTTTATGGAAGATTTATATACATTTGATGAAAATCAGCTAGAAAGAATTATCAAAACGTGCAATAATGATTATGAAAATGTTATTCTTTTTGGACATAATGCTGCAATAACAAATTTTGTTAATAAATTTGGCAATATTTTAATTGATAATGTTCCAACTTCTGGTTTGGTTTCAATTAATTTTAATTGTGAGAATTGGAAATTATTAAGCAAAGGAAAGACTGAAAAAACACTTTTCCCAAGAGATTTAAAATTATGATTAGAGATATTGAGTACAAATATATTGATAGAGAAAAAAGTTGGCTTGCCTTTAATGCTAGAGTGCTTCAAGAAGCTGCTGATGAAAATGTACCGTTATTAGACAGATTACGCTTTTTAGGTATTTTCTCTAACAACTTAGATGAATTTTTTCGTGTTCGTTATGCTGCAATTCGTAGATTAAGTCTGTCAGGAGTTTCAGGAGAAAAAGTTTTAGGAGGAATTAGTGCTCATCAATTGGTAAAAGATATTACGGAAATTGTAATCCAACAACAATCGGAAAGTTTATTGATATTAAATATTATTGAAAGTAAGCTCCAAGACGAAAACATCTTTATTATCAATGAAAATCAAATTTCAAGTGAACAAGAAAATTTCATCAAAGATTTTTTCATTCAAAAAGTAAGCCCTGCATTGGTTACAATTATCTTAAATGATTTAGCTGAATTTCCAATTCTAAAAGATACTTCAGGATATTTGGCCATAAAATTAGTCATGAAAGCAGAAACTGAATCCAAAATTTTAGGTTTTGTAAAACCAAAACCAGAGGTTCGATATGCCGTAATTCAGATTCCAAAATCAATCAACCGTTTTGTTGTGCTCCCGTCTATTGGTGAAAAGCAATATGTGATATTATTGGATGATGTAATTCGCCACAATCTTTCAAGTTTGTTCAATATTTTTGATTACAAAAGTGTTTCTGCTCATATGATAAAAATCACAAGAGATGCTCAATTGGACATTGATAGTGACATGAGTAAGAGTATGTTAGAGAAAATTGCGACCAGTGTAAAAGACCGAAGAATTGGGGAACCCGTTCGATTTATTTATGACCAATCTATAGGAAAAGATACTTTGAAATTTTTCCTTGCAAATATGGGAATTGATTCCTCAGACAGTATTATTCCTGGAGGAAGATACCACAACCGACGCGATTTTATGGATTTTCCAAACCTTGGAAGATTTGATTTACTTTATACTCCAAAAATACCTTTGCCCGTTGATGGTTTGAGTCTTGACGGAAGTATTTTGAATAAAATTGCCAAGAAAGATTACCTTGTAAACGCACCCTATCAGTCTTTTTCATATATAATTAAATTCCTTAGAGAAGCTGCATTAGATCCAAATGTAACAGCAATTAAAATTACATTATACAGATTGGCAAAAAACTCTCAAGTAATTAGTTCACTTATAAATGCCGCTAAAAACGGGAAGAAAGTAACCGTACAAATAGAACTTCAAGCTCGTTTTGACGAAGCAAGTAATATTTTTTATGCTGAGCAAATGCAAACAGAAGGAATTGAACTGATTTTTGGAATTAAAGGATTGAAAGTTCACAGCAAAATTTGTCTTGTTGAAAGAATTGAAAAAGGAAAATTAGTTCGTTATGGAATTATTTCTACTGGAAATTTTAACGAATCAACTGCGAAAGTATATACTGATGTAACGCTCTTTACAAGTCACCAGCAAATATTGAAAGATGTTTCTAAAATATTTGAATTTTTCAATGTCAATTATAGAGTTCATAGGTATAAACACTTAATTGTTTCCCCACATTATATGCGATCAAAATTCAATAAATTAATTGAAAGAGAAATTTCAAACGCTGAAGAAGGAAAAATAGCATTTATAAAAATTAAATTGAATAGTTTAACAGATATTCAACTTATTGATAAATTATATGATGCGAGTAATGCGGGTGTAAAAATTCAACTTCAAATTAGAGGAATTTGTTCTTTAATTCCAGGTGTTATAGGAATGAGTGCCAATATTGAAGCGATTAGTATTGTGGATAATTATTTGGAACATACTCGAGTTTATATTTTTGGAAATGAAAACGACCCTGAAGTTTATATTTCTTCAGCGGATTTTATGACTCGAAATATTGATGGTAGAGTAGAAGTAACCTGTCCAATTTATGATGAACGAATTAAAAACGAACTAATTGATAATTTTAATATTGGATGGAAAGGAAACGTGAAAGCCCGTTTACATTCAGAAAAATTAGATAATAAATACAGAGTTCGTGGAAGCGATCCTGTTTTTAGAGCGCAACAAGAAACGTATAATTATTATTTGAACAGGTTGAATGTGATCTCGGATAATTTATAATTACAGTATTAATTTATCATAAATAAGCATTTAAATGATTACAATAAGAAAATATGCAGCAATTGACGTTGGTTCTAATGCAATGCGACTTTTGGTGGCAAATATTATTGAAGAAGATGGAAAAGAAACTCAATTTAGCAAAAATGCTTTAGTTCGGGTTCCTATTCGTTTGGGTCAAGATGCTTTTACTGTTGGAGAAATTTCGGAAGAAAACATCGATAGAATGGTTGATGCTATGAAAGCTTTCAAATTATTAATGAAAGTTCACAAAGTAGAAAAATATATGGCATGTGCAACTTCAGCTATACGAGAGGCCTATAACGGAAGGGAAGTTGTAGAAATAATAAAAAAAAAGGCGGATATAAAAATCGAAATTATTGATGGCAAAAAAGAAGCGGCAATTATCGCTTCAACGGATTTGCATTATCTATTAAAAACTGAAAAAACCTATTTGTATGTTGATGTTGGTGGAGGAAGTACCGAATTTTCATTATTCTCTGATGGGAAAATGATTGTTTCTAAATCCTTCAAAGTCGGGACAGTTCGTTTGTTGAACGAAGTTGTAAGTGATTTAGTTTGGCTTGAAATCGAAAAATGGATAAAATTAAATACCGAAGATTTTGACGACGTAACCTTAATTGGTTCGGGTGGAAACATCAATAAATTATTTAAAATGTCAGGAAAAATGCAAGACAAACCGTTGTCTTATATGTATGTAAATTCTCAATATACCTTTTTAAATTCAATGACTTACGAGCAAAGAGTTACCGAATTAGGATTAAATGCAGATAGAGCCGACGTTATTGTTTTGGCAACAAAAATTTACTTGAACGCAATGAAATGGAGTGGCGCCAGAAGTATTTATGTGCCTAAAATAGGACTTTCTGATGGAATTGTAAAGGCGTTGTATTATGGGAAGATATAATTTTCTATAAATCTAAATCAAAAGTTTTTCTAAGTAAATCTAAATTTGGGTTTTTTTCGCTCAAGCGATTGTATTTTTCCTGAACGGTAAAAGCTTGTTTTGTAGATACTTTTTCATTTACAATAATTTCAATGGTAATGTTGTGGTTGTGTAAATGTCCTTTTAAATAGCCTAAAAGCCCCATTATTTCGGTTTCAAAATCTATTTTAGAACCTTGATTTGGTAGTTCCAAAGTAATGCTTGTTCCATTTAAAACGGGGTCATTAATTAGTAACAACGATTCCATAATTTTATATCCTTTATCACCCAAACGTTGTGCATATTTGTTCCAATACAATAGCATGTCCGTTTCGTTAAAAGCTTCTGTTGGTAAATGAACTTCTTCTTTTACGATAGATTTTCCAGCTTCCAAAAGTTCTTTTTTGGCTCGAATACTTGCCAATGAAAAAGCCGAAACTTTAGGTTCAGATAAAATATCAAAAGACATTGTTTTTGAAGGAGATACGAGATTTTCATCTGGAATTGAAATTTCAACAGTTGTTTTAGGTTCGGAAATTTCAATTATTTCAGGAATTATTTCTACACTACTTTCTGAGTCTATACTTTCTGGAAGTGTTTCAACAGCAGTAGATTTATCAGTAATTGAGTAATCACTTTTACGAAAATGTGTGGGTGGAATTATATAGGATTCAACTTTTTTTTTTCTCCATCAAAAGTGATAGAGCCCAATTGCATCATGCAAAGTTCCACGAGTAAACGCTGATTTTGACTGACTTTATATTTCAAATCACAATCGTTCGCAATTTCAATTCCTTTTAATAAAAATTCTTGCGATGCTTTTTGGGATTGAATTTCGTACAATTTTTGGGCTTGTTCACCAACTTCCAAAAGTGAAATAGTGGTTGGTGTTTTGCAAACTAATAAATCTCTAAAATGAGAAGCCAAACCAGCTATAAAATGATGCCCATCAAATCCTTTTGAAAGGATTTCATTGTAAGCCAATAATAATTCGGGGATTTTATTTTCTAAAACTAAATCGGTAATATTGATATATGTTTCATAGTCAAGTACGTTCAAATTTTCTGTAACGGCTTGACGTGTAAGGTTATTTCCACAAAATGAAACTACTCTATCAAATATTGATAAGGCATCACGCATCGCGCCATCTGCTTTTTGAGCAATAATGTGTAACGCATCGTCTTCAAATTTCACTCCTTGACTTTCGGCAACTTCGGCTAAATGTTCTTTAGCATCTTTTACCGTAATTCTTTTAAAATCAAATATCTGACAACGGGATAAAATCGTTGGAATAATTTTGTGTTTTTCGGTCGTAGCCAATATAAAAATGGCATGTTTTGGCGGTTCTTCTAATGTTTTCAAAAAAGCGTTGAAAGCAGCCGAAGACAACATGTGAACCTCATCAATAATATAAACCTTGAATTGTCCGGTTTGTGGCGGAATACGCACTTGGTCAATCAAACTTCGGATATCATCAACAGAATTGTTGGAAGCGGCATCCAATTCAAACACATTAAACGCAAAATCTTCAGTAGGATCATCATAACCTGGTTGGTTGATTTTACGTGCTAAAATTCGTGCGCAAGTAGTTTTTCCAACACCACGAGGACCTGTAAATAATAGGGCTGAAGCTAAATGATTGGTTTCTATGGCATTCAATAAAGTATTGGTAATGGCTTTTTGTCCCACAACATCTTTAAATGTTTGAGGTCGATATTTACGAGCCGATACTACAAATTGTTCCATGAAATAATTCTAATAAAGCAAATATAGGTTTAAATTTAAAGATTGAAAAATATAAATATTGAAAGATATTAATAACTTATTAAGACTGTCATTTGGAGATGGGGAACCTAGCCCTGATAGAAGCGGCATCCCACGCTTTTTAGCGTGGATACAGCGAAGAGCAGGAATAAGCTCCAAAAAATAAGTTTAATAAAGGTGCTAAACCTCATATTAAATAGTATTTTTGCAGTGCAGACCGCCTTATCGCCGCGATTTAATCGGGGAGGAAAGTCCGGACACCAAAGAGAAGCATAGCGGGTAACGCCCGTCATTTCGAGCAATCGAGAGAGGACAAGTGCAACAGAAAGTATGTACAGGTAAGGCTGTAGTGAAACCAGGTAAACTCTATGCGGTGAAATT
>CAMCDQ010000058.1 GCA_945873505.1 Chitinophaga pinensis
TTGCTAATTCTGAAATGTTATGTCTTTCATAACTCAATTGAACCGCTTTCTCTTTGAAAACTCGGTCGTAAACTTTTCGCATCTTTTTCATAAATTAAAATTAAGGTTTTTATTCTTAACTTTTTATGAGGGTAAAGTTAGCATATCCATTGATTTCAACTGAATTTATAGTACGAAATTTAGTTAAAAATAATTACTTTACTAATATAAAGAAACAATTTTTCACAATTAATTTATAACACAAAGAATACAAATCGTCAAAAGACTTTTTATTTTCCAGTTTTTATTCAGAGCTTTTAGAAATAAATCCTGAAATACCCATAAGTTCAGCTTATCGTTGGTTTAAGTTTCAAGTAATAGCAATAATAACATCAATCTTAATTATTTTTTTTCAAAGAAATGCTATAAATCTAAATTTTAGCATAATTTAGTGGCATAATTAACTAAATAAATTAGATTTTATGTTTATAGAACAAGCTTACAAAGGCAATAATACGTGGTGGCGGGTAGTAATTACAGCCCTATTAACCACAGGAATTTTTATTGGAAATTTCATAATGTACTTTATGATGTCCGACAAACAAATGAAAGCAGCGTATGATTTAATGAAAGATATTCCAAATAATTTGAGTTTGGTAATCAATTTATTACCCTTTGTTTTCCTATTGGGAATGCTGTTTTTGTTGGTTTATTTTTTAAATGAACGAAACCTAATAACGCTCACAACATCAAGAGAAAAGGTAGATTTCAAAAAAATACTTTTCTCATTTGGATTAATTGTTTTTATTTCAGTTTTAGGTTTTGCAGCGTCTTTTTATGCTGATAATTCAAATATTATTTCGAATTTTCATCCTGTTAAATTCTTAATTTTACTAACAATTAGCTTGCTTTTATTTCCTTTTCAAATTGGTTTGGAAGAATATTTATTTCGAGGCTATTTGATGCAGCAAATCGGAATTGTAATCAAAAACAGATGGTTTCCGTTGTTATTTACATCAATTATTTTTGGATTATTTCATAGTGCCAATCCTGAAGTTGCTGAAATGGGTTTTGGCGTGATGATTTTTTACATTGGAACAGGACTTTTACTTGGAATAATGACCTTAATGGATGATAGTTTAGAACTGGCTTTGGGATTCCATTTAGGAAATAATCTGATGGCTTCTATTTTGATAACTTCTGATTTTTCTGCATTGCAAACCGATGCTTTATTTCGATATTCAGGTGTTGAAAACACTTCAAATATGCTCAATGAAATGATAATTTCCATTGCAATTACCTATCCAATAATCTTATTTATATTGGCCAAAAAATACAAATGGACCAATTGGAAAGAAAAATTGACGGGCAAAGTAAGTCCAATTCAAGCTGAAGAAATTGTAATCAATGAATAACCAAAATTACAATACTGTTCACACAAATTTCAAATGGAATGGAATTTCTCTTGATAGAGAAAAACTACTTCTTGTTGCGTATGATTTAATAAAAGAAGGCGGGGATTTTGATAGAATTACGGGCGAATTTTTATTGGAATGGTTCAACAAAAAATCCTTTATTACGGTTACAACTTCAGGAACAACAGGTGTTCCCAAGAAAATCAATCTTGAAAAACAAGCAATGGTCAATTCTGCATTGGCAACAGCCGAATTCTTCAATTTAAAAGCAGGAAATCGAGTTTTGAATTGTTTGTCAACAAATTATATTGCGGGTAAAATGATGCTTATTAGAAGTATGATTTTAGGTTTCGAAATGGATTTTGTAACCCCAATTTCTAATCCATTGAAGGGCAACAGACATCATTACGATTTTGTCGCGATGGTTCCAATGCAAGTTCAAAACTCGATTTTGGAATTATCCAAAGTCAAAAAACTGATTGTTGGAGGTGCAAAAATCAACGAAACACTTCGGAATCAACTTTTAGAATTACCAACGCAAATTTTTGAAACCTACGGAATGACCGAAACAATTACACATATTGCTGTCAAGAAAATAGGAGAGAAGTCTTTCTCGGTTTTACCCAACATAAAAATTGCAACTGACGAAAGAGGCTGTTTGGAAATTATTGCATCACATATTTCCGAAACAAAAATTAGTACTAATGATGTGGTTGAACTTCTTTCTGAAAACCAATTCCTCTTGTTGGGAAGAATAGATAATGTCATAAATAGTGGCGGTGTCAAACTATTTCCTGAGCAAATTGAAGCAAAACTATCCGATAAAATAAAGCAGCGTTTTTTTGTAATTGGAATCCCTGATGAAAAATTAGGAGAACAAGTACTTATCGTTATTGAAGGAAAACCAACCCTTTTCGATGATTTAATTTTTGAGAATTTAGACCCTTATGAAAAACCTAAATCCATTCGTTTTGTAACGAAATTTATTGAAACCGAAAGCGGAAAAGTGATGCGAAAGGAAACATTACTTTAGTTAGATTTTTCAATCAACCAAAAAATCATTTTTAAGCACTTCAATTTCCGAAAGGGATTTTACACTCAATTTCGATTTTGTCCATGTTCTTGTAGGTTGAATTCGGGTTTTCTTTCCTTGAATTAAAATGTCAATTGGCATAGTAAAATTAGGTTCAAACGCTTTCCAACGATAAGACAAAAAGTTGTTTTCAATTTTCATATCTAAGGTTGGAATAGTAGCAAATCGCAAATATTGATTGAAAACAGGCGTTAAATCGATACCACTTTGCTCATTAAAATAAGCAATAACGGTTTCAGTATCAATTATTTTAAGTTTGAAGTTATTGGAATAATCTAATATAATTTTCCACCACTTTTCGTCGTTATTGATAATGTGACGTATGGTGTTCAACATTAAAGCTCCTTTGTAATACATATCGCCGGAACCTTCTTTGTTCACTCCATATTGACCGATAATAGGTGCGTCATTTCTGATATTTTCCTTTAATCCATTGATATAAATTTGTGCTTTTTCAATACCGTATTGACATTCCAAATACACCGATTCTGTGTAACACGTAAATCCTTCATGAATCCACATGTCGGCAATATCTTTTGAAGTGATGCTGTTTCCAAACCATTCGTGTCCACTTTCGTGAATGATAATATAGTCGAATAACATTCCAACTCCAGTTCCTGATAAATCACTTCCTAAATATCCTTTTTTATACTTATTTCCATAAGCAACAGCACTTTGGTGTTCCATACCTAAATAAGAAGTTTCAACTAATTTAAAGCCATCTTCTTTGAATGGATAGTCGCCAAACTTACTTTGGAAACAATCCATCATCGGTTTTACTTCCTCAAATTGGGTTTTGGCCTTGGCTTCATTTTCTCGTAAAGCATAAAAATCTAAATCCAATCCTTTGTAGGTTTCTCCAAAATGAATATAATCACCAATATTAACGGTGATATCGTAGCTGTTAATTGGATTTTTTACTTCCCAATCCCAACGTGTATAACCGTTTTTCAAATCTTGATTGCCTATTAATCGTCCATTGGAAACATTCATTAATCCGTTTGGAACGGCTACTTTAATAGTTGCTCCTAAATCGGGCTCATCGGTTTGCGAATCTTTGCAAGGAAACCATAAACTCGCACCTGTTCCTTGAACTGCAACTCCGATAAAATCCTTATTATTACTGTCTTTTTTAAATACAAAACCACCATCCCAAGGCGCACGTTTTGCAATTAAAGGTTTCCCTGAATAATAAAATCGGATTTTTTGTTCAGAATCTTTGGTAAGCGCTGTATCAAAATCAATAAAAACAGCTTCAAATTCTCTTTTGTAATTAAGTTTTTTAGAATTCAAAACAATGCTGTCAATTTGCATGTTTTCAAATAAATCCAATTGAATTTTAGTAGTGTTTAAAAGGACTTTAAACGTAATTTCATTGAAACCTATAATTGATTTTTCATCAGGATTTATTTTTATATTCAAGTCGTAACGCAAAACATCAAAACAAGTACGTTCAAAACGCAAACCACCTTTTAGAGAGTCTTTTCTTGTGGTTGTTTCTTGAGCAGAAAGTTTCGAAGCTACTGAAAACATTAATAAAAAAAGTAATTTAGATTTCATAATACTAATAGTTATTTATTGAACATAAAAAAAATTTGTTAAAAATTGGTGTTAATTATACTTGAATAACTCCTAAATTAAATCTCTTTTCGATTGGTGAATGGTTGGCGGCATCAATTCCCATAGAAATCCAAGTTCTTGTATCAAGTGGGTCGATAATAGCATCCGTCCAAAGTCGGGATGCCGCATAATACGGGGAAACTTGCTCGTCGTAACGTGCTTTTATTTTGTCAAATAATTCTTTTTCTTTTGCTTCATCTACCATTTCTCTTTTTGCCTTGAGCGAAGAAGTTTCAATTTGCGCCAATACTTTTGCGGCTTGCGTTCCACCCATTACAGCTAATTCTGCACTTGGCCAAGCAAAAATTAATCTTGGATCGTAGGCTTTTCCACACATTGCATAATTTCCCGCACCATAAGAATTTCCAACAATAACCGTGAATTTAGGAACAACAGAATTCGCAACTGCATTTACCATTTTCGCACCGTCTTTAATGATTCCACCGTGTTCTGATTTGGAACCAACCATAAATCCCGTGACGTCTTGAATGAAAACCAATGGAATTTTCTTTTGGTTGCAGTTGGCAATAAAACGGGTGGCTTTGTCGGCAGAATCAGAATAGATTACACCTCCAAATTGCATTTCACCACTTTTGGTTTTTACGACTTTGCGTTGATTGGCAACAATTCCCACTGCCCAACCGTCAATTCTGGCATAACCTGTAATTATTGTTTGTCCGTAACCATCTTTATAAGTATCAAATTCAGAATTATCAACCAATCGATTGATAATTTCCATCATGTCATATTGCTCATTTCTTGTTTTTGGCAAAATTCCATAAATTTCTTTTTCATCAAATGCTGGTTTTTGAGATTTCTCTCTGTTGAAACCCGCTTTATCATAATCACCAATTTTAGAAACTATATTCTTAATTCTATCTAAAGCGTCTTTATCGTCTTTGGCTTTATAATCTGTCACTCCCGAAATTTCACAATGTGTTGTTGCACCACCAAGTGTTTCATTATCAATGCTTTCTCCAATTGCGGCTTTCACCAAATAACTTCCTGCCAAGAAAATACTTCCTGTTTTATCAACAATCATCGCTTCGTCACTCATAATTGGAAGATAAGCACCACCGGCAACGCAACTTCCCATAACAGCAGCTATTTGAGTAATTCCCATGCTACTCATTTGCGCATTGTTTCTAAAAATGCGTCCAAAATGTTCTTTATCGGGGAAAATTTCATCTTGTAATGGCAAATAAACACCTGCGGAATCGACTAAATAAATGATTGGCAATCGATTTTCCATAGCAATTTCCTGCGCTCTCAAGTTCTTTTTTGCAGTAATTGGAAACCAAGCACCTGCTTTTACAGTCGCATCATTGGCAACAACAATACACTGTTTTCCTTTTATATATCCAATTTTTACAACCACACCACCAGAAGGGCAGCCACCGTGTTCGGCATACATTCCTTCACCAACAAAAGCGCCAATTTCGATACTATTTGCTTTAGCATCAAGTAAATAATCAATGCGTTCGCGAGCGGTCATTTTGCCTTCGTTGTGCAATTTTTCGATGCGTTTTTCACCTCCGCCAATTTTTACTTTGGCAAATTTTCGTTTTAAATTAGTAATTAATAACTTATTATGATCTTCGTTTTTGTTGAAATTGATGTCCATAAATAGAAAAAAAGTATTATTAATGGTGCTAATTTACGAAAATGATTGATATAAATTGACAAATCATTTATTTTGCATATTAAATCAAATTGTCAATTGTTAATTTCGTAAAAAAGTATATTTTTGTTTTGAAAATTGTATAAATAGACTTTTACAATTATTAGCTCATTTACTTGTAAATGATTTTTTGTTAACAATAGGTTAACATTAAATAGGTAACTTTGCGAAGCTTAAAATAAATAATTATGAACGCAAACAGTATTTTTCAATTTTTAATGCCTAAAGACAAGAAGTTTTTCCCATTGTTTGAAGAAGCATCCAGTAATTTGATTTTAATAGCTTCGCATTTACACGAAGCAGTAAATCTTCCTTTAAAAGGGAGGGATGAATTATTTCAAAAAATAGCAGATATAGAGCAAAAAATCGAAGACATTACTAGACAAACTAATATTGAATTGAGTAGTAATTTTATCACTCCATTTGATAGAGAAGATATTTATTCCTTGATAACTGCAATAGACAATGTCGCTGGAAATCTTAATGGGGCAGCTAGTAGAATGAAATTATTTCCCGTTGATAATATTACCAAATCAATCAGAAAGTTAACAGAAATTAATCTTGAAGCCTGTCAAAATATTGATATTGCAGTTAGAGAATTGAGAAGTTTCAAGAAATTAAAAAATATTACAGACGCTTGTTCAAGAATAAATAAATTGGAAAATAAATCTGATAATGTTTATGATAAGGCGGTAGCTGAATTATTTGAGAATGAAACAGATGCGAAAAATATAATTAAATATAAAGAAGTTTTATCAGTATTAGAATCGGCTACCGACAAATGCAAAAGTGCGGCAAGTATTCTTGAATCAATTGCTGTAAAACATTCTTAAAAACCGCAGATTTTTTCTGAAATATAATTATGGAATTCAACCTACTACTCCTTATTATTGTATTAGCATTACTATTTGATTATATAAATGGTTTTCACGATGCAGCCAATTCTATTGCTACAATTGTAGCAACAAAAGTATTAACTCCGTTTCAAGCAGTTGTTTGGGCAGCATTTTTTAACTTTTTAGCGTATTGGGTATTTGGTTTTGGTGTAGCTGACACCGTTGCGAAAACTGCAAATACCAGTAGTATCAATCTAACGGTAATACTTTCAGGATTAATAGCAGCAATTATTTGGAACTTAATAACCTGGTGGAAAGGCATTCCTTCCTCTTCATCACACACTTTAATTGGAGGTTTTGCAGGTGCTGCAATCGCTCATGGTTTTAGAGATGTTACTGATCCGGAGCATGCTGGCTTTAAAATTGTTAACTGGCTTAAAGCAGCAAAAGAAGGAGAATTATTGCCCTCAGGAGTAATGGTTGTTATAATCTTTATAATTTTTGCACCATTAATGGGAATGATTATTTCTTATTTTATAACTTTATGGATGATTTATTGTTCTAAAAAGAACATCTTTCCTAAAATTGTAACTTTGTTTTTAATGTTATTGGCAATATTGTTTTTAAACTCTGTTTTAAAATATGAAATAGATGCTAAAGATGCTCGTTTTCACAGTAAATTCTTGTCAATAATTGCTTATCCCGCCAATATTAAATGGCTATTAGTTGGAATTGTTTTTTTTAGTTTAGCCATATTCAATTTATTTTTTAGTAGTTTTTCTACAGCTAAAGCAGAAGCTATTTTAAAGAAGATGCAATTGTTGTCTTCTGCAGCATTTAGTTTAGGTCATGGTGGTAATGATTCTCAAAAAGTAATGGGTATTATAGCTGCTGCAGTTGCAGTTTATATTAAATCAAATCCAAATGTAGATATGTCAACGGGATGGTTAGACTTAAATGTAATATTGCCTTCGGAAAAAGACGGTATTAAAATTGATGGTTCAATTCCTGCATGGATTCCACTAACGTGTTATACTGTGATTGCGCTTGGAACCCTTAGCGGTGGATGGAAAATTGTTAAAACAATGGGTTCTAAAATCACGAAAGTTACTGCTTTTGAAGGAGTTGTTGCTGAATCAGCAGGTGCTTTAACCTTGTTTATGACAGAACATTTTAAAATTCCAGTTTCTACAACACACACTATTACAGGATCTATTATTGGAGTTGGAATTACTAAGCGAATTTCAGCTGTTCGATGGGGGGTTACTGTAAACTTAATTTGGGCTTGGGTGTTAACGATTCCAATTTCAGGATTATTAGCAGCGTTAATGTATAGTATTTTGAGTTTGTTTTTATAATAAAACATTTATCATATAAAAAAAACCATCTTACTAAGATGGTTTTTTTATGCTTTATAAATACATATTATTTACTTGAATCACGAACCAATCGTTTCAAAATTGCCCATTGTTTCAATGCATCTCGTGCTTCAACTGCAGGATAACCCAACATAATTTTTCCAGCTTCAATATCTCCTGTAACTCCAGAACCAGCACCAACAATAGCCCCATCACCAATAGTTGTATGGTCTTTTATAGAAGCACTTCCACCAATGATTACTCCATTTCCTAAAGTTACTGAACCTGCTAATCCAGAGTTCCCTGCCATAATACAGAATTTACCTAAGACGCTATTGTGGCCAATTTGCACTAAATTATCAATTTTGCAACCATCACCTAAAACGGTTGAACTGAATTTTCCTCGATCTACGCATGTGTTAGCACCAATTTCAACCCAATTCCCAATGATTACATTCCCAATTTGTGGAATTTTAACCAAGCCTCGTTCAGGGCAAGGACGGAATCCAAAACCATCTGCTCCAATAGTAGCATTGGGGTGAACTATACAATCCGTTCCTAAATGACAACGTTCCCGAACCACTGCGTTAGGCCAAATCACTGTGTTTTTTCCAACGGTGCATTCGTCAAGAATAGTAACATTTGGGTAAATAGTAACATTTTCTCCAAGAACTACTTTGGGGCCTATATAACTTCCAGCACCAATTCTCGTTCCAGTTCCAATAATCGCCGAAGCATCTACAGTTGCCGTAGGATGAATGTCTATAGTAAATAATGGAGTAGGAGGTGCGTACAATTCCAATACTTGTGACATGGCTAAATCAGCATTTTTCACTTTAATGAAAGCCCTGTTTTCGCCAGGTTCTATAGAAATATCCTCGTTTACTACCGCCACGCAAGCTTTTGAAGTTGTCCAAAGTTTCTCATATTTTTTATGTCCAATAAAAGATATTTCGGAAGTACTTGCACGTTCTAATTGCTCGGGAGCTGAAATTGAATGCGAAGTTGCACCAACGATTTCTCCTTTTAATACTTCATTTATTTGTTCTAGTGTGAAGGTCATTTATTATAGTTTGGGTTTGGTATTAATATCAAAATACGTCATTTTGGCTAACATTTGCAAGTGAAATTAAATTAAAGTTTAAATCAACAACTAAATAGAAACAAAGATTTCAATGATTTTCACAGATTCAAAACCAACAACCAACAACCAACAACCAAAACTCATTTCTCCTCCCTCTGTCCCATCATCATCAAAAATGCTTTCAAAAACGCATCTATTTCGCCATTCATTACTCCATCAACATCACTGGTTTCATAGCCTGTACGAACATCTTTTACTAATTTATAAGGTTGCATGACATAGTTTCGAATTTGCGAACCCCATTCGATTTTCATTTTTCCAGCTTCAATATCTGCTCGTTGTGCCTGTTTCTTTTTTAATTCAATTTCGTACAATTGAGAGCGTAACATTTGCATTGCCCTTTGTCTGTTGTCTTGTTGCGACCTAGTTTCCGAACATTGTATCTGAATTCCTGTAGGTTTGTGAACCAATTGCACTTTGGTTTCCACCTTATTTACATTTTGTCCACCAGCGCCACTAGAACGCGAAGTAGTAATTTCAATGTCAGCTGGATTAATATCTATTTCAATACTATCATCAACAAGCGGATATACATAAACTGAGGCAAAAGAAGTATGTCGCTTGGCATTGCTGTCAAATGGTGAAATACGAACCAATCGATGCACGCCATTTTCCCCTTTTAAATAACCAAAAGAATAATCGCCTTCAAACTCAAGTGTTACGGTTTTTATTCCCGCAGCTTCGCCTTTTTGAAAGTTTAATTCCTTGATTTTGTATCCGTATTTTTCGCCCCACATCATGTACATGCGCATTAGCATTTCTGCCCAATCGCAACTTTCTGTACCCCCAGCGCCGGCTGTAATTTGAAGTACGGCACTCAAAGAATCACCTTCATCTGAAAGCATATTTTTGAATTCTATGGCTTCAATATAAGAATTCGTAACTCGAAATTGTTCGTCCAGTTCATCGGAAGTGAGTTCTCCTTCTTTATAAAATTCATAAGCCAATTGCAATTCTTCAGCCATTTCGTAAGCTTTATCGTAATCTTCTACCCATTTTTTCTTGGAACGAAGTATCTTAATGTACAGTTCCGCATCCTTTGGATTGTTCCAAAAATCTGGGGCTAAGGTCTTTTCTTCTTCGTTTGTAATTTCAATTAATTTGGCATCAACGTCAAAGATACCTCCTCAACGCACCAAGGCGCTCTACAATACCTTTAATTTGTTCGGTAGTTGTCATAAATTATATTAATTTTGTAAAACAAAAATAAGAAATTTTTACGAAGAGGCAAGTCATAATTTACCTCTATCTCAAATATAAAATCTATATGGAAATTAATTTAGTTAGCGATACCGTAACAAAACCTACTCAGGAAATGTTACGTTTTATGTTTCAAGCTGAAGTTGGTGATGATGTTTACAAACAAGATCCAACAGTCATTGAATTAGAAGCTAAAGTGGCTGCTTTTTTTGGAATGGAAGCGGCGTTATTTTTCCCTTCAGGGACAATGGCAAATCAAACAGCAATCAAATTGCATACACAACCAGGCGAACAGTTAATTGCTGACAAATGGGCGCACGTTTACAATTATGAAGGTGGCGGAGCTTCCTTTAACAGTGGAGTTTCTTGTTGTTTGTTAGATGGAAATCGAGGAATGATTACAGCTGAACAAGTTGCTGGAGCTATTAATAATCCTGAGTTTTATCACAGTCCGCTAACGAGTTTGGTATGTGTTGAAAATACAACTAATAAAGGAGGAGGAGCTTGTTATGATTTTGAAGAATTTAAAAAAATACGTCAAGTTTGCGATGCCAATAACTTGAAATTTCATTTGGATGGTGCTCGTATTTGGAATGCTTTGGTGGCTACCAATGACAATCCAAAGCACTATGGAACAGTATTTCATACCATTTCTGTTTGCTTGTCAAAAGGGTTGGGTGCACCAATAGGATCACTTCTACTATCTGATAAAGCAACGATACACAGAGCATTAAGAATCAGAAAGATACTTGGTGGAGGAATGCGACAAGTGGGCTATTTAGCAGCAGCAGGATTGTATGCTTTAGACAACAATGTCGAACGCTTATCCGAAGACCACCGACGTGCAAAAGAATTGGGAATTGTACTTCAAAAATTACCTTGGGTTGCTATAGTTGAACCTATAGAAACAAACATCTTGATATTCTCAGTACAACCTTCGGTAGATGAAAACGTGTTGATGGAGAAACTAAAACAAAAAGGGATTTCTATGAGTTCTATGGGGCACGGAAAACTACGAATCGTCACCCACTTGGATTACAGAGAAGTCATGCACAGTTATGTATTGGAAACCATAGAAAGATTGGTTTTTTAGAGGTAAACTTAATAAATAAGAACTATATCATAAATAACTATTTTTATTTAAAAATTTTATGTTCAGTAATTTCTCTTTGGAATTTCTAACACACGAAGTAAATCTGAGTTTTCGGGTTATTTATTTAATAGACTTTCGTTAAAATATTAATTTCTAATTTCAGTTTATTTTCATCTTTATTAATTGTGGATATGCTAACTTTACCCTCATAAAAAGTTAAGAATAAAAACCTTAATTTTAATTTATGAAAAAGATGCGAAAAGTTTACGACCGAGTTTTCAAAGAGAAAGCGGTTCAATTGAGTTATGAAAGACATAACATTTCAGAATTAGCA
>CAMCDQ010000059.1 GCA_945873505.1 Chitinophaga pinensis
GCCAACATTTTAAGCAATTCATTTTCTTTAGGAGACAATTTTATTGGTTCTTCGTTTTTAAACGTTAAAAAACGAAGTTTAGAATTCAAATGAAAATTACCAATTTGAAACTCAAATTTAACATGTTCACTTTTTACATCTGTAGATTTTCTCTGAATAATAGCCTTAATTTTCATCAACAATACTTCTGAATCAAAGGGTTTGTTCAAATAATCGTCAGCTCCTGCTTTGTACCCTTTAAGCACATCTTCTTTCATAGATTTTGCTGTTAAGAAAATAATTGGTACTTCTTTATTTTTTTCTCTAATTTCTTTGGCTAGAGTATAACCATCTTTGTAAGGCATCATAACATCTAAAATACACAAATCGTATGTGTCTTTTTTAAATTTTTCAAAACCTTCCATTCCGTTTTTTGCCAATGTAACATCGAAATCATTTAGCATTAAATAGTCCTTTAAAATGGCTCCGAAATTTTGATCGTCTTCTACTAAAAGAATTTTTTTGTTGTCTGTTTCCATAATAATTAATTAATTAGTGGTAATTTTATAATAAATATACTTCCTTTTCCTTTTTCACTTTCAACATAAACTTCGCCATTGTGATCTTCAGCAATCCTTTTCACATAGGCCAAACCAAGTCCATGTCCTTTAACATTATGCAAATCTCCAGTGTGTTCCCGATAGAATTTTTCAAAAATTCTTTTTTGAGCCACTTTACTCATTCCTGCTCCTTGATCTTTAATTTTGATAATAACAAAATCTTTTACATTTTCTGTATAAATATCTATAACAGGAATTTCAGGTGAATATTTAATCGCATTATCTAAAATATTAACCAAGACATTTGTAAAATGAACATCATTTAGTAAAACTGTTGTTCTATTAGCATCAAAATGCGTCGTAATTGAACCTTGTCTGTCTTCAATAATTAAATTAACATGTTCAATAGCTTCATCAATTATCTCATGTATATTATTAGATTCTTTATTAATATCTAATTCTCTTTTTTCTAATTTTGAAATTCGAAGAACATTTTCAACTTGAGCATGCATTCGTTTATTTTCATCCCTAATCATTTGAAGATACCGATGTAATTTTTCTTTATCATCGATAATCTTTGGGTTTTTGATAGCATCTAAAGCTAAATTTATCGTTGCAATTGGCGTTTTAAACTCATGCGTCATATTGTTAATGAAATCTGTTTTTATTTCAGAAATTTGACGCTGGCGAATCAGTTGGTTTAAAGCACTCGAATAGGCAATTACTATTATTAATGTAAAAACTATCGATAAAACTGTAATCCCTAACAATTCTGAAAATAAAAATTTCTTTTTTTGAGGAAAACTCACCAATAATTGATAATTATTTGAACCCTCATTATCTGTTAAAATTGGAATTGTATAAGTCGAATTTTTATCAAATTTAAACTTTTCCGATTTAATTTTAGTTGCAAGACCATTACTATAAATCCCAAATTCAAATGGTGTTTTAATTCCAAATACATTCAACTCGTTTGACAATAATTTCCGAATTGATTCTTTAGAAATTCTTTCTTCAATAGGCATTACGGCAGCTATGTCTTTAAAAAAAATTTCAAATTGTGCATTATCTAAAACATCTAAACTTCCTGATTTTTGTGTTTTTGAATCGGGAATTAAATTATTTTGTAAACTTGAATTATCAATTGCATTACTATTAAAAACTTCTGTTGTTCTTTTTGTGGAGAAATTTTTCAATTTCACACTATCAATTTTCTTATTAAAAATGGATGAAGAAATAGAATAATCCTCTGCTATAATACTATTTGAATATATTATTGTTTCATTTGTTCTCGTGTTTTTCTGAACGTAATAAAATTCTAATAAATCTTTCTTTTGAGGTGCTTTACCTGTACTGTCTTTGTAACGATTGTATTTATCGTAAAAACTATATGCTTCTTGTTTTTGTAATTTATTAGAAACATTTCCTATAGCTTGTTGAACGTGAAATCGGAACTGTTCGTCATTATTTTTGAATGAAGAATCAAACCAATATACTTGCACCAAAATTATCCCTATTAGGGATAAACTCATCAAAACTATTAATAATCTGAAAAACAATTTATTCATCCATACAAATTTAACATTTTAACACTTATACAATGAATATATTAACCAAATATTAACAAATGGTTTATTTTTTATTGATTTGACAATGTTTTAAGTATATTTTCAGTTTGCGCACACGCAATATTAATATCTTCATTTTCAATCACATAATCACTTTTATCACTTTTCATTTCATCTGTCCATTGGTTATTTATACGACTCAAAACTGCTTCGGAATTGGTATTATCACGTGTCATTACACGATGAATTCGTTCCTCAATAGGAGCAACAATAGTAATTATAACGTCGCAATCTTTGTAACTACCACTTTCAAACAAAATAGCTGCTTCTTTTACAACTAAAGGAAAATTTTCATTGGCTTTAAGCCAATTATCAAAATCTTTTTTTATAACAGGATGTGTAATTTGATTTAACTGTTTTAACTTTTTGGGATTGTTAAAAACAATAGCAGACAACTTATCTTTATTAAGAATTTCTCCCTCAAAAATAGCATTACCGAAAACTAATTTTAAGGATTTTAAAATTTCTGGTAACAAAAGAATCTTTTTAGCTTTATCGTCAGCAATATAAACAGGTATTCCTAATGATATTAAATGTTTTGCAATTGTAGTTTTTCCACTTCCAATTCCACCTGTTAAACCGATTATTTTTGTCATAACTTAAAAAATAATTCAGGAAAAGCAACTTCTGGTTTTTGCTTAAGAATAATGATTTTGAAAAATGACTCCATAAACCCAAACCCGTAACCAGAAAATTGTTTCCAAGTTGCTCGAACTGCCAAATAACCAATTACCACGCTTCGATTTTGAATTGACGCAACAACAAATAAAATGAAAAAATAAATAAAATATAATTTTAGGGGCATATCTTGAGAGAATATTAAAAGAAATATAGACATGAAAAATCCCAAAATAAATAGCGATGGGAAAAAATAAGTTAATTTATTGTGTTCTGGATACCAACTGTTTAATATCGGTCGCGCCTTACCAAATTTATTAACTTGGATATAAAATTTTTCCCAATCAATTCTTCTTTTATGATAAACAAAAGCATCGGAAAATAATTTTGTTTCAAAACCTAAATTCCAAAGTCGTATAGATAAATCAGGATCTTCTCCTGGATGAATATTTCCAAAACCTCCTGACGCTTGGAATGCCTTTTTAGACAATCCCATATTGAAGCTTCGGGGTTGGAAACGATCTATTTTTTCTGAACCACCACGAATTCCTCCTGTAGTTAAAATTGAAGTCATCGAGAAATTTATCGCTTTTTGTATGTTTGAAAAAGAAGCCAATGCTTTGTCTGGTCCACCAAAACAATCAACATATTGAAGTTTTAATTGTTTTGAAACTTCTGATAAATAAAAATTTGGAATAATACAATCTGAATCAAATATTAAAAAATAATCTCCTTTAGCTAAGTTCATACCAAAGTTCCTAGAATCACCAGGGCCCGAATTGTATTTCAGATAATAGGAAATATTTAATTTGCTTCTATATAAATCAACCACGTTTTCACAAGGTAAAGTTGAACCGTCTTCAACGATTACTACCTCAAATTCTTCTTTAAAATCAGAATATACTAAACTTTCTAGAAGTTCTTTAACTTCGTCAGGACGATTGAAAACAGGAATAATTAAAGAAAAATACATCGTTTTGAAATCTATGTTAATACTTATACTTTAACAAAGATAATCTTTATAAATAAAAAAACTAAAACCGCTTCAAAACTTCTTGACTAACTCCCATATTTGAAAATCCGCCATCGTTATATAAGTTTTGTAAGGTTACTCGTTTTGTCAAATCAGAAAACATAGCCACGGTATAATTGGCACAATCCAAAGCTGTTGCGTTCCCAAGTGGAGCCATTGCATCAGAATAGGATATAAATTCATCAAAACCTTTAACTCCGTGTCCCGCTTTTGTTGGTGTTGGCGATTGCGAAATGGTATTCACTCTCACTTTTTTATCTTTACCAAAGAAATAACCAAAACTACGAGCAATAGATTCTAAAAAAGCTTTATTGTCTGCCATATCGTTATAATCCGGAAAAACACGCTGCGATGCCATATAGGTCAATGCAACAATGCTCCCCCACTCGTTCATGGCCTCTTTTTTATATAAAACTTGCATCACTTTATGAAAAGAAACAGCTGAAACATTCCAACCTTTTTCTGTATAATCATAATTCTGATTGGTGTAATGATTTCCTTTTCTGACATTTACTGACATACCGATAGAATGCAATACAAAATCAATTTTACCGCCTAAAATTTCAATTGCTTTATCCACTAAAATCTCCAAATCTTCAACAGAAGTAGCGTCAGCGGGAATAATTTGTGAATTGGTTTTTAACCCTAATGCATCAATTGTTCCCATTCTAATTGAAGCGGGCGCATTGGTTAAAACAAAAATTCCTCCTTCTTCATGAACGCGTTCTGCAGTTTTCCAAGCTATAGAATTTTCGTCTAATGCTCCAAAAATAATTCCTCGTTTTCCTTTTAATAAATTGTACATATTTTATATTATTATAAAAGCCACAAATTCAAAGATTATATTTCTAAAAATCAGTGAATTTGTGGCTAAATATTATTTATTATTATTTATACTATGCTTGAAACTCCAACCATTTCATTGGTATCTGACTCGTAATTTACGCCTTCAAATCCAAATCCAAAAAGGTTATGAAAATCTTTTCTATATCCTTCTAAATCGCCAATTCCTGACAAGGATTCTGTTGTTGCTTGTTCCCATAATTTAGCCACTTTTTCCTGAACATCAGCTCTCATTTCCCAATCATCAATACGAATTCTTCCTTTTTCATCCGTTGGAATATCAGTTCCCAAATACAATCTATTTTGAAACAAACGTTGAATTTGTTCGATGCAACCTTCGTGAATTCCTTCTTCTTTCATTATTTTATACAATAAAGAAATATACAATGGAATAACTGGAATTGCGGAACTTGCTTGTGTAACCAATGCTTTATTTACAGAAACATACGCAGTTCCGCTAATAGATTTCAAACTGTCGGTAATAGAAAAAGCGGTTGCTTCCAAGTGATCTTTTGCACGTCCAATGGTTCCTTTTCTATAAACTGCCTCTGTTAATGAAGGTCCGATATATGAATAAGCAACAGTTTTTGCGCCTGGAGCCAATAAATTAGCTGCCTTTAAATCTTCAATCCACATCGACCAATCTTCACCACCCATAACGGCTACCGTGTTTTCAATATCTTCCTCATTACAAGGCTCAATACTAATGTTCGATACAATTCCAGAATGAAAATCAACCGTTTTATTGGTAAATGTACTTCCAATTGGTTTCAATACAGAACGGTGCAAAACCCCCGTATTTGGGTTCATTCGAACTGGCGAGGCCAAACTATAAATTACCAAATCAACTTGACCTAAATCGGATTTTATTAAATCTAATGTTTGTTTTTTTATTTCATTTGAAAACGCATCACCGTTGATACTTTTTGCATATAAACCAGATTCGTTCGCCAATTTTTCAAATGCTGCAGAATTATACCAACCTGGGGAAGCTGTTTTTCCTTCGGAAGGTGGCTTTTCAAAAAACACTCCTATAGTTGATGAATTTGATCCAAAAGCACTTGTAATTCTTGATGCCAAACCAAAACCAGTTGAAGCGCCAATTACCAAAACTTTTTTAGCTCCGTCAATTGGTCCTTTTGATTTTATATATTCAATTTGATTTTTAACACTTTGCTCGCACCCTTTTGGATGTGCTGTCAAGCAAATAAATCCTCTCATTCTTGGTTCTATAATCATTTTTGTAGTTTATTTGTTTACGTGCTTTTTGTTAATTTATTAATAATGCAAAAGTAAAAAATTATTTAATTTAATAAGGCTTTTGCGTGATTTAAAGCAGAATCAGAAATGTCTTTTCCAGAAAGCATTTCTGCAATTTCTACAATTCTCTCTTCTGATGAAAGTAATTTTAATTCAGATATCGTACGTTCTCCTTGAATTGATTTGAAAACTTTATAATGAACGTTTCCTTTAGCAGCAATTTGAGGTAAATGTGTAATTGAAAATACTTGCATTTTAGCACTCATTTCTTTCATGATGTTTCCCATTTTATTAGCAATTTCACCTGAAACACCCGTATCAATTTCATCAAAAATTATAGTTGGTAAATTAGAATACTGTGCCAAAATCGCTTTAGTAGCCAACATAATTCTCGATAATTCCCCTCCTGAAGCTACTTTCTTTAACAACCCAAAATCAGACCCTTTATTTGCTGAAAATAAAAATTGTAAATCATCTTTTCCATTTGCAAAATAAGTATCCAATGGCTTTAATTCCATATTAAATCGAACATTTGGCATTCCTAATTGTTCTAAAATAAAAATTAATTTTTCTGATAAAATAGGAACCGCTTTCAATCGATTTTCTCTAATTATAGTTGCAAAATTGTCTAATTCTAAAGTCGTATTCTGAATTTTAGTCGTTAATTTATTTATTTCAATTTCCAATTCCCCAACAGAAACTACCTTATTATCCAAATCATTTTGAATATCAATCAATTCTGAAACAGAACTTACTTGGTGTTTTTTCTGCAAATTATAAATAGTTTGCAATTTCTGATTAACCAAATCCAATTGTTCAGGATCATTAATCAAATTTTCAGAAAGCAGATTTATTTCATTTGTAATGTCATCAAATTCAATAGAAACACTATTTATTCTATCAAATAATGATTTATAATCCGATGAAAAACCAACCATTTTTTGCAAAGCAATTTTCAATTCTTTCAAATTTTGTAGAATCCCAAACTGTTCTTCATTGGCCAAAGCCATAGATTTATCAAGACTTTCCTTTATAAATTCAACATTGTTTAGTTGCTCGTAAATTTGCTCTAATTGTTCTTGTTCATTCAATTTCAATTGAGCTACAAGTAATTCTTCTAATAAAAAAGTATTGTAATCCTGCTCTTTCAGAACCGATTGAAGTTGGGTATTTAAAATCGTTAGTTGAGATTTGTCTTTTTTGTAAGATTTCAAAATTGTTGAATACGAAGCGATGACGTCGACATTATTGGCAACAGCATCTATAATTTGAAATTGAAAAGTCTCTTGAGAAAGTTCTTGAGTTTGATGTTGCGAATGAATATCTATCAAATACAAGCTCAAATCTTGCAATTCTTGAAGATTAACAGGACTGTCATTTATGAAAGCACGTGATTTTCCAGAAGGCAAAATTTCTCTACGAATGATTGTTTCTGCTTCATAATCTATATCATTGGCTTCAAAAAAAGAGTGTAAGTTATAATTTGAAATTTGGAAATGGGCTTCAATAATGCACTTTTCGTCTTTGTTTTTAAGGGAAGTTAAATCGGCTCGTTTTCCTAAAACCAATCCTAAAGCACCTAACAATATTGATTTTCCTGCTCCAGTTTCACCTGTAATAATTGAAAAACCATCGGAAAAATTAATTCCTAATTTATCAATTAAAGCAAAATTATTAATAGAAAGTGAGGTTAGCATTTATAGTTATTAAGTGAAATAATTGATTTGAATGGTAGCTTCTAATACTTAATTCCAGCCCATTTACTTGAATTTAAGGGCGAAATAGTATTTAAACTACCTATTAAATCTCGAATATCCATTGATGGGCCAGCAGAAAAAATAGAAACAATTTCATCTGATTTTGCATCAAAAAATACTCTAGTTAAAAAAGCGTTTGGACGAGTGTTATTTATTTTACCAAGAGTATTAATAGCGTCATTAATTTTAAGTTTGGCAACATTCAAATCTTTGTACATCAAATCCAAACCTTCAAAATGATACTCATATAATGCATCACGAAAAGGACTGAAAGTATTTGAAAGGATATCATTTATTAAAAAATAGCGGTTTTGAGTTCCATCTGATTGACTCCATCCTTTGTAACCTCCAGAAATAGCAACATTAGCAATATCTTGCGCTGTTTCTAAATTCTTACTCCCCCCTAGTTTTGAAAAAGTATCGCCATCCATTCCTATTATTACATAACTATAAAATGCTATGACAGAAATTAAATTAGAATCAAAATTTGATGGATTAAAGGTTAAATTTTGAAATTCAACATATCTAAATGAAAAATCTTTATCGTTAAAATTCAATACCGGAGATGAATAGGTCGAATTATAAGTTGGTCTAGAAGATTGTACTTGTATTGTTGCTGTAAATTGATCGGAAGCATATGCTGTTACCGTGATAAACATTGAACAGTTAATTTTTTCTTCTTGCTTATAGGTAACCCCTGTCCAATAAGTTTTATTAACAAATTCAGTTAATGATTTTTCAAGCGTGTTGAATATTTGTCTGTTTGTGCTCGCCGCTTTATCAGCATTGACATTAACAGTGCAGTTTAATTGCTGTGCTTGAGCAATTCCAAAAAACAGAACTAGAAGAAAACTATAAACGTTACGCATCATAATGGGCTATTATTTTATTTAAAATATCATCTGCAACTGCTTCTTTAGATTTTAATTCCATCGGTTCTACCTTGAAATATTTGTCTATAAAAGTAACTTTATTTGTTAAACTTCCAAATCCTGCACCTTTATCTTGCAAAGAATTTAGGACTATCAAATCTAAGTTTTTTTTCTGAATTTTCAACTTTGCATTCTCAATTTCATTTTCTGTTTCCAATGCAAATCCAATTAAAAACTGATTTTCTTTAATTGAAGCCAATGAAGCCAATATATCTTTCGTTTTTTCTAATTCAATTGATAACGTATCTTCTGACTTTTTTATTTTGTGAACAGCACTATTTTTTGGTTTATAATCCGCAACAGCGGCAGCACCAATAAAAACATCTGATGTTGCAAAATATTTATGACATTCCTCATACATTTCTTGAGCAGAAACTACGCGAATCAATTGTACTAAATTATTTTCAATTGATAAATGAGAAGGTCCAGAAATTAATATTACAGATGCACCAAAATTAGCTGCGCTTTGCGCTAAATCGAAACCCATTTTTCCAGAAGAATGATTACCGATAAAACGAACTGGGTCAATAGCTTCGTATGTTGGACCTGCCGTAATTATTATTTTTTTACCTAATAATGGTAGTGTTTTTTCTAAATCTTTTTCTAAAAAAGCAACAATATTTTCGGGTTCCGCCATTCGACCTTCGCCTGAAAGTCCACTTGCTAATTCACCACTTTCAGCAGGAATTATTGTATTTCCGTACGATTTTAATTTAGAAAAACTTACTAATGTTGAAGAATGTTTATACATGTCTAAATCCATTGCAGGAGCAAAATAGATGGGACACTTTGCAGATAAATAGGTTGCAATTAAAAGGTTATCACAAATACCATTTGCCATTTTAGACAATGTATTTGCTGTAGCGGGAGCAATTACAATCAAATCTGCCCAAAGAGCAATTTCAACATGATTGTTCCATTCTAAATTTTGATTTGGAGTTTCGCCTTGTGCTATAAAATCCTCTTCTTCTTTATAAAAACTAGAAAAAACAGGTCTTTTAGAAAGAGTTGACAAGGTTAAAGGGGTTATAAAATCCTTAGAAGCAGGTGTCATTATCACTTGGACATGTGCACCTGCTTTTATGAATAGTCTTACTAATGCGGCAGTTTTATAAGCAGCAATTCCACCAGAAATTCCTAGTACTATTTTTTTACCGCTTAAAACTGACATTATAGCTTATTTAGTTGAATCTCTGTAGTAGATTTTATCATCTAACCACTCTTGAACTGCAAGAGCGTGTGGTTTAGGTAATTTTTCGTAAAATTTAGAAACTTCAATTTGTTCTTTATTTTCAAAAACTTCTTCTAAACTGTCATTATAAGTAGCAAATTCTTCCAACTTTTCTGTCAATTCTTTTTTGATTTCAGAGTTAATTTGGTTTGCTCTTTTAGCCATAATAGTAATAGCTTCATACACATTACCTGTTGGTTCTTCAATTATACTTTTATTGTAAGTAATTGTATTTACCGGAGCATTCGTCTTTTTTAAATCCATGACTTTCTATTTATTTTGAAAATTGTTTTAAATCTGTATCAATTCTAGCCAACATTTCATCAGCTTTTTGTTTGTATTCTGTATTCGAATTAAATTTTATCAAGTTAGAATAAGCTGTTTTAGCTACATTCAAACGGTCTTGCATTTTTGTTGAAATACTATTTATT
>CAMCDQ010000060.1 GCA_945873505.1 Chitinophaga pinensis
TAAAGTGGATTTCGCGTGAGGGATAGTAGTGGAAATCCTCTGTGGAACGAAGTGGAACTGAGATTGTAGCGGATAGCCCGACCGAGTTTATCGAGAAATTGCCTCGTGCCTCGCAATGACCTAAACGAGGGCACGCCCAAAAAAAAATTATAGTTTTAGAGCTTTATTTTCGGTTTCTAGTGCGTTTATTATTGTTTTTACTTGATCTACATCAATTCGTTTTGCCTTGATGATTTTGTTTTTATCTAAAATATAAATTACAGGAGTTGAGTAGATGTCGTATTTTTCTTTTAAATTATTGTAGTGAACACCATCATATACATTTATCCAATCTAATTTTTTTTCGATTACATATTTTTGATATTTTTCAAATTCTTGCTGGGTGTAAACGCTGAATACTTTAACGTTTTTCTTTTCTTTTAGTAAATCATGATAAATTTGAATCAATTTGGGGATTTCAACTAGACAATGGCTGCAGTCTACATCCCAAAAAACAAGTACGACGTATTCTGCATTGATAGAATGTAATTTTAAAAATGTTTTTTCGATTTCTTGACTGTTTGCATAAAATATTTTAGTAAGTTCATCACTTGTTTTTGCTGTTTCGAAACCCATTTTTACAATTTTATCATGATTTTCTATTGGTATCATTGGTAATTCGGGTGCCACTTGTCCTAGCAATAATGGTCTAAGAAGATTGGCACGATCGACAATGTTTTTTATAATATTATCATCGTTATAAAGGTCTTTCGCTTTTCCTGTTTTGAAATAAGTATCTGAAATATGAACAAAAACTTTGTCGAAACCCATTATTTTTGAAGTTTCATATGTCGAAGTGAAATGGGCTAATAATAACTTAAACATAACTGACCCTTCAACGGTTTGCTTCATGATTCGATCTATTTCGACCGCTATGGAATCCGGGTGTCTGATAACTACTTGGTCAAAATAACGTTTTATTCGATTGGCAAAAAAAGGAGTTCTAATGAGTCCGTCATTTTTAAAATCTACCTCTTTCCAATATTGATTTTTATAGTATTTGTAAATGGCTATACTGTCTGGTCTTCCATTGGAGGCTTTTGGAACGTCTTTGAGGTACTTTTCAATTTTTAAATTAAGTGCTTGACTAATGTAACTTCCTTTGTTTTGCTGAATGAATTCCTTTTCATAGTTTTCAATATTTTCATTAATCACTTTTTGTTTTTCTATTATAAATGCAGTAGAATCTTTCTTGGTCATTCCTTTTGTCTTTAATAGATGGCCTTCAAAATCAGTTTTTTGAGTTTCAAAATAGCGTATGTAATTAATGAAATCATTTTCTTGTTTGGAATTGTTGCAAGTTAAAGTTGCTTTATAATTGCTAAAATCATCACTGTTAATATCTATTTTCTGAGTATTTTCATCTATGAAAAAGTCAAAATAAATTGTTTTTCCTTGACCAATAAGCGAATAAATTCCGTTGTCTAATTTCCGTTTGCCATTAAAAATAATTTTGCCATTTTTAATATTTCTGCACGTATCCACAATCATATTTTTATCAAACTGATAGAAAGTTAGGTAGGTGAGCGTGTCTTTGCAGTTTTTTAAATTAATTTTAATATCATAAGCGTTCTGAGCTTTGACATTGGCAACAAAGCAAACTAAAATAAGAGATAGGACTATTTTTTTCATATTATTTTAAATAGTAACTTTTATAATAAATGGGTTTATAGCAAAAATATAATATTTTATAAACAAAGAAATAATTTTATTCCGAAATTATTTCTTTTTATAAGGTTTTTAACATTCCTAATTTCGACGTTTTAAAATAAACAAAAAAACCTAAGCGTGTGATTAGGATTTTTTGTTTTTGCCGTTTTTGAATCGAACTTTTTCAACTACTTTAATTTTTGGAGTTGCACGGTTTGAAGTTTGTTTTTTAAAGGGTTTCTTTGCTACATTGTTTTTCGAAGGACTTTGATCGCCTCTGGATTTTTCTTCATCGTGATTTCCTGATTTCACTTCCGTTTTGTTTTTATTCAAAACATCGGAAGGGTTTTTAGGATTTTCTTTTGTTCCTCGTAAATGCAAAACCAAAGCATTAAGGAAATTTCGCAATACTTGGTCTCCACATTCCATATAATTCTCATGATCTTCGGCACGGAAAAAAGCACCCAATTCTGATTTTGTAATTCTAAAATCTACTAATTCCAAAATTTCAACTATTTGGTCGTCACGAAGCATTAGTGCTACGCGCAGTTTTTTAAGGATATCGTTATTTGTCATTTTCATAGTATGTCATTTTAAAAATTAGGGCCTAAAAATATTTTTTTTAGAGAAGCCAAAGGTACACTTTTACAAAATTATCTCGCCATAATTTTTCGTTATGTTGTCCATTCTTGATAATTCTTTTACGGGTTAAGTGCATGCAACTGCATCTTATGTATGATAGTAATATTTCCATTTTATCCGCATCGGGAACCATCTCTGGACTTTCATTGTCTCCACAAAGGAAATAGATTTTAGAATTTAGTTTTCTCGTTTTTTTGTTAAATTAAAAATGTTGGGATTAATCCTATGGTAAATACAACTAAATTTTCTTATAACAATTTAGCTGCGGCGCTTCAATAGTAAATGAAGATACATTTTTTGATGCCGAACTTTCTTGAGAAAACACAACGCTTGCTACAATTAATATTATATAAAGGAAGGCTATTTTACGACTCATAAATTGATTTTCAAAATCACACTAACTGCTCCTGTAATTTCTTAATTACATCTCTCAATTTTGCGGCTTGCATAAAATCTAAATCCTTGGCAGCTTTTTCCATCCCTTTTCTGTTTTCACGAATGCGCTTTTCAATTTCCGCTTTCGGCAAATATTCTGTTTGTGGCTCAGCAGCGCTAGCCACTTCAAATCCCAATTCGTAATCCACCAAAGGGTTTTTCGTAAAGGCACTTTCAATTTTCTTATTCAATGCCTGTGGAACTTGGTTGTTATCAGAATTGAAATTTATTTGTTTTGTTCTACGATAATTGGTTTCGTCAATCGTTTTTTGCATGCTGGCAGTAATTTTATCTGCATACATAATGGCTTTTCCATTTAGATTTCTTGCGGCACGACCAATGGTTTGGGTCAAAGAACGGTGGCTTCTCAAGAAACCTTCTTTATCGGCATCCAAAATAGCAACCAAGGAAACTTCTGGTAAATCCAAGCCTTCACGAAGTAAATTCACTCCAATTAAGACATCAAAAATCCCTTTTCTCAAATCCTGCATAATTTCAATTCGCTCCAACGTATCGACATCAGAATGTATGTAACGGCAACGAATGCTGACTTTTGTTAAATATTTAGCCAATTCCTCGGCCATTCTTTTCGTTAATGTCGTTACCAAAACGCGTTCGTCCAACTCGCAACGCAATTGAATTTCTTCGATTAAATCGTCAATTTGATTCAGACTTGGGCGCACTTCTATAACGGGATCCAGCAAACCTGTAGGGCGAATAACTTGCTCCACATATACACCATCACAACGTTGCAATTCATAATCAGCGGGGGTAGCAGACACATAAATGACTTGGTTTTGCATCGCTTCAAACTCTTCAAACTTCAACGGGCGGTTGTCCATTGCAGCGGGAAGTCGGAAACCATAATCAACCAAATTCACTTTTCGACTTCTATCGCCGCCATACATTGCGTGAACTTGCGAAAGCGTCACATGACTTTCGTCAACAACCATTAGGAAATCTTTAGGAAAATAATCCAATAAGCAAAAAGGGCGTGTTCCTGCCATTCGTCCGTCTAAATAACGAGAATAATTCTCAATTCCTGAGCAATAACCGAGTTCGCGAATCATTTCTAAATCGAAATTGGTGCGTTCTTCCAATCGTTTTGCTTCCAAATGTTTGCCAATTTCTTTGAAATAATCGACTTGTTTGACCAAATCTTGTTGGATTTCCCAAATGGCATTTTGCAATACATCGGGTGAAGTCACAAACATATTTGCAGGATAAATCGTCAGCTTTTCAAATTTCTCAACTACTTGCGATGTTTTAATATCAAAACTTTCAATTTCTTCAATTTCATCACCAAAGAAGTGAATTCTAAAGGCGTCATCGGCATAACTTGGATAAACTTCTACCGTATCGCCTTTGATTCTGAAATTTCCAGGTGTAAAATCAGCTTCCGTTCTTGAGTACAAACTTTGCACTAAAGTATGAAGGAATTTGGTACGAGAAATGACTTGGTCTTTCTCAATTGCAATTACATTTTTCTGAAATTCTATAGGATTTCCAATACCGTACAAACACGAAACCGACGCTACAACCAAAATATCTCGTCTCCCAGAAAGTAGGGATGCGGTGGTACTCAAACGCATTTTTTCCAATTCTTCATTGATAGATAAATCCTTTTCAATGAAAACTCCCGTGACCGGCATAAAGGCTTCGGGTTGGTAATAATCGTAATAAGAAACGAAATATTCTACGGCATTGTTCGGAAAAAACTGTTTGAATTCGGAATATAATTGTGCAGCTAATGTTTTGTTATGCGCTAAAACTAAGGTTGGCCTTTGCACTTCTTCAATGACATTGGCAACGGTAAAGGTTTTTCCAGAACCCGTAACTCCTAATAAAGTTTGAAATTGGTCGCCATCGTTTAAACCTCGAACTAATTTTTCGATAGCTTGCGGTTGGTCGCCTTTGGGTTGGTAATCAGATACAACTTGGAATTTCATTTATTAGTATTTCAATCGTTTTGGATCTTGTCTTGTATCCCAAACGGATAAAATTATGATATGAGTTTCGTTTATTTCATAGAAAATATAGTAATTTTCAATTAATAAACCACGTACATTTATTAAATCTGTTTTTTTACCAATATTTGGTTGCTGAAGAAGTTTTTTTAACTCCGTTTGAATAAGTACATTTAATTTCAGGGAATATATTTTGCTTTTATTTCTAAAATTAAAATATTCAAAAATCGTTTTCAATAGAAGCTTTGCGGATGTTGACCATACTATTCTTCTCGCAACCATCTTTCCATTTCTTCATTTAAAACATCATTTTCAACAAATTTTCCTTCTAAATATTCCTTTTTAGAATTTAGAATTTCCTTTTTTTGCTGTTCGGTAAGAATTATTATTTTGTGTAAATCTGAATCGTAACTTTCAATACTTTTAGATTTACTGTCCAAAATAGTATTTATTGCTGACAAAAAGGCTTCATCATCAATTTGTGAAATTTTAGAAATCAGAATATTTTTAAGTTCAACAGTATTCATTATATATTTATTTATATCAAATTTACAAAAAAACGATTGTAGTTTCTTAAAATTTCCAACTTTTTTGTTGGGCTTCACTCAAGAAGGTCCACGCTACAATTCGACTTGTTTTTTGTCCTTGCGCCATATCAATTGTTTTAACTTCAACGGCACTAACTTTGTTTAAAGTCTTGTACAAGCTGGAAAGATTTTCTTTTTTGGATACTAATGTTGTAAACCAAAAGCACTGCAACGGATATTTAGCACTTTCAAATATCATTTGAGTAATGAAACCCAATTCGCCACCTTCGCACCATAATTCGGCGTTTTGACCACCAAAATTCAGAACAGGTATAATAATTTTTTCTTTTGCGGAAGGTTCCAAATTGTTGACTTTTCGTAACGAACTTTTAGTTGCTTCTGTTGCCGAAGAATGAAAAGGCGGATTGCATATTGTGAATGCAAATTTATCTTCGGGAGTGATTATATTTTTGAAAATAAAACGTGATTCTACTTGAAGTTGCAAACTAATTGCATCTATTAATTGCGGATTGTTTTCAATGATTTTTTTGCAATTTTGAATCGCATTTTCATCAATATCTGTTCCAACGAAACTCCAATTATAAACCGAATTCCCAATAATTGGATAAATACAATTGGAACCAATTCCGATGTCTAAACCTTGTACGGTTTCTCCTTCAGGAATAATTCCATCGTTGCTTGACGCCAATAAATCAGCGACATAGTGAATGTAATCAGCCCTTCCAGGAATTGGAGCACACAAATAATCTTTTGGAATATCCCAATTCTGAATTTCGTATTCCGAAATCAATAAGGAATTATTTAAAGCTTTTACCGCCTCAGGAATACTAAAATCTATCGTTTCAGTTCCGTATTCATTGGTAAAAACAAACGCTTTAAGTTTTGGGCAACTTGCTATTAATTGGTTGAAATCGTAGCCAAAACGGTGCGGATTTCTTGGGTGTAAATTGGTTTTTTCGGTAATCGTTTTTGTTGTCATCTTTCTAATTTCTAAACAAATATAGGCAATAGAAATTTGGAATTAGCGCTTTAGTCCAAACACTCCATTAAAAGCAAATCACCTTCATTGTGTTCAATCGTAACCAAGCCGTCAGTAGCAACAAAATTACTACTTCCCGTTCGATAGCCCATCGTTAAAGTATCGTTTTGTAAAGGATAAAATAAGTTTGTAGAATGAATTCCTGTTACATTACCAATCGGAATTAAAGAAATTAGCGTTTTTGCGGTGTACCATTTTTCATATTTTTTTTGCAAAAGAAACACTTTTGAATGGTCGTCAAAAAGCACTATTTTTAGTTTTTCACGGTACTGAACAATGTTTGTTAAATTCGTAATTGTATGATCGGCTCGCCTTCCCGTTGCCCAAACCACATTAACAGCTGGAATTTTCCTTTCGTACAAATAATCGAATGCTTTCTCCAAATCGGTTTTGTTTTGATCTGGCGCATGGATGATCTCAATAGGGTAGTGACTTTCTTTGTAGTAATTAGCATCAAAACCACGGTCAAAATCGCCCAACAGTACATCTACTTTTATTCCGAGTTCTACTACGCGTTCCATTGCCGAATCTAAAACGATAACCAAAGGCGACCATTCCAGTAATTGCCCTAACAATTCAGAGCTACAAGCAGCGCCATTGGCAATTATTAAAGCGGGTTCTTGGTCGTCGCGAACGATGTGATGAGAAGACATTTTCTGTTTTTTTGAACCGTAAAAGTACTATAACTTTTTCAATTTTTATGAATGTGTTTTATTTGGGCATGCCCCCTAGTTTAGAACGTATTGAATTAACGTCACAATTTCGTGTAAACCCCGATAGCGAAGATTTACTTCGTCTGTTCGCTTCGTTAGGGTGCAATCCGTGCCTAATCAAGTTTTTTATTCCGCCTACTATAACCAGTTTTCGGCTGTACTGTTATTGTATTCCGTTACCACGCGAAAGGATTCGCGCGGGAGCGGGGGATATTTATCATTTGCAGGAATAGGATATTCTTCTGAAGTTTTATCAACGCTTGATGAATATTCTTTTCTATTACTGTATTCAAATATTCTTATGCGGTGATTATTTTTGTTATATTCTGAACTACCTTCTAATGGTTCTTTAGATGTTACTGCAAAAAAAAGCAAAAAAGGAATAGGAGAGCAAAATAGTATCGTTAATATGTTCCAATTTTTAATTTTTATTTTGTCTTTCAAAACTATTATTACTGCTATTATTGCTCCAATTATCCATAAAAAAATTAACATGAAAAAATAACCAAGAGAAGCACTTTGGTCTTTTTGGACGAGTTGCCAAATTATAAAAGTAATTGAAGTATAAATTACAGCAGCTAAAAGGAGTTTTGAATTCGGATATTGTTCTTTCATATGTGGTTGTTCATAATATTACCGCTAACGTTTTGCAGATTGGCGATGGGCGGGCTTTTCAGCACAAAAGTTAGTTCGGAGAACTGAACTTTCGGCTACCACAAAACTGTCAAGCGGAGACGAAACCCCGCCTATTGCCAATGTGCTGTTAGGCGTATGTGCTTCTGCCATTCGGTTACGCTGGGTCTTTAGATTTGTCGTAATTGTCAACGATTTTTAAAAGTGTTTCAGAATGTTTAAAGATGTCGTCTAAAGAATTTATTTCATTTTTTACTTCTTTCTTTTGGTCGTCAAGTGTTACGAAAAACTTCTTACTTCCGTTTAAATAAAGTCTGCAAATTGTCTTGCGGTTATTGTCGTCAAGTAAGATTGCAAAATATGATTGTGCGTCTCTGTGCGTTATTCGTGTAGCACTAATTTTTTGTCGAAGTATGGTTTTAACTATCATAAAACCTTCAAGTTCTTCGTCTGTCGTAACTACTTTTACTTCGTCAAGTTTTGCTTGTTCCAATGCTTGAACTGCTTCTTGTTTCTTAGTTTCTTCGTCTTCCTTTGTCAATGCTGTTTTAAGTCGTTCCGTGATTAGGTCACTAATATGTTGTTGAATAGATTTTTTTGTCAAGTTAGTAAACTGTTCCAAAACTTTTGCAGTTACAACACTTGGGTAAACCTGTCTTGCAAAGTGTTTAACAAAGTCTGGAGTTGGGTTTATTAATTCTTGTTGAATAAGTTGTTTTAACTCATTCATAAATTTTAATTCACTTGCAGTATTTGTAATGCTATCAGCGTCAAAAACTGTCTTATGAAACTTCTTTAATTCTTCAACTTGATTGTCTTTAATTTCATTGATGTTAAATTCTAAAAATGGTTTCTCGTCCATTTTGTTTGCTGCCACCAAGTCAGAATAAAACCGGTAAACTATACCATTTGTCAAAAGTCCGAACTTGGCTTTTGAAACGTGAAAATAGCGTAAAAGCTGTCCATCGTGTATGTTTAGATTTTGAGCCCAATGTTTGCATTCAATTAAAATTGTCGGTGAGCCGTCCTTGAAAATTGCGTAATCTATTTTCTCACCTTTTTTAAGTCCGATGTCCGAAATAAATTCAGGAACAACTTCAGTCGGATTAAAAACGTCATAGCCCAATGCTTGTATAAAAGGCATTATGAAAGCATTTTTTGTAGCTTCTTCTGTCTGAATTTGGTCTTTCAGTTTTGCAACTCTTTCCCCAAGTTGTTTGATTTGGTCTTTAAAATCCATAGTCATTTTATTTATTAGTTTTTATTTTTTTGTCAAAGGTAATATTTTGTTTAACGGTCTGTCCTAGCATTACGCCTAACGTTCCGCCGCTTCTCGTCAGTTGCGAAGTTCGGAACGAATTATTTTCTGTTAAAGATAAAAATTCTTGCGAAACGTAAACGTGAACTTACCACAAAATTCGCAATTGCGAGAAACGGCTGTTGTGTGCTGGCATTGTACTATTTACCAAAAACTTTGTTTATTTGCTTTGAATTCATTCTACATATTCCAATCACTCCAGCTTTATTTATATGAGATATGGTAATATACTTGCTTCCCATTGATTTATTGAATTCTATATCTAAACGACCGCCATCTTCTAACTCAATAGTTTTTTTAGTACCTTTTTCTTGTTCAGATGAAAAAACACCATAGATAGTGTCAATATCTGACTCCCGAAATAAGAAAGATTTATAGTTTGCAATTTTGGTAAATTTTTCATCTTGGTATGTAAATGTGCATATTCCATTATTTTTAGTGAGACTTATGTTTAAATTCCCCATAAGCCTAATTTCGCCTATTATTTCGGGTTCTTTAGTATCTGTAACCTTAACTTGTGATAAACAGTTAGTAAACACTGTTAAAAAAACTGCTAGAATAATTGTTTTCATAATTGTTTGTTTTATATAATATTAAAAAGTCCTAAAATTAAAATCAAAATTTGTTTTTGGTTAAGATGCTGTTTTATTCTGGCATTTATTATTTTGTATATGTAAATATTCCTTCTATACTAAAACCATTAAGTTTTTTATCCATCACTAATTGCCAAACTTCTCCATTTTCAATTTCATATTCCACCATCCATGTTCCTATTGGTAAATCTTGAAACTCTTCTGGTAAATTAGTTTTGTTTTTTTCGTCGATAAGAAAAGATTGTGTAAGTTTTACTCCGTCAACTTGAACACCACTATGCTCAATATTGACATTTCCTTCACAATTATTTTTATGAAAATTAGTTCTTGCTTTAGCTATTGTTTCTGCCGAAAAATAAACATTGTGTGGTTCATTAACTACAGCATTAGGATTTCTGTATATGATTTTATCAGGAATCATTGCTACACCAAATATTCTATTGTTCTTCATGCAAATTTTGTCATTTAGTTAAAATGTGTCGTATGCTTGCACACAACGTTTGGTGGCTTGGCGAAGTACCGCCTTGCAGAATGTTGAAATTAAGTACAAAGGCTTGTGGCGGTATTTTGCCAAACCGCTGTTATAAGCCGTTTTTATTCGTGTTTGGTGTAACAATTTAATTAAAAAACAATGGTATTCAGAA
>CAMCDQ010000061.1 GCA_945873505.1 Chitinophaga pinensis
GAACTAAAGATTCTTCTGGTGTTTCTTCGAATCTCTTTAATGTAATTTTCTGTTGTTTGTTTTCTTGGTGTTTTCATAATAATTCAAATTTAATAATTTTTGAAAACACTCTCTTAGTTTTTGACTAAATCAGTACACTTTTTGCTGACGATTTACAGGAGTAAGGAATTTTTAAATATATCATCCATTTTTTCGGCAAAAATGAGTATATTAAGAATTCTAGAAACAGGAAAATAATTCTAAAATTTAACTTAACTAATACTGCAGATTTAATTTACATACCAGAGTTCTGATTTTTATAAAGAGTGGCGAATAATCAAGTTGCTTTTATTTTCTATTTGCTCCTTTTTTCCATTCAAAATCATTTGAGCAAGAATTTTTCCCATCTCAACAAAATCAGTAGATATGGTTGTTATGCCGTTTTCAACCACTTTTTTTAAAGGGGTTTCGTTATAAGATATGACTCCGAAATCTACACCAAGTATTAAATTTTGTAGCTTGGATTTTTCAATCACTTTTACTAAATCCCTGTCGTCAGGAATGATATAAACTTCACCTTTTTTTATTTCCCTGTCTTTAAACACAGTAATAACCGAATAGGTAAATTCGAAGTCTTCACAGAATTTTTTGAAGCCAATTTTCATCCCTAATGGCTCCCTAAAACCTGGAAAAATAAGAATTAGTTTTTCGTATTTGTTTAATTTGGCTTTACCTTTTTCTAAACCATTATAAATATCTTTCTGGTGATTTTGATATACCGCTGGAAATGATTTTAATTCCGCATTTGTTTGGTCTAATATATAAATTTCATCAACTGGTAGGGTTTTTATGATTGCCGATGCTCCAACTAAATTTGTGGGCATAATGATATATTTGGTATAGTTTCCATTGCTGTCATTGATTATTTTTTGAAAAACCTGAAGATTAAAATGATGAAAGAAAATATCAACTTGTATGCCTTTTCCAATGTTTTCAATAAAGGAATTGTATAAGTCTTCCTTGAAAATATTCAGTTCTTCAAAAAGTAATAAAACACGTTGTTTTATTTTGACTTCAGTACTTTTGACATAGTAGCCTTTGCCCAGAATAGCGTATATAATACCTCGTTTTTTTAACTCTTCATAGGCCTGCAGAACGGTGTCGCGGGATAAGGAAAACTCGAGGCATACTTTATTGATTGAGGGAAGTTTTTCATCCTTTTTTAAATGACCTTTCTCAATTGTTTTTTCAATTGAGAAAATGATTTGTTTGTACTTTGGTATTCCTTGATTATTTTGAATAGTTATGACACGCATAATTTTTTTTACAAAAATACATAAAAACTGGTAGGTACTAGTATGTAAAATGATGATATTTAATTTACTTTTGAATTTCATATTTAATAAAATTTTTGCAAAAAAAATAATGAATTCATTTTTAAATACATATCCTACAATTAAATTCTTTGGAAATTTGCCCGATGGAGCTGTTATTGATTCTTGTGAACTAACCAATAAAAACGGAACACAATTGAAGGTTATCACTTATGGAGCCACGATAACCTCATTAAAAATACCCTTGAAAAATGGCAGTTTTATTGACGTGGTCCTGGGTTTCGATACTTTGGAAGCCTATTTAAATTCCTTTAATATAAATAGTGCGCCGTATTTTGGTGCAACAGTTGGACGTTATGCGGGCAGAATTAACAATAGTACTTTTAGTTTGAATGGTAAATCGATTGATTTGAATAGTAATAATAACGGAAATTCCTTGCATGGAGGAAATATTGGCTTTAGCCAAAAACAATGGGAGATTAAAAATGTGAATGAAGGGGAAAATCCATCCATAACTTTAAGTTATTTCAGTCCCGATGGGGAAGAAAATTACCCTGGAGATGTATCGATAGATTTGACCTACACTTTATCCGAAGAAAATGAATTGATTATTGAGTACGTTGCCACTACATCGGAGGATACAATAATAAACTTGACACATCATAGTTATTTTAATCTTGATGGTCATATTTCCACTATTCTTGAACAGGATTTGTCAATTAATTCCAATAAAATATTGGAAACCAATGAACATACTATTCCAACGGGCCAATTTCTGAATTTAGAAAACAACCCTTTTGATTTTAACCAAGCCAAAAAATGTCCTCAAACAATAGATACCACTTTTGTTTTGAATGATGGTCGGGAATTCTCGGCTTCCCTTTTCAGCCCTAAAAATAATTTAGAAATGTTGGTTTATACAAATCAGCCGGCTGTGCATATTTATGTGGGAGGAAATTGTAATAATGAAATTAAAGGAAAGGAAAATACAGATTATCACAAGTTGAGTGGAATTTGTTTTGAAACACAAAATTTTCCTGACGCCCCTAATCACGATCATTTTCCTGACGCTGTTTTAAGGAAAGACGAAGTATATCAACATAAGACAATATATAAATTTCAAAATTAGGCAAGGCCCATTTACAAGAAATTTAAATATAAATAATCAAATTATAAATAATGAATGCGATTTTAATTCAAGACACAACGGATTTTTTTAAAGCTAAATTTGGAAATACACCCGATAAAATAGTTCTTTCCCCAGGAAGAATTAATATTATTGGTGAACACATAGATTATAATGATGGTTATGTTTTACCCGCAGCAATTGATAAAATAGTTTGTTTTGCATTCGAAAAAAACAATTCTAATACCGCAAAAATTCATGCGATTGATCTGAATGAATCACTAAAAATAGATGTTACAAAAGAAGAAACAATTAGCGATATCGTTTGGACTAATTATTTACGGGGTGTTTTATTTCAATTAAAATTAAAAGGACACAAAATAGGCGGGTTTAACTGCGCCTTTAGTAGTAATATTCCTATCGGTTCTGGATTGTCATCTTCGGCAGCCTTAGAATGTGGATTTTTATTCGGAATAAATGAAATGTTTAATTTAGATATAAAACCAATCGATATGGCTTTAATGGGACAAAATGCTGAGCACTGGGTTGGAATAAATTGCGGCATCATGGATCAGTTTTCTAGTGTAATGGGATTGGAAAACAAAGTAATAAAAATCGATTGCCGTACTTTGGATTATACCTACCACGATGCTGATTTTGCCAATTATTCTTTAATTTTATTTGATAGTAACTTGCAACATTCTTTATTTACATCCGAATACAATAATCGACGAATAGAATGTGAAGAAGGATTAAGCATTATCAATAACAATTATCCTGAAATTAATAGTTTTAGAGACTGTAATGAAGAATTGTTTATTGGATTGAAATCTAAAATGACGTACAATGTATTTAGAAGAAGTTTATATGCAGTTAAAGAAATAAAACGTGTCATTCAAGCTTGTACCGCGCTCGACAAAGGCGATATTGAAACATTAGGTAAATTAATGTTTGAAACCCATGAAGGATTGTCTAAAGACTATGAAGTAAGTTGTGCAGAATTAGACTATCTGGTAGATTTAGCAAAATCCGAAGAGGATGTAATTGGATCTCGATTAATGGGAGGTGGTTTTGGAGGTTGCACCATCAATTTGGTAAAAAAGGGAAGTGAAACTAAAATAAAAGAGAAATTTACCAAATTATATGCTGATCATTTTAAAATAGATTTATTAACTTACGATGTAAAAATTTCTAACGGCACATCACTTTATAAAAACTAATTTATAATGAAAAAATTTGATATCAACGAAGATCCACACCGACGATTTAATCTTCTTATCAATGAGTGGGTTTTGGTTTCTCCACACCGAGCAAAACGTCCTTGGCAAGGTCAAAAGGAAACTGTTGCTAGTGATGAAAGACCAGAATATGATTCGACTTGTTATTTATGTCCCGATAATGTTCGTGCCAATGGAGAAGTAAATCCGCAATACTCCAGTTCATTTGTTTTTGAAAATGATTTTGCAGCATTAAAACAAGAAGAAATTGAATTTGAAGAAAGTAAGGAAGCTACTTTTTTTAAAGCAAAGCCTGAAAGAGGAATTTCTAAGGTGGTGTGTTTTTCACCAAAACACAATATCACTTTGCCGGAAATGGATTTGTCAACAATCGAAGAAATTATTCGAACTTGGCAACGTGAATATACGGATTTGGGCAATATTGATTATATTAATTATGTTCAAATTTTTGAAAACAAAGGAAGTGTCATGGGGTGTAGCAATCCACATCCACATGGACAAATATGGGCACAATCCTCAATACCAACCCAAGTAGAGAAAACACAAAACAGTTTAAAAGCTTATTTTGATAAAAATCAAAGCAATCTTTTAATTGACTATTTAAATGAAGAATTAAAACTGAAAGAGCGCATTGTCATTGAAAATAATAATTTTGTTGCCTTAGTTCCTTTTTGGGCTATTTGGCCTTTTGAGACACTGATTATTTGCAAACGACCTATCACAAAAATTACAGATTTAACTGCTAACGAAATTGAAGATTACGCTAGTATTCTTAAATTATTAACGATAAAATACGACAATCTTTTTGAGACTTCTTTCCCCTACTCTTCTGGTATTCACCAAGCACCAACCGATGGGAAACTTCACCCAGAGTGGCAGTTTCACATGCACTTTTATCCACCTTTGTTACGATCTGCATCGGTTAAAAAATTTATGGTAGGATATGAAATGATGGGAGAGTCACAACGAGATATTACTGCTGAAAAAAGTGCCCAAATGTTAAGAGAAGTATCTGATATACATTATAAAAGTAAATAATGAAAATAGTAGTAACTGGCAACGGAAAGCTCTTGGAACTGGGAACAGAAAGTTAGGGAAAATGACTTTCAATAGCATCTTAAAAATCAACATACAATAACATTTTTTTATATTATTATCTTAATTAATTAACCTACAAAAACTAAAATTATGAATACATTACAATTTGCAGACTACATGGTATTTCTTGTTTACTTTTTTATAGTAGCTGGATATGGATATTGGATTTACAAACGGAAACAATCAGCCAAAAACTCTGCTTCGCATGATTACTTCTTGGCTGAAGGATCGTTAACTTGGTGGGCTATTGGAACTTCCTTAATTGCTTCCAACATTTCTTCTGAACAATTTATTGCCATGTCTGGAAATGGGTTTAAAATGGGATTGGCTATTGCAAGCTATGAATGGATGTCTGCATTGACGCTAATTATTGTAGCCGTATTTTTTATTCCGGTTTACCTAAAAAATAAGATATATACCATGCCGCAGTTCCTAAATCAAAGATATAACGGGGATATTGCTATGATTATGGCTGTTTTCTGGTTGTTATTGTATGTAATTGTTAATTTAACTTCTATACTATACCTTGGAGCATTAGCAATTAACGGAATTTCAGGTATTAATCTTGATTTGTGTATGTACGGTTTGGCATTCTTTGCTATTATTATTTCACTAGGAGGCATGAAAGTTATTGGTTACACGGATGTTATACAAGTAGTTTTTCTAATTTTTGGTGGTTTAGTAACTACTTATTTAGCATTGGATAAAGTAGCTGAATTAAATGGACAAAGCGGTATGGTGAACGGATTCAATTATATGATGAATCAATCTGGCGACCATTTCCACATGATTTTCAAAAAAGACAGTCCTAACTTTCCTAGTTTACCGGGACTTACCGTTTTATTAGGAGGTATGTGGATTGTGAACTTGAATTATTGGGGTTGCAATCAATACATCACTCAAAGAGCTTTGGGTGCCGATTTAAAAACAGCTAGAACTGGAATTCTTTTCGCTGCTTTCTTAAAATTATTAATGCCTGTTATTGTTGTTTTACCTGGAATTGCTGCTTATGTAATCTATACTAAAGGGGGTTTACAAACAGAATTATTAGGGCCTGATGGCGTTTTAAATCCAGATAGATCCTACCCTGTATTGTTAAACTTATTGCCAGTAGGACTTAAAGGTTTGTCGTTTGCCGCATTAACCGCTGCGGTTGTTGCCTCATTGGCAGGAAAAGTAAATAGTATTGCTACCATTTTTACATTGGACATTTACAAGAAAAAAATTGATGTAGATTGTAGTGAACAGAAAATGGTTCAAGTTGGGAAATGGGCTGTATTTATAGCTATGATGTTAGCGGTAGTTATTGCGCCCCACTTAGGAATTGACAAAAAAGGAGGATTCGAATTTATTCAAGAATACACTGGATTCGTTAGCCCTGGAGTTTTCGCCATGTTTATTTTAGGATTCTTCTGGAAAAAAACAAGTTCAAATGCAGCTATGTTTGCCACCATTGGAGGATTTATATTGTCAGTAGTATTTAAATTTTTACCCAATTGGATAAATTTAGAATTTTTAAATTCAACAGGTTTCGCTGTATTAGTGCCTCAAGAGAATGGAACAAGTTTGTATGAAATTCCATTCATTGACCGTATGGGATTTGTATTTGTAATCTGTGTAGCTGTAATGATAGTTATTAGTTTATTTGACCAAAAACGAGGAATAAAATCTAAAGGATTAGAAATAGATTCCTCTATGTTTAAAGTAAATAGTGGGTTTTTAGCCGGTAGTTTATTAGTAACTGGTATCTTGGTTGCCTTATATACTATTTTCTGGTAGAACCTGGTTTGTTTTTATATTTAAAAGCCCCATCATTTAAATGATGGGGCTTTTTTTGTTTTGAAATTATACTTAAGAAATAGTGAATATATTTGAAACAAAAAGACCAACTGAATGACACTTTTTGAATGATTGCATTTTTATTTTAATTTGTTTATTTGTTTAACTATTTAAACTCGTAAATGAATAAACATTTTACATTAATTCTGATAAATATTTTTTTTGTAGCAACCTCAGTATTCAGTCAAAAATTGGTCTATGCAAAAGGACCATTGTTATTAAAAGCGAATTCTTTAGAAGATGGGTTAGGACAATTTGTAACTGCCGATTTGCCCAGCGTCAACCCAAAAAACACTATTGCGTTAAAACCAGAGGCCACACCCCTATTAAAAAAAATGTGGGCAATTGCCCTTAATGATGTCGAGCTCAACTTAATTACCAACGATTATGGCACTTATTTTGCCGCAGGACGACGCTACACCGACCGTGTTTACACCCGCGATATTTCCTATGCAGGAATTTTGGGCCTCAATGCTTTGTATCCCAGAGAAATGATGACTTCACTTCGGGTAACGAGAAATGTAGTGTCTAAAATGGGATACAAAGTTTCGGCAGAAGAGGTTATTAAAGAAATCGATGCTCCTTGGGAAGCAATTACAGACGATAGAAAACAAATAATGGCTCAATTCAAAAGCAACAGTATCACACGCCGTACCGATGATGTGGTCTGGATTTGGGCAGTTGATGATTTGTTTAAATCCCATCCTGAAGTGGCAGATTGGAACTGGTTTTATACCAATGGAAAAAGTAATTTTGATACTCTTTATGCTCCTTGGTATGATAAAGCAGATGGCTTGTACAAAGGTCAAAGCACTTTTCAAGATTTGCAATCCGAGGGTTATCCAGAGGGTTATTCTCAAGCTGATTGCGTATTGATAAAAAGTACCTCAACCAATTGTTTGTACTATAAAGCGATGCTGTCACTAGCCAATGCTGCAAAAAAATGTAATTTAACTGAAGAATCTAAAGTTTGGACCAAAAAAGCCGAGTCAATCAAAAAAGCAATTCTCAAAGAATTACTATTATCTGATGGCACTTTTACTTACTTTAAAGACAGAAACGGAAAAGTATTGCACAACCAGCACAATTTGGGAACTGCTTTTGCAATATTATTTGGTATTGTAAAGGGAGAAGCTGCCAGAAAAACAATAGAAAATTATCCCTCGAATCAATATGGAACGCCATTAATTCATCCGTTTTTAGGCGATGGAAAAGGAGATCACAATGCCGCCGCCTGGCCCTTTTGCGATACCTTTTTCTTGCAAGCCAAGGAAATCGCAGATGGTAAAGATTATAAAGCATACAATGCAGCACTTCTTGCCCGAACAATGGGAACTAAATTTTCTGAAAAAAGAGATAAAGAATGGGGCGGATTTGGTTCTTTTCACGAGAAAGTCTCTTTGCCTTCAGGTTTAATTTCGGGGTCGGGATCCCAACTATGGACATCGGCCGCATTTATAAATGTATGTTTGAGAGCCAAACTTGTTGATTTAAAATAATAAAACAAAGTTAAATAGTATTAAACCAATATTAAATTTAATAGTCTTAAACCTAAATAAAATTTTTAATTATGAATGAATATAGTTTAAAAAGCTTTAATAGAATAAGAAAAATTGTCATTATAGCACTAATTGCTTTCTCTAACATGGTAATAAGTCAAGTAGGTCCGCAACCTAGTTCTTTTGGTGTTTGGGATCGTGGAGAAGCAATGAATATAAGAGAGTATCCATTTTTAAAAGGAACATCCTGCGATTTTACCTGGGATGAAGTTGAAAAAACACCAGGAATATATGACTGGTCTATATTAGACAATGCTGTTGAAAGAGCCTATAAAGAAAAAATATCGCTATATATTTCTTTTGCAGCAGGGCCAAAAACACCGGAATGGGTGTATGAAAAAGGAGTGCCAAAAGTAATTACAAGCGCTACCAAAAAACCCGGGGCGTTTGATCATTATCCTTATTATCTATCTCCAGAATATAAAAAATATTATCACCGTTTTCTGACAGAAGTGGCTAAACACATCAGTAGCTTTTCTAAAGAGAAAATAAGAACTATTTCATTTATTCAAGTTAAAACAGGATGTACTGGAGATGAGTGTGCTTATAAAGGCGAGCCTTTAGATAAAAATTATTCTTTACCCGTAAAAAGTGAAAAATGGAGAGAATTCCGTCTTGAAACCTTTGCCTTGCATGATGAATTGTTTGGAAAAAAATCAGGATTAAATATTAGCATGCTTCTGAACAATGTAGAACCTCAAAGTAATGAAGGTAAAAATAATTTTGTTCAAGAATGGGATTGGGCCATTAAAAACCTTAAAGATAGTTTTGGAATCAAAAATGGAGCACTTTCGAGAGGACATCATTTAAGTGGAGAAATTGATGCAGTAAACACGTTTTTGCCCTATCTAGTTGACCCAAAAGGAGTAACACTTTTTCGTCGTTCTGAGATGGATCAAACTTGGACGCGTCCTTGGTATCAACTAAATGTTCAACTCAACTTTTACTGGGGCGCAATTAATGCCTTGAACGCAGGCCAAAGTGTTTGGGATGTCACAAGCGGCGCTTTGAAGGCTAGCAAGGAACAAGGATTTGATTATTCTTTCTATTTTTTCAATAAGTATGCCGGGCAAATACACCCTGAGACAGCAACCGACGCTTTCTGTGCCTTGCATAAAGGTTTGAATGCTGCCGATACAAATACTTATCCTGAGGATAAGTTTGGTAAAGCATCGCATGGAAATATTGAGCGTATGGAAAAAATTACTGCCGAATATGCAAAGTATGGAGCAGCAAACGATGATAAAAATGCGCTCAAAATGGGGCAAGTGAAACAGCGAGGTGACCAAGTCGGTTTCAATGATGCAGGTTGGGAAATTTGGCCCGATAATTACTCCAGATTATTGTATCAAATTGAACCTGATGAAACATCCATTCCGTTATGGCGAGTGGGCGGACCGATTACGACTACCTCTTCTATTTATTCAAGGTTTGCGAGAGGATTTGAACACGCAACGGGAAAAGATGCACTATACTTCAAACTTCACGAAGGTTTTTCTCAAGATAACAAACCTAAAACAATGTCGATAACTGTGGTTTGGTATGATGCCATTGAAGGTTCTAAGTGGAAACTTGATTACGATGCAGGAAACAAAACCATGAAGACAGCAATTACGGTAACTGGAAAAGGGGACAAAAAATGGCATCATGAAGTGATAACTATTAAAGATGCCGTGTTCAAAAATGGAGGAATAAATGGGGCTGACTTTGCACTATTGAATGCTGATGATAAAGATGATATATTTAGCCTTGTAGAGGTTCAGCGAGGTGAACAAGAGCTTCCTTTATTAAGACCTCAAGAAGAAAATCGTGCTTTCAAGGGTAGCGCTAAAGGAACCAAATATAGCAAAGGCGAAAACGCCGTTGAGGGTGATAAAGAAAAGAAAGGGAAAAGAGAGGATAAAGAGGAAAAAAGGGAAAAGAGAAAAAAAGATAAAAGTAATAATTAGTTTTATGAAACTTAAAAGAACTAAAAAAGGGGTTATTCTATTATTATTTTTATTAGGACTTTCTCAATTGATTTTTTCA
>CAMCDQ010000062.1 GCA_945873505.1 Chitinophaga pinensis
ATTTATCAATTTACAAAAATCAACAATAAATATGGAATACAATAAACTTGAAGTTTGGATTGAAGCAAGAAAATTGACAAATTTAATTTACGATTTATCTAAAGTTTTTCCAAAAGAAGAAATTTACGGATTGACAAATCAAATGAGAAGATGTTCGGTTTCAATTCCTTCAAATATTGTGGAAGGTTGCGGAAGACAAACTTCAAAAGATACAATTAATTTTTTGCATATATCAAGAGGTTCATTATATGAATTAGAAACACAATGTTATGTAGCTCTTGACCAAAAATATATTGACGAGAATAATTTTAATATTGTTTTTAACCAGATGCAATCTTGTAAAAAACTATTAAATGGATTTATAAATTATTATAAAAAGTTGTTATGATTATAGATACGGCCAACTACCAACAACCAACAACCAACAACTATTTAAAGTTATCAGGTCTTGAACCGTTAATCATTACGCCAGAAACCAACTTTGTAAACGTCGGTGAACGAACGAATGTAACAGGTTCACGAAAATTTTTGCGTCTTATAAAAGAGGAAAAATACGCCGAAGCGCTTGCTGTGGCTCGTGACCAAGTAGAAGGCGGCGCACAAATCATAGATATCAATATGGATGAAGGAATGCTTGATGGTGTTTATGCAATGACCACTTTCCTGAATTTAATTGCTTCCGAACCCGATATTTCTCGCGTTCCTTTGATGATTGACAGTTCAAAATGGGAAATTATCGAAGCCGGTTTGAAAGTAGCGCAAGGTAAAAGTGTAGTGAATTCTATTTCCCTAAAAGAAGGGGAAGAACAATTTATTCATCACGCCAAATTAGTAAAACGATACGGCGCTGCTGTAATCATTATGGCATTTGATGAAAAAGGGCAAGCCGATAATTACGAAAGGCGTATCGAAATTTGCAAACGCTCGTACGATATATTAGTAAATGAAGTAGGTTTTCCAGCTCAAGATATTATTTTCGATCCAAATATTTTCCCTGTTGCCACAGGAATGGACGAACATAAATTGAATGCTTTAGATTTCTTCCGAGCCACAAAATGGATTAAAGAAAATCTTCCACACGCTCATGTAAGTGGTGGCGTGAGTAATGTTTCGTTCTCTTTTAGAGGAAATGATACGGTGCGAGAAGCAATGCATTCCGCATTTTTGTATCACGCCATCAAAAACGGAATGACAATGGGAATTGTAAATCCCGAAATGCTTTCTATTTATGATGAAATCCCAAAAGATTTACTCGAACACGTTGAAGATGTTTTACTCAACAGAAGGGACGATGCCACCGAACGATTATTAGACTTCGCTGAAAATGTAAAAGGGGATTTTAAAGTAAATGAAAAGACCATTCAGGAGTGGCGTTCTGGAACTATTCAAGAGCGATTAACACATTCTTTGGTAAGAGGAATTGATGAATTCATCGAAATAGATGTTGAAGAAGCAAGACTTGCAGCAACCAAACCAATTGAAGTTATCGAAATTAATTTGATGACAGGAATGAATGTTGTAGGCGATTTATTTGGAAGTGGAAAAATGTTTTTGCCACAAGTAGTAAAATCGGCACGAGTTATGAAAAAAGCGGTAGCCTATTTATTACCATTTATAAGCCCCCCAACCCCCAAAGGGGGAGCTGAAGCCGAAAAAAGATGGATGACCGCCAATCCAGTTTCATATCCTAAACTTTTGGAATATGCTAAAAGTATGCGCAACAAACCAACAGAAGCAGAAAAAATGCTTTGGAATGTTTTGAGTGGAAAGGGATTAGATGGATACAAATTTAGACGCCAACATATAATTGGAGAATATATTGCAGATTTTGTTTGTTTAAAGCATCATTTAATTATTGAAGTTGATGGTTCAATTCATCAATTACCAGAGAATGAAATAAGTGATTTTGAAAGAACAAAATGGCTTGTTTCAGAGGGATATCAGGTAATTCGATTTACAAATAAAGAGGTTCTTAGTACAATATTTGACGTAATTGAAAAAATTTCAATAAAATTAAGCGCTATTGAATCGGCATTATTGGAAGCTCCCCCTTCGGGGGCGGGGGGGGCTGGCCGAATCCTAATGGCAACCGTAAAAGGTGATGTTCATGACATTGGAAAAAATATTGTTTCGGTAGTTTTGGCTTGTAATAACTATGAAATCGTTGATTTAGGCGTAATGGTTGCACCCGAAAAAATCATTGCGGCAGCTATAGAACACAATGTCGATGTTATTGGTTTAAGTGGATTAATCACGCCTTCATTAGACGAAATGGTTTATTTAGCCAAAGAATTAGAGAGGTTAAATATTAAAATTCCAATAATGATTGGGGGCGCAACCACATCTCGAGCACATACCGCAGTGAAAATTGCACCACAATATAACAGCACTGTAGTTCACGTAAATGATGCTTCAAGAGCGGTAACAGTAGCGGGAAATTTATTGAATACCGAAACAAAATTAAAATATACGACTGATATTCGATTAGAATATGACGAATTACGGGAGGGATATTTGAACCGAAGTCGCGACAAAAATTTCTTAACAATTGAACAGGCACGTGCTAATAAATTAAAATTAGATTGGGATAATTTTACGCCTATAAAACCAAATTTTATAGGTTCAAAAACCATAGAAGTTGATTTAGAGGATTTAGTTCCGTATATCGATTGGACTCCATTTTTTAGAACTTGGGAATTGTTTGGAAAATATCCTGCAATTTTAACAGATGAAGTGGTTGGCGAACAAGCAACTTCAGTTTTTGAAGATGCTCAAGAAATGTTGAAAGTAATTCTCAAAGAAAAGAAATTAACAGCCAAAGGAATTTACGGCATTTTCCCAGCGAATCAAGTCAACGATGATGATATTGAAGTGTACGAAGCCCCCTCCGCCCCCGAAGGGGGAACGACTCAAATAGTAGAAAAAATGAGAGAAGAATTATCGACAAACATAGGAGTTCCCCCTTCGGGGGTTAGGGGGCTGTTCTTAACTTTGCGTCAGCAATCTCAAAAAACAGCAGGCGCACCAAATATCGCTTTAGCCGATTTTATTGCACCTAAAGACAGTGGGAAAACGGATTATATGGGTGCATTTTGTGTAACCACTGGTTTTGGTGTTGATGAATGGGCAACTGAATTCGAGAAGAATTTAGACGACTACAATTCGATTATGGTGAAAGCTTTGGCAGACCGTTTTGCGGAAGCATTCGCAGAATATTTACACGAAAAAGTTCGTAAAGAAATTTGGGGTTATGCAGCCGATGAGATTTTAACCACCGAAGAATTAATTGGCGAAAGCTACAATGGAATTCGTCCAGCGCCTGGTTATCCAGCGTGTCCAGATCATTTAGAAAAACCAACCATTTGGAAATTATTAAATGTAGAACAAGAAATTGGCGTAAAATTAACCGAAAGTATGGCAATGTGGCCTGCATCATCAGTGTCAGGATATTATTTTGGAAACCCAGAAAGCAAGTATTTTGGGCTTGGGAAAATAAAAGAAGACCAAGTAATTGATTACGCAAAACGCAGAAGCGTTCCAACGGAAGTTGCCAATAAATGGTTGAATCCAAATATAGCAGAGTAATAATAGTTGATTGTTGATAGTTGTCGGTGGATAGAATTATCTGCAACCAACAACCAACAACCAACAACCAACAACCAATAATATGAAAGTAACACAACATATCGAAGACGCAAAAGGAAAAACCTTATTCTCTTTTGAAATTATCCCACCACAAAAGGGGAAAAGCATACAAGAATTATACGATAATATTGACCCATTAATGGAGTTCAATCCACCTTTTATTGATGTAACAACTTCTCGTGAGGAGTTTGTTTATATCGATAAAGGAAATGGATTATTGGATAAAAAACTAACAAGAATGCGTCCAGGGACATTGGGTATTTGCGCGTCCATAAAGCATAAATACAATGTAGATACCATCCCACACGTGCTTTGCGGTGGTTTTACTAAGGAAGAAACGGAATATTTATTGGTAGATTGTCATTATTTAGGAATTGATAATGTGATGGCTTTACGAGGTGATGCCATGAAAGATGAAAAATATTTTATTCCAAAAAGTGGTGGAAATGACCATGCGATTGATTTGGTGAAACAAATAAAACTCTTAAATGATGGTAAATATTTACACGACTTATTAGATGTAGACAATAAATCAGATTTTTGTATTGGAGTTGCGGGTTATCCCGAGAAACATTTAGAATCGCCTTCGTTGCAATCGGATTTAAGAAGACTTAAGGAAAAAGTAGAAGCCGGAGCAGATTATGTAGTTACACAGATGTTTTTCGATAATTCAAAATACTTCGAGTTTGTTGAAAAGGCAAGAGCAATGGGAATTACAGTTCCTATTATTCCTGGGATTAAACCAATTGCAGTAAAAAAACACATGCAACTTTTACCACAGGTTTTCCGAGTAGATTTACCCGAAGATTTGATTAACGCCATCGAAAAATGCAAATCATCTGCCGAAGTTAAAATTGTTGGTATTGAATGGGCAATTCAGCAATCTTTAGAATTAAAACAAGCGGGAGTCCCTGTTTTGCATTATTATTCTATGGGAAAATCTGAAAATATTAGGCAAATTTCAAAGGCAATATTCTAAAAAAAAGAATATATTTGCGTTCCAATATTTTCCAAATGAGAGCTATTATTATAGGAATTTCAATGTTGTTATTTGGTTTTAGTTCTGCGCAAGAAATCAAAGAATCTAATGCTTTTGAAGCAGATTTTTTTACTGGAAACATTTTTAAACACTCACCAGATTTATCTCATTTGGTGACTGGACATCCTGAAGGAGTTCTTCTAAGTTTTTCTAAAAAAACACATGGAAATAAAGAATGGGAATCGGCTTATAACTTTCCAGATTACGGTGTTTATTTCTTATATCAAGATTTTAAAAATGAATTTTTAGGACATAATTATGCCATTGGATTGCATTATAATTTCTATTTCTTAAACAGAAATTTGGTCTTGAAAGTAGCAGACGGAATCGCATTGGCTCCCAATCCGCATGATAATGTTGCCAATAGTAAAAACGGAGCTTTTGGTTCAAAATTTCTTGGCAATGTTAATTTTGGGTTGAATTATAAAAAAGAAAATATCATCGATAAATTAGGATTGCAAGCTGGTTTTCTTTTTACCCATTTCTCAAATGCTCGAATGAAATCCCCAAATAGCGGAATTAATACCTTTAATATTAATCTTGGTTTAAATTATAATTTTGATAAAATTGCGAATAAACCGATTGATACAACTTCATTTAATAGAAAATTTAAACAGCCAATTAAATACACTTTTGTGCTTCGTACAGGAATTAATGAAAGCACAATTGTTGGAAGTGGAACACACCCTTTTTATCATATTGGATTTTTTGCCGACAAAAGATTGAATCGTAAAAGCGCCATTCAATTTGGAACCGAATTATTTTTGACGAGATCAAATATAGATTTCATAAAATACCAATCAATAGCCTATCCAAATTTAAATATAGATCCAAATACGGATTACAAGCGTGTTGGTGTTTTTGTTGGGCATGAATTGTTCATAAATCGAATTTCTTTAGAGGTGCAACTTGGATATTATGTTTACCAACCATTTAAAAATGATATTGCAATTTATGATAGGTTGGGAATGAAATATTATATTAGCAATAAAATATTTACAGGAATTTCCATCAAAACACATGGATTTTTAGCCGAAGCGATGGAGTTTGCGGTTGGAGTAAGATTATAAAAATTTGAATATGAAAAAAAGCGTATTTTTAATTGGTTTGTTATTATTATTTATTGGATGTTCAAATCTAGGAGAATGTATAGAAGCAACGGGTTCAATAATTACCAAAGAATTTACAGTTGGAGATTTTGATAGAATCATTGTGTATCAAGGGATAAGTTTAGTGGTAACAGAAGGACCGGTTTATAAAGTTGAGGTTCAAGCGGGTGAAAATTTAATGCCGAATATTCAAGCAACCGTTCTTGATGGGCTACTTGCATTAAAAGACAATACTACCTGCAATTGGGTTCGTGATTATGGGAATACGGTAGTTTATGTTACGGCGCCAAATATTATAGAATTGCACTCTAAAACTGAAAAATTAATCGCCTCCAATGGGGTTTTAACCTACCCGATTTTGAGATTGATTGCTATGGATTTATACGATGGTGCAGGAACGGGAGATTTTAATATTCAAGTCAATAATTCTCAAACGGTCATCGAAAATAATAATGTTTCGAGATATTATGTTTCAGGGCAAACTGATAATCTTTTAGTTAATTTTTATGATGGGAACGGACGATTTACTGGGGATAATTTGAACGCTAAAAAAATTGTAGTTTTCCACAGAGGATCAAACGATATGATTGTAAAACCTACAGAAAGCATCACGGGGAAAATGGTAAGTACTGGAAATGTAATCCTAAAAAACAATCCTCCAATAGTTGATGTACAACAGTTATACCAAGGACGAGTAATTTATAATTAGAATTATTCTTTGGTAATTTCTCTGAAAATGGTCTCTAAATTCTTATTTTTTTGATTCAGTTGCAACGTTTTCAATCCATTTTCATGGGCAAAATCAAAAACCGTTGGTCGCATGTCTTTATCAGATAGAAAAGTCAACTCCCATAACATATCATGCGTGTTTTTATAGGATTTCAAATGGGGCATTTTTGCAATTGCCTCTTCCTCAATTTTAAAATCAAATTCTACTTCAATAACTTGTTCTTTATCGGCAGAAATCAATTTGTCTAATTTTTTATCGGTTACAATTTTACCATTATTGATGATAATTACACGGTCACAAATGGCCTCAACCTCTTGCATAATATGAGTAGAAAGGAAAACAGTTTTGTCATTACCAACATTTTTAATCACATTTCTAATTTCAACCAATTGATTTGGATCCAATCCTGTGGTAGGTTCATCCAAAATTAAAACGTCTGGATTGTGCAATAATGCATTCGCCAAACCCACACGTTGACGATATCCTTTTGATAATTGTCCAATTTTTTTATGACTTTCTGATGATAAACCAGTCAATTCAATAACATCGTTAATTCTTGATTTCGCAACCTTATATACATCAGCATTAAAAGCCAAATATTCCCGAACATACAAGTCCAAATACAACGGATTATGTTCCGGCAAATAACCTACGGATAACTGAACCGCTTTTTGATTTGAATTTACATCAAAACCATTTACAGTTGCAGCACCTTCATCAGCATTGATGTAGGTTGTTAATATTTTCATTAAAGTTGATTTTCCTGCTCCATTTGGACCTAAAAAACCCACGATTTCTCCTTTTTTTACAGAGAAAGAAACAGCATCCAACGCTTTTTGGGTGCCATAACTTTTGGAAATATTTACAACTTCAATTGACATGATATTTGATTTTGAACAAAAGTAGGCAGAAATTTTTTGTTTTTACTATAATGTAGATTGCAAAATTAGCAGCGCATTTAAATATCTTCAAAATGCAAACAAAACCTTAAATTTATTTAACTAAGAACAATGTGTTAATTTGAATAAATATGATTTTAAGGTCTGTTTTACTATAATTTGATAAAATAGTATAGTTCAAATTAAGAAATTCCTTTTAATTTAAAAAATCTAAATTTTTATAGTGTTTAAACAAATTTTATACATAGCTTTGCTAAATAATCATAGACTTAATGAACAACAATTTCAATTTTACACCTTCTTATTATTTCTTCTTTAGTAGAAGTAAGGATTGTGCTGTGGTTATTTGAAACAAATAAAAAACAAATAAAGCTATACAATCCTGATGAAAATCAGGATTTTTTTTTGACTATATGATACAAAAAGTTGCAATACAAGGAATAAAAGGCTCTTTTCACCACCAAGTGGCATTGGAATACTACCATCAAGATATTGATGTTGATGAATGTATGTCATTTGAAGAATTAGTTGATAGTTTGTTGTCTGGGAAATCAAATCAAGCAGTTATGGCTATTGAAAATTCAATAGCGGGTTCAATAATTCCTAACTATGCGTTGATTGACAAGAATAATTTACATGTTATTGGGGAATATTATATGGATATTCATCAAAATTTTATGGCGTTGAAAGGACAAAAAGTAGAGGATATTTTAGAAGTTCATTCGCATCCTATGGCATTATTACAATGCATGGAATTTCTAAAAAAACTTCCGAATATTAAAGTAGTTGAGGATAAAGATACCGCCGAAACTGCCAGAAGAATTCATCAAAATCAATTGAAGGGAATAGCAGCAATTGCTAGTAAAACAGCTTCAAATATGTATGATTTAGAAATTTTGGCACCAGAAATTCAAACGATTAATAACAATATGACTCGTTTTGTTATCCTAAATAAAGAGAATTCATTTGTTCCAAAACAGGAAATTAATAAAGCCTCTTTGAAATTTGAATTGGACCACAAACGAGGAAGTTTAGCGGCGGTTTTGAACGTAATGAGCGATTGTAAATTGAGTTTAACAAAAATTCAGTCGTTGCCAAAAATTGAAACTCCGTGGAAATATTCTTTTTTTGTGGATGTAACTTTTGATGATTATGACGATTATTCCAAAGCAAAATCTTTATTGGAAATTATGGCGGAATATTTTAAAGTTTTAGGGGAATATAAAAACACAAAACCAAGCCCCCTAAGGGGGAATTAGTAGAGCAGCAAATAGTTATATTTTAGAATAAATAACAATAAATAAATTGGAAAATTTAAAAAACATCACGATTTCTTCTTCTGCTCCCTCTACTTCGGTGAGGGCTGGGGTGGAGCTTGCAAAACGTATCGCCATAGTTGAAGAATATTATTTCTCATCAAAATTGAGGGAAGTTCGCCAACTCATTTCTGAAGGAAAACCGATTATTAATATGGGAATTGGAAGTCCTGATATGGCACCTTCTAAAAGTGTTATTGAAGCAATTCAAAATGCCGTTACCGATGAAAATGC
>CAMCDQ010000063.1 GCA_945873505.1 Chitinophaga pinensis
ATTTTTGTCATGGTTACATTATAATCTGTATCGACTGTAATGTAGTGGGTATCAATATATTTATCGATAGAGTCCAAATCAGCGGCATATTGTACTTTATATTCTCTAAGTGCAACTGAAGGAATAGCATCGTTCTTTGTACAAGAAGCAATCGTTAGTCCAATCGCAAGAAATAAAACTATTTTGAAATAATTATTCATTTTTTATAAATTTTAAGTCCGCAAGATACAATATTGATTTATTTTTGTAATCAATTTAACTTTGATTTTAGAAAAAATATGAGAATAGATAAGTTTTTATGGTGCGTTCGCTATTACAAAACCCGCAATTTGGTTACAGAGGCCTGTAAAAAAAATCACATTACTGTTAATGGTTTGGTTGCAAAACCTTCAAAAGAAGTATTTCCAACCGATAAAATCACCTTTAGAAAGGATCAAATTACTCAAATAATTGTAGTTTTAGAAGTTCCGCCAAACCGAGTAGCTGCAAAATTAGTCGATATTTATAGAAAGAATGAAACACCGCCAGAAGTATTCCAGCATCTGGAACTCCTGAAATTATCAAAAGAACATTATCGAAAAACAGGGGATGGACGGCCTACAAAGAAAGACCGACGTGATTTAGAAGATTTTGGAAATGAAACTAATGATGATAATGAAACTGAATAATGAGCTTTTCGTAATTAAATAAACTTAAATGTTTAAGGAATTACTGGAAACGGCGCAGTCTTATATGCTCCTAAATCAGGCGGTAGTGACCGTGTAATTCCTAGAATATCTAACGAAATTAAATAGACTGGATTTCCTTTTGCAAAAGCAGCCGAAGTAGCGTCTATATTCAGTTTATTTTGATTGGCATTAAAAAATTTTGGATCTTGATTTCTAATGATATTGCTGTAATGTGCTGCATCGGTTTCAAATAAATACAAAGGATTATTAGTAAACTGATTGGCGGTATTATTAAATTTTAACAAGCAACTATTAAATACATAGTTGAAAGTTGCGCCATCTTTTTTGTCTAAAAGCATTTCAACTTGATTGGAACCATAAATAATACAGTTGTCAAATTCTGCTTGGTTTAATGCAATTGGGGTGATTGTTTCCCCTACTTTTTTATAATTGCTCACTAAAACAGCGACTTGTTTTGAACTTTGCCAATTGTTGTTGAATGTACAATGTTTAAAAAGGTAAGAACCTCCTTCAGTACAAGCTATACTTGCTTGTCCAGCAGAATTAATTACAAGATTGGTTCCCTCGATTTTTGCAGTTCGTGCCAATATTCCAACATTGGAACAATTATAAATTTGTGAATTATCAATTTTCAAAGTGGTATTTGTAGCATTTTCAACATCTCCCACAAAAATACCAACTGTTGCATTTTTCAGTGTAAGATGATTAATTTGATTGTTGACACTTCCTTGACTCATCCATATTAAACCCCATTGTCCGGGAACATCAGAAAAACCAGGTTCTAATCGGTCGCCTTCAAAAATGACTTCTTTTTCTAAAGCGGTAGTTGTAGAAACTTGCCCGTTTACTTTTAATGAACCGCCATTTCCAACAATAATTCCTGAATTAGCGTGAAAATGTATTCGCGCTCCTGGATCAATATTGAGCGTTTCGCCACCCGGAATGCCTGCATAACCATAAATCACGTAGGGTTTATTGTTAGTCCAATGGTATTCATCGTTATGGTCATTATGGTCTAAAACAAAACCGTAAATGCTGTCTTCGCCAAATGGCAATGCTTCATACGAAACCGCACCAGTTGTAGCATCAACATATTTTTGAGGATATAAAAATACAGCATCTTGAATTAATGTTACCAATTCAACAGTTTGTAAATTACTATCTGGATCAAATTGAATTTGATCGGTATAAAGAAAATCAGTAGGATTTGCATCGGTAATTTCAGCTGTAGTTTCAATGAAAACGTACATACTGTCCTTGGCTAAAAGTTCAACATTATTAAATATTTTCCCGTTTTGACCTTGCATTCCATCAATAGTCATTCTGTATTTTGATGCCGTTCCTTTTCCTAATTGGATTTTAGGAATTACGATGTCGTTGCTACTTTTATTATATACTTTTAAAGTGTATGTACTTGATCCTATGTTGGTAAAAACAGTATCTAAGTATACAGTATCTTTTGAAAAACCCAAATTTCCAGAGCTTGGTTCAAATACGAAATCTTTTCTACACGATGACATTGAAATTAAAATTCCGATAAAAAGGGCATAAATAGTATTTCGCATTGCTACTGATTTTTTGTAAAAATAGGTATTAATTTGATAATAATAAATACCCGAACTTCTAATTTGTTAATGGATAACGAAAAAGTATCGATTTTAGTTTACTAATTTTATTAGCACACTAAATGGTAATAAATTTTCAACTATCCTCATAATATCTTATTTTTACATCAAAAAAATGAATTTCGATAAAAAAACAGTCCTAGAAAGGTGCAATTTATACTCCAAAAACACCTTGATGGAAACATTAGAAATTGAATTTATCGATGCAGGCGAAGATTTTTTAGTTGCAAAAATGCCTGTAAATCCAAGAATTCATCAACCCATGGGATTGTTGCACGGCGGCGCATCAGTTGCTTTGGCAGAAAGTGTGGGAAGTGCAGCTTCAATGTTGTTTATAAATCCTGAAGAAAGTGAGATTCGAGGAATTGAAATTTCAGCCAATCATTTGCGAAGCATAAAAGAAGGAATTGTTTTTGGAACAGCCAAAATCGTTCATAGAGGCAGAACGTTGCATTTGTGGGAAATTAAAATCACCGATGAAGAAGGACGATTGATTTCCCTTTGTAAATTGACAAATATGGTTTTACAAATAAAAAAATAACAGCAAATCAAAAATTGATTTATCTGACACAAAAAAAATATGATTGATTTTTTTATAAAAGTAAAACAGAATTTTCAGCAAAACTTACCGTTTGTAATTTATAGCAAACCCAATGAAAATGCCTTAAAAGGGCTTTTTCAAAAGAACAATCAGATATATATAACGGAAGATTTCACCGAAAAAGGTTTTGTTTTTGCACCTTTTGATGGAGAACAAGTGCTACTAATTCCAGAGATAGAATCGGAGTTAATTGAAATGGAATTTATACCAAATACCATAAATAAAAAAACAAACTCTGATACTTTTGTAGATGAATTAACAAAAAATAATTTTAAAAATTTAGTTCAAAAGGCAATTGAAGAAATTGGAAAGCAAATATTCCTTAAAGTCGTATTATCTCGAGAAGAAATACTTGATTTGCAGGATTTTGATTTGGAAGATTTATTTAAAAAGATTTTAAATTCGTATCCTACAGCTTTTAACTATTGTTGGTTTCATCCTGAAATTGGTTTATGGATGGGTGCCACTCCGGAACGATTGCTTAAAGCAAATGGGATTAAATTTCATATTGTCGCTTTGGCTGGAACACAATTATTTCAAAATAATGAGACCGTAATTTGGGGAAATAAAGAGCAAGTTGAACAACAATTTGTCACTGATTATATATTGGAAACAATAAAAAATGTGACTTATGAAGTTGAAATTTCATTGCCATATTCATTAAAAGCTGGAAATTTACTGCATTTGAAAACAGATATTAAAGGAATTATAAATGAAAAAGTTTCATTAAAACAATTAGTTTTACTTTTGCATCCAACTCCAGCAGTTTGTGGTTTACCAAAAAGCAGTGCCAAAGATTTCATTATTGAAAATGAAGGATATAACAGAAGTTTTTATGCTGGTTTTTTGGGTGAAATAAACAAAAATGAAAATTCAGAAACGGATTTATTTGTAAATTTGAGATGCATGCAAATAAAACAAGAATTGGATAGAACTAAAGCACATTTATACATAGGTTGTGGCGTTACAAAAGACAGTACTCCAGAAAAGGAATGGCAAGAAACAGTGAATAAAGCAATGACAATGAAAAATATAATACTATGAAATTAGACCTACTAGCATTTGGGGCACATCCAGACGATGTAGAATTAGGATGTTCTGGAACTATTGCAAAAGAAATTGCTTTGGGCAAAAAAGTTGGAATTATTGATCTAACTCGCGGCGAACTTGGAACGCGAGGATCTGTAGAAGTTAGAAATAGCGAGTCAACTGCTGCGGCAAAAATATTAGGAGTTTCGATTCGAGAAAATCTCGATATGCGGGATGGTTTTTTTCTAAACGATGAAAGTCACCAAATGAAAATAATTGAAATCATTAGAAAATACAAACCTGAAATAGTATTATGCAATGCCATTGACGACCGCCATATTGACCACGAAAAAGGAAGTAAATTGGTTTCTGACGCCTGTTTTTTATCAGGATTAATAAAGATTGAAACTTCAATTGATGGATTTCCACAAACGGCTTGGCGACCTAAATTTGTGTATCATTACATACAATGGAAAAACTTAGAACCTGATTTTGTAGTTGATATTACAGGCTTTATCGATAAAAAGGAAGCTTCGATTTTGGCTTACGGTTCTCAGTTTTACAATCCTAATTCAAAGCAACCTGAAACACCAATTTCTACTAAAAACTTCTTAGATAGTATCCATAATCGCTCTCGTGAATTAGGGAGGTTAATTGGAACAGAATATGCCGAAGGTTTTACTGTTGAAAGGTATGTGGCAGTCAATAGCTTAGGGGATTTGATTTAATTTTTTGATTTTTTACTTGGCAAAATAAAACATTTGTGATATATTTGCACTCGTTAAAAATGGTGGTTGTAGCTCAGCTGGTTAGAGTATTGGTTTGTGGTGCCGAGGGTCGCCGGTTCGAACCCGGTCAGCCACCCAAAATATTCAAGCTTCGAAGAAATTCGAGGCTTTTTTTGTTATACCCTTTTATGAGATTATTGAGTTTATTTATACTAGGTCATGCAACTTTGCATAATGAAGTAATAGCATCGATTAGCAGGCTTTGATTTCGCAAGTTGCATTCTTTTGCATCTTCAATTTTATTTCTATAAATTCAATATTTTTCTTTTTCAAGTTTATCTACTCCATAATTGAATTTCATTACCCGCTAAGATTTTTAATTTCCTTAGTGAGTCAAACGACTTTTTACGACTTTGTTACAAAAAAATCAAATTCCCACAAAATTACTCGGAGTAATTTGCATTAACTCTGCTTTGATTTTATCAGAAACTTCAAGAGATGAAATGAAATTATGAATCGCATTTTTGTCAATCGTTTCATTAGTTCTGGTTAAACCTTTCAACGCTTCATAAGGATTTGGGTAACCCTCTCTGCGTAAAATTGTTTGAATGGCTTCTGCTACAACTGCCCAGTTTTTCTCTAAATCTTCGTGAAATTTAGGTTCGTTCAATAGTAATTTGTTCAATCCTTTCAAAGTGGCTTCAAAGGCAATTAATGTATGTCCCATTGGTACACCAATATTTCTCAAAACTGTACTGTCAGTCAAATCACGTTGCAATCTTGATAATGGTAATTTAGCTGAAAGATGCTCAAAAATAGCATTTGCCAACCCTAAATTACCTTCTGAATTTTCAAAATCAATAGGATTTACTTTATGTGGCATAGCCGAAGAACCAATTTCTCCCGCTTTGATTTTTTGTTTGAAATAGTCCATAGAAACATATGTCCAAATATCTCTATCTAAATCAATTATAATGGTATTTATCCTTTTTAAACCATCAAAAAATGCCGCAAAATGATCGTAATGTTCTATTTGAGTTGTTGGAAAAGAATGGTGCAAACCTAAATTTCCTTCTACAAAATCACTTCCAAATTTTTTCCAATCTATCTGTGGATACGCCACGTGATGCGCATTGTAATTTCCAGTTGCTCCACCAAATTTAGCCGCAAAAGGAATATTGAATAATAAGCGCATTTGCTCTTCTAATCGCTCTACAAAAACACCTATTTCTTTACCTAAACGAGTAGGAGAGGCCGGCTGTCCGTGGGTTCTTGCCAACATTGGAATATCGCGCCATTCTATACTCAACTCTTTTAATTTGGAAGTCAATCCAATTAAAGATTGCATATATACTTTCTCAAAAGCTTCTTTAGTTGATAATGGTATAGCTGTATTGTTGATATCTTGTGAAGTCAATCCAAAATGGATAAATTCTTTATATTGTGATAACCCCAATTTTCCGAAAGCTTCTTTGATAAAATATTCAACTGCTTTTACATCGTGATTGGTCGTTTTTTCGGTTTCTTTTATCCAAAGTGCATCTTGCGTGGAGAAGTTTTTATAGATGTTTCGTAAGCTTTCAAACACATCCGGATTAATACTTTTTAACTGAGGCAATGGAATTTCACACAAAGCGATAAAGTATTCAATTTCAACTAATACACGGTATTTAATTAATGCTTCTTCTGAGAAGAATGGCGCTAATGAAATGGTCTTACTTCTGTATCTTCCGTCTATTGGAGAAACAGCATTTAATTCGTTTAAAGTAGTCATTGTTGTGATGTTTTTTGAAAGTGCAAATATAAAGAATTGTTTGGTTAAAATAGGTTTTTAGGTCGTTGGAATTTTTTTATCCCTCAAGTTTAAATCGAAAAGTTTTTAAAACTCAAATTTGTTTCTAAATTTACCTAAAATACTTGAATAATGATTGACATTGCCTACTTAGAATTTCTAGAAAATATACTTACAGAAAACCGGAAGGAGCGTTTTTTGAACGTTCTTAAAAATAGAACTAATCACTTTACGATTGTCGTTGAAGATGTTTTTCAAATGCACAATACGAGTGCGGTTATGCGCAGTTGCGAAGTTTTTGGTATTCAAGAATTGAATGTTATAGAGCAACGATATGGCAAAAGTATTGATAAAGAAATTGCTATGGGTGCTCAAAAATGGGTAGATATTAATGCATTTGATAGTATTTCAGGCTGTGTTGATTCGCTAAAAGCCAAAGGATATCAAATTATTGCCACGACACCGCATGAGAATGATTGTTTGATGGATGATTTTGATATTTCAAAACCCAGCGCTTTGTTTTTTGGAACTGAACGCGATGGATTATCTGAAGAGATTTTGCAAAAAGCAGATGGTTTTCTAAAGATTCCAATGGTGGGGTTCACTGAAAGTTTAAATATATCAGTTTCTGCGGCAATTATCATTCAAAATTTAATGCACCGACTTCGAAATTCCGATATAAATTGGCAATTATCCGAAGAGGAAATCCTTAAAAAACGATTGCAGTGGGCTAGGAGTTCTATAAAAGATATTAAGAGAATTGAAGCGAGATATTATAAGGAAAATAGATAATAGAAAAATAGATGATAGACTGATAGATAATAGATTTTCCTTTGCGAACCTTGCGTAAAACTTTGCGCTCCTTGCGGTTAATCTTTAACACGAGCGAAGCGAACAGACGAAGTAATCAGTGTCTATTAAAATAGCTACGATTTACGACATCATTTTTCTTTTTCTTACCAACAACCAAATCACTATTGGCGCTCCGAAAATAGAAGTTACAGCGTTAATTGGCAAAATAATTTCTGTGCCTGGAATTTGGGAAATGATATCGCAAACCAACATTATAATTGCACCAAAAAGTAAGGTACTCCAAAATAATATTTTGTGATTACTGGTTTGAAATACTAATTTGGCAATGTGCGGAACGGCAAGTCCAATAAAAGCTATAGGTCCTGCAAAAGCGGTAATGCTTCCTGCCAATAAACTGGTTGCAAAAATGATAATGTATTTGGTTTTTTTGTAATTCATCCCAAGGCTTTTTGCGTAATTCTCACCCAATAATAATGCGTTTAACGGTTTGATGCTTAAAACGCTTAGAAGTAATCCTAATACTACACAAAAACATAATATGGCAATGGAATGCCAGGATAAATTCCCAAGATTTCCTAACGACCAAAAGGTGAATTTCTGAAGTTGTTCGGCTGTACTAAAATAAGTTAAACTACCAACAATAGCGCTTGTTAAACTCCCAAACATCAATCCAACAATTAAGATTGCCATTGTATCTCGAAGTCGTTGCGCAATGGCCAAAACTGACAATAAAACCAAAAAACTACCTAAACTTGAAGCGAGTATGATTCCGTATGATGAAAGGAAAAATACCGAAAGAAATGGGGGTAAAAAAGTAGCGCCTAATATCACAATTGCAACTCCCAAACTGGCTCCTGAACTGAGCCCTAAAACATAAGGCCCCGCCAATGGGTTTCTGAATAAGGTTTGCATCAGCAATCCGCTAATAGAAAGACCAATTCCAACTAATATCGCCACAATAGCTTTTGGTAATCTGTAATTTAAAATGATGTAATTCCAAGATTCTTTGCTGCAAATTCCGTTGATAATGCTATTGAAAATGTCTTTTATAGGAATTGTAATGGAACCCAAACTAATATTGAGTAAAAACAACAAAACAACCCCTAAAATTAGAGATGAAAAAAGTAAAGTGTTTTTATTTGTAGTGTTCAATTTATTCTAATTTTTGAAAGAAAAAGGGTTGGTAATTGGGCAATAATTCAGGATGAAATATCTTTATTAAATCTTTCAAAACCAAATCTGGACGAGCAGAAGCCAATTCAAAATATACGATTCCACCTTTTGTACCTTTGTTTATAGCATACGAATATACTTTTTTATTTTTGAAACTCGAAAATTCAGAATAATGTGGATTGCTGTCGCTCATTTGTTTTAACGAGGAAAAATCGCCAGGGGCAATCCAAAAAGTGGCGTTTTGAGCTTTATCTAAAATGGTTTCAAATGGCAAAGACAAACTTCCAAAACCTTTAGTTTCTTTCCATAAATAATCGGATTTTGCATCTTTAAAAAACACAGAAACCCAACTTTCACCTTGCGGAACATACCATTGATCTTGAAACATTGCACCACTAATAACGG
>CAMCDQ010000064.1 GCA_945873505.1 Chitinophaga pinensis
ATTTCTATGGTTAGTAAAAACCAAATAAAGTTAATCTCGAGTTTGCAACAAAAAAAGTTTCGTTTTGCAAACCAATTATTCTTTGCTGAAGGTGTAAAAGTAATTCAGGAATTGTTGAAATCCAACTTTATATTGGAACATTTATACACAACCGAACCGCTTTTTGATGCTGTTAATTCCGATTTTAAAACTATAATTTCAAAAAGTGATTTGAATAAATTAAGTGCTTTATCAACTCCAAATAATTGTTTGGCGGTTTTTAAAATTCCATCGGTTAAGCCAATAATTGAGCATGGATTAATTATCGCTTTGGATGATATTCGAGACCCTGGAAATTTAGGCACCATTTTGAGATTATGCGATTGGTTTGGAATTTCACAGGTAATTTGTTCGGAACAAACGGTTGATATTTACAATCCAAAAGTCGTTCAAGCCACTATGGGTTCTATCACAAGAGTAAATGTGAGTTACATTGATTTGAATGTATTTTTGCAAAAAACAACACTCCCAGTATTTGGAACTTTTATGGATGGCTCTAATATTTACAAGGAAACCTTGCCAAAAGAAGCGATAATTGTGATGGGAAATGAAGCAAATGGAATTTCTGAAAGCATCGAAAAAACCATAAAAAACAGATTGACAATTCCTCGTTTTGGTGATTTGCAACAAACAGAAAGTTTGAATGTAGCAACCGCAACCGCAATTATTTTGAGTGAATTTAGAAGATAAATTAAAGTTTCTTAGTGAAAAGTAAAGTTGATAAGAATGGCTCTTGTTTTTAGCGATTCTATATTTGAAGTCCAAGGGCTATTCGGGTCGTTATCTCGAATTAATTCATCTTTCAAACCAAAAACTCCTCGAATGGATGGAGAAAATTTGAAATATTCAAAATATAAATCAACGCCAAAACCAATTTCATAATTTGTTGACCATTGTTTCATTCTAAATCGCTGGTTCGAATTGTCAACAATAGATTTTGAATTACTTCCTAAATTTAATGTGGCAGAAAGTCCGCCTTGAAGATATGGACGCACATTTCCAGTTCTTAATGCAGAAAATTTCAATAATAATGGAAAATGAATATACGTTGATTTCACGTCTCTGAAATAATCTAATTCGCGAGTGAAATTTGGAAAAGTTAGGTTTCTTTGGGTGTAATACAATCCGGGTTCAAAACGCAAATTAATATATTCCTGAAGACGTAAATCCGCAACTAATCCTACATTAAACCCCGTAGTATTTTCAACTTCAATGTCTTTTGGTTGTAAATTTTTATAATCAATCTTGAATCCATAAGAGTTAAACCCTAAAAAATAACCCCAATAAACGTTGCTTTTATCAAAATTTTCTAAATTCACAAGCGGATCATAACTGAACATCCCTTTGGTTTGTGAATGTCCAACGCTTATAAATGCTAATAAAAGTAAAACAACTATTTTTTTCATATTGGTGCTGAACATTCTCAGTATTATTTTTTTGTAGCAGAATAAATTGTAGCAACACCAAATGTTTGGGGCATCGATACAACATCTATAAACCCAATTTTCCTCAAAATATTGTTTAAAATTTCTCCATAAGGAAAAACAGACGCCGATTCTGATAAATATTGATAGGCAGAATCGTCTTTTGAGAACAATTTCCCAATTAATGGAAGTATGTTTTTCGAGTAAAAAGTATACCCTTGTTTGTAAGGTGTTTTTTCTGGAACTGATGTTTCTAAAATCACAAAAATCCCGTTAGGCTTAAGCACGCGCAGGATTTCTGACAATCCTGTTTCTAATGTTTCAAAATTCCGAACTCCAAAAGCAACGGTAATGGCATCAAAAGTATCGTTTTCAAAAGGCATATTTTCTGAATCCGCCAATATCATTTCTATTTTATCAGAAAGTTTTTTTGCTTCAATTTTTTTTCTTCCCACACCAAGCATTCCTGCAGAAATATCCAATCCCACAATTCTTTCAGCACTTGTTGCCGTCATTAATATGGCTAAATCGCCTGTTCCTGTGGCAATATCGAGAACTGTTTTTGGGTTTTTATCAGAAACCAATTGCAGTACTTTTTTACGCCATTTAATGTCAATTCCAAATGAAATTACGCGGTTCAAACCATCATAATTACCAGAAATAGTGTCAAACATTTGTGCTACTTGCTCTTTTTTCCCTAGTTCTGAATCTTTATAAGGGGTAATATTTTTTGACATTATTTTTTAATTTGGGCAAAGGTAACGATTATTTTAATTTGTGAAATTTCTTTCCAAACCAAAGTGATTATTAATTATAATCTAATATAAGTTCGAAAACTGAAATCGTACCCGTGTTTTTCGTCTTTTGGATGAAATTCTTCTTTGGTAAGTTTCCATTCAGAAAAATCAATTTCTGGAAAAAAAGCGTCTGCTTCAAAAGTCTCGTTTATAAAAGTGAGTTCCATTTTATCTGTAAATGGAAGTCCCAATTTATAGATTTCGGCGCCGCCAATTAAAAAAACATCTTCGTTTTCAGGGCAAATTCCAAAGGCGCCTTCGATACTATTTACCACAATACAGCCTTCGGGATTGAAGTTTTTTTGTCGTGTAATTACCACGTGCGTTCTATTTGGTAATGGTTTTGGAAAACTTTCAAATGTTTTTCTTCCCATTATAATATGGTGTCCAGAAGTTAATTCTTTGAAACGTTTGAAATCATCAGGCAAATGCCAAATAATTTTATTGTCTTTTCCTAGGGCATTGTTTTGGGAAGTAGCGGCAATTAATATTTTCATTATATAGTATGTTTTTTTGAAAAATCACTTTCAACTTTGGATTGAAATTCCTCAATTTTTTTCTCTTGTTGTGCAACTAATCGTTCAATTTGAGTTCTTTCCCATTCTTTATTCATAAAACGTTTGGTTATGAAAACATTTATAAAATGAAGAATAAAAAGGAAAAACCAGGTGGTAGAAACCCATAAAAACCAATTGTTAGGCTCGCCAACTTTAAATATTTTATTGGCGACAAGCATAAACAAACTGCTAATTAAGAACAATACAAAATGAAAATACAATCTTTTCTTTTGCTTGATTCTCAGACGGGCATATTCGTAAAGTTCGTGCGGTGTTGTTCCCATAATAAATATAATTAGTCGAATTGATTTTTATTAAGAAATACAAAGTTACGATTTAGCTTTGCAGAAATAGTATTTGTTTTACATTTTTATACTCGATTCTCTTGCAACGATATTAGTTTCTAATTCTATGATTTTGGGTTTAAAGGGTAATTCTTCTTTCCGACATTGCATTTCTTCCATTAATAAATTAAAAGAAACAACGCCCATTTCATAACTTGGCTGGTCAACGCTGCTCAATTTTGGGGTAATTACTTTAGACATAAACCAATTGCTAAAACCAATTACGGCAATATCTTTTGGAACATTTATTTTTTTCTCATTGAAATAAGTCAAAACACCAACAGCAACTAAATCTGTAATTACGAAAATTCCATCTACATCAGAATGTTCTTCAACTATTTTTTTAGCAAAGAATAAGCCTTCTTCAAAAGTTACATTTTCACAAGTATAAACCAAACTTGAGTCAAACGGAATTGCATTTTTTTCTAATGCTTTTTTATATCCAATGAATCTATCAATTGCATTTTGTGGATTTACGGGGCCGCGAATATGAGCAATTTTTTTGCAACCATTATCTATAAGATGCTGAACGGCTTCCATTGCTGCTTTTTGGTCATTTATGATAACTTTTGAACTTGGAATTAACTTCGAAATTTTATCAAATTGAACAAACGGAATTCCCCGACGAATAATTTCTTTTAAATGTTCGTCATCATTTGATTCGTTAGAAAGCGACATCACAATTCCATCAACTCTTTTATTAATTAATAGCTCGACTTGCTTTTTTTCTAACTCTAAAGACTCGTTGGATTGCAATATAATTACGAGATAACCATTTTTTTCTGCTTCGGCAATAATACCATTTACAACATTAGAAAAAAAGTGATGAACTACTTCTGGAATAATTAATCCTATTGTTTTTGACTCTTTTGTCCTTAAATTTACAGCAAAACTATTCGGAGTATAATGAAGTTGTTCCGCTAATTCAAGAACCATTTTTTTGGTTTTCGGACTAACATCAGGATAGTTTTTCAATGCTTTGGAAACAGTAGTAATCGAAATTCCTAAAGTCTCAGCAATCTGTTTTAAGGTTATTTCTTTCATATTACAAATATCATAAAAATATATATATAAAATCGAAAACGTTTTCGGTATTATCGAAAACGTTTTCGGTACTATTTCGTAAAAATAAGTTAGAATTAAAACTAATTTCGTAAAACTTTTAACAACAAATTATTAATCGTTCAATTTTAAACTATGAAAAAAATTACTTTATTGAAAAAGTTTGGATTATTGATGGCACTACTATTTGCCAATTCAATGTTTTCACAAAAAGAAACAAAAATGGTCACAGATACAACCAAAACAAATGCTCTTGAAGAGGTTTTTGTTACGGGTGTAGTGAATCCAAAAACTAAAATTAAATCGAGTGTATCGATTACAACTTTAGGAATCAAACAAATTGAGCAATCAGCTCCAAGATCAACTGCTGAGATTTTCAGAACAATTCCAGGAATCCGTTCAGAATCTACCGGTGGCGAAGGAAATGCTAACATCGCAGTTCGTGGTGTTCCAATTTCTTCAGGGGGTTCAAAATATTTACAATTACAAGAAGACGGTCTTCCAGTTCTTTTATTTGGAGATATCGCATTTGCTACTGCAGATATTTTTACAAGATTTGATGGAAATGTAGCTAGAATTGAAGCCATTCGTGGAGGTTCAGCGTCTATTTTATCATCAAATTCTCCAGGAGGAATCATTAACTTTATTAGTAAAACTGGTAAAGTTGAAGGTGGAACAATGAGTACAAGTTTTGGACTTGATTACAACAATTTCAGAACCGATTTAGACTACGGTGCAAAAATTGGAGATGGATTGTATTTCCACGCAGGTGGATTTTACAGAGCCGGAGAAGGAGTTAGAAATGTTGGATTCACAGCTAATAATGGTGGTCAAGCTAAATTCAATATTACAAAAGAATTTGATAAAGGAAGTGTAACCATTTATGCAAAATTCCTAAACGATAGAGCTGCAGCTTATATGCCAATGCCAGTTCAAGTTTCTGGGACAAATGCAAATCCTTCTTGGGGAAATGTTCCTGGATTTAATGCTACTAAAGGTGCTTTACAATCGGTTTTCTTATCTCATAATGTAGGTTTAGGTCCTGATGGACAATTACGAAGAGGAAAAGTTGCCGATGGAATGAATCCAGTTTCAAAATCTTTAGGAATTAATGCTGCTTTCGATTTGGAAGATGGATGGAAAATTTCTGAAAGTGGTAGATTTACTGCAAATTCTGGCGGATTTATTTCTCCTTTCCCATCAGAAGTTGGAACGGCTTCTGCGATTGCAAATTCTTTCGGAACAGGTTCTACTTTGTCTTATGCAAATACAGGAACACCTTTCAATACAGCAAATGGTTTAGTTGCAAGAATTCATATGTTTGATACACAATTAAACGATTTCAATAACTTTATGAATGATTTTAAAGTGACTAAAAAATTCGATAAAGTGGGAGTTACAGCGGGTTATTTTAAATCAATTCAAAATATTTCAATGTCTTGGATGTGGAATTCGTATTTACAAGAAGTTTCAGATTCAAATCCTCGCTTACTTAATGTAACAAATGCGTCAGGAAGTTCATTGTCTGATAATGGTTTGTATGCTTATGGAGTTCCAGCTTGGGGTAACTGTTGTACTAGAAATTATGATACACAATATAATGTTTCTGCACCTTACGCTAACGTTTCACTTGAAGCAAACGATAAACTTTCATTAGAAGGTGGTATTCGTTATGATTTGGGCAAAGTTACAGGTTCATTTGCGGGTAGTTCTCAATCTTCATTCGATATTAATAATGACGGAGTTATTAGTGCTCCAGAAAGTAGTGTTTCAGCAGTAAATACAGCGAAAACTACAGCAGTTGATTACGATTATAATTATGTGTCTTATTCATTAGGTGCAAACTATGCATTAAGTAATGATCAATCTTTCTTTGCTAGATATAGTAAAGGCGCATCTGCAAAAGCAGATCGTATTTTGTTTGAAAGACCTGCAGCATCTTATTTGAATGGAGATTTAATAAATTCTTTGGATTACCTTGCTCAAGCAGAATTAGGTTACAAACAAAAATTCTCAAAAGGATATGTTTATGGAACTTTTTTCTATGCTAAAACAGATGAACAATCAGGATTTGAAGCTACAAACCCAACAGTTTTAACTCAAAATAATTACAAATCCCTAGGTTTAGAATTGGAAACGGCTTACAATGTTAGCAAAGATTTCGATTTACGTGGAGGTTTAACATATACCAAAGCTGAAATTACTTCAGGGGCAAACGCAGGAAATGCGCCAAGAAGACAACCTAAATTAATGTACAGTTTCATTCCAACATACAAATTTTCTAAAACAAATTCTCTTGGATTAAGCTTTTTGGGACAATCAAAAGCATTTGCACAAGACAGCAACCAATTGGTTATGAATGGTTTTGTATTAATTAATGGTTTCGTAGAAATTGGAATCACTAAAGGATTATCATTAAATGTTTCTGGAAATAATCTTTTGGATACTTTAGCAATTACCGAAGTTGAAGAAGGAAGTATTACAGAAAACACAGTGAATTATGTAAGAGCAAGACCTTTCGCAGGAAGATCACTTTCTATGGCTTTGTCTTATAGATTCTAATAAAATTTCATTTTTGTTTTTGTTAGGGCAATTCCTGTACTTTTATAGTATGGGAATTGTTTTTAATATTATTTCTATTTGAATATGAAAAAATTAAGTTTCTTATTTTTGTTTTTTCTTATAATGTCTCAATTCAATTTGAGTGCTCAAGCAATTGTCAAATCCGAAAAAAGCATTGAAAAAACCAAAAAAATAATCTTTATTTACGGAAGTTCAAATTGCCATTATTGCATCGCTACAAAACAAAAATTAATTGAAAATAAAATAGATTTCGTTTTTTACGATATTGATACAGATAAAGAAGCACTTAGCGAAATGCTTTCTAAGTTAAAGAATGCCAATATTAGCACTAATAATTTAGGAATTCCAGTTATTGATAAATATGGAGAAATATTTACTAACAATGCTGACTTTAACGACTTTCTAATTAAAATAGTAAAATGACAGATTTAAAAAAAGTAAAACTCAATTTTTGGCAAATCTGGAATATGAATTTCGGGTTTTTTGGAATTCAATTTAGCTTTGGTTTGCAACAAAGTAATATGAGTGCTATTTATAAATATTTGGGTGCTGACGAAGCAAGTTTGCCAATGCTTTGGCTTGCTGGTCCAATAACAGGTTTGGTTTTACAACCTATTATTGGAGCAATAAGTGACGGTACATGGTCGCCAAAATTCGGACGCAGAAAACCCTTCTTTTTAATAGGCGCTTTAATTTCAAGTGTTGCATTAATTGCAATGCCATTCTCAAGTTCAATTTTTATGGCAGCCAGCTTACTTTGGATTTTAGATGCTGCAAATAACATCGCAATGGAACCATATCGTGCTTTTGTAGCCGATAAATTACCAAGCAAACAATTCTCAATTGGGTTTTTAATGCAAAGTTTTTTCACAGGATTGGGAAGTACTTTATCCAATTTTACACCTGCAATTTTAGTTTCTTTCGGATTTCTGGCAATCACAGATAAAATGAGCAACGGAATTCCTACTTACACGTATTGGGCATTTTTCATAGGATCTTTTGCGGCAATTGTCTCTATTTTGGTTACCGTTTTGTCAACAAAAGAATTTCCGCCAACAGCTGAGGAATTGGAGGAATTGAAAATCGAAAAAAGTAAAGGAACTATTTTATATCGTATTTATAAAGACATAAAAAACGCTTTTTTAGAAATGCCTTTAACAATGAAACAACTCATTCCAGTGAAGTTTTTTACTTGGTATGCCATGTTTTGCTATTGGCAATATATCACGGGTGCATTATCAATTTCACTTTTTAATACTTCTGATGCAACTACTGCTGGCTATGCAAATGCGCAAATGTTGACAGGAAATTTGAATGGAACGTACAATATTATTTGTTTTATGATTGCGTTTGCATTAATTCCATTAGCACACAAAATTGGTGCGAAAGGAGTTCATTTTGTTGCTTTAACATTGGGTGGTTTGGGCTTACTAGCAATCCCGTATTTGAATAATGAAACGACACTTTTTATGATGTGGAACCCTTTCGGAGATGCAATTAAAATAAGTACCATTTATTTGTATTCCTTTGGTTTAGGAACTGCTTGGGCTTCAATGTTAGCAATGCCGTACCAACTTTTAGCAGGTTCAATTCCTAAAAAGAAAATCGGAATTTATATGGGTATTTTTAATATGTTTATTGTAATTCCAATGATCATACAAATTTTTACAATGCAATATTTTGTCTTTGATTTATTGGGTAAAAATCCTATAAATGTGATTCGTTTGGGAGGATTGTTTCTAATTTTCGGTGGGATTTTTACACTTTTCATTACAGTTAATAAGCAAAAAGAAAGTATTGACTAATGGAGAATGTAAGTTATATCAAAGCGATAGAATTACTTCAAAGATGTTCGTCTTCTGATGGATTTCTTGCAAGTGCAGAAAACACG
>CAMCDQ010000065.1 GCA_945873505.1 Chitinophaga pinensis
CAAATTTGAAAGCCCTTTTTTTTATAAATATAAAATCTTATTTTTTAACTTCTATTGCATCGGTACTTAGTAACTGGTTGTAAAGTGCCGTATTACCTTTTAATTTTTCTAATAGATTGGAGTCCATTGAAGCTTCAATTTTTAAACCAACAATTCTAGACATCTCTCTTCTGCTTTCAACAGTTTCAGAGCTACTCTGCATTATATTGTGTTTCATTTCAAAAAGACCTATAAATGCAATTCTTAAATTTTCGTCAAGACCTAAATACTCAGAAATTGCTAAAGCATCTTTTTTAGCTGCTTGTTCTGGAGTTAAAATTACAACTTCTTTAGTTTCAGCTACAATAGTTTTTTTCTTGTTTTGAGCTGACATAGCACTACCAAAAGCAAGCATTATAAAACTAGCAATAATTATTTTTTTCATGGGTATTGATTTAAATTGAATTCAAATCTAAATGATTTTTCCTTAAGAAAAAAATAATTGATTATTTATCTTCAGATTTTTCACCTTTACCTTCTCTTCTTTCCTTCATTTTATCTTTTCTTTCTGCTTGGATTTTCTCCCATTTAGCATTTTGTTCTGGAGTAAAAATTTTACTAATTTTATCTTCCATAATCTTACGATCCTCTTTCGTTGGTTTGGTTTGACTATCACCTCTTTTTGCTTCTTGCTCTGAGAATAAAGCACTTATTTGTTTTTGTTGTGCCTCATTTAAACTCAGATTTTTCGTCATTTTTTTTAATGCCATTTGACTTCTTTCAGCAGGAGACATTTTCTCCATTGGCTCTTTTTTAGCATTTTCTCTTTTCTCAACTTGTGCAAATGTTGTAAATCCTACAACTAAAAATGCAGCTACAATTAATTTTTTCATTTTATATTTTTTTAAGTTAATGTAAAGATAAGACCGTTTGTTTTTTATAAGGTTTAATGCTATGGGATAAAATATTTTATACTGCCAATTCTACTATTTTATTGTCGCCAACCAAAGATACTTTTATCAAACCGTGTTTTGACAAACCTTTCATCGCAGCATCCCATTTTTTTCCGCTCAAATCTGATTTGATTTTCAAAACACCTAAATCCATTTTATTGTCATTGGATTTTAATAAGTCGATAATTAATTTTTCTTCGTCTAATAATTCAATTTGAACTTGTTTTTTCTCAGGACGCATTTGAGGAAAAAACAAAACTTCTTGAATAGAAGAATTATTTGTTAAATACATCATCAATCGATCCATTCCAATTCCCAATCCAGAAGTTGGTGGCATTCCATATTCCAAAGCACGTAGAAAATCTTCGTCAATAAATTCTGTGGCTTCGTCATCGCCTTTTTCAGCTAATTTCAATTGGTGCTCAAAACGTTCTCGTTGGTCTATTGGGTCATTCAATTCAGAATAGGCATTGGCAACTTCCTTGCCGCAAACCATCAATTCAAAACGCTCGGTCAATTCAGGATTATCACGGTGCGATTTACACAAAGGCGACATTTCCTTTGGATAATCAGTAATAAAAGTCGGTTGAATATAATTTCCTTCACATTTAGCACCAAAAATTTCATCAATCAATTTTCCTTTTCCCATTGTCGCATCCACATCAATTCCCATTCCTCTCGCGGCATCAAATAATTCTGTTTCTGATTTCCCAGAAATATCAAAACCTGTAAAATGCTTGATTGAATCCGTCATCGTAACTCTTGCGTATGGCGCTTTGAAATTCACTTGGTGTTCGCCAAAAGTAGCTTCCGAAGTTCCATTTACAGCAACGGCGCAATGTTCCAACAAATTTTCGGTGAATTTCATCATCCAATTATAGTCTTTATAAGCTACATATATTTCCATAGCGGTAAATTCAGGATTGTGTGTTCTATCCATTCCTTCATTTCGGAAGTTTTTCGAAAACTCATAAACCCCTTCAAAACCGCCAACAATCAATCTTTTTAAATACAATTCATTTGCAATTCTCATATACAATGGAATGTCTAACGAATTGTGATGCGTCATAAACGGACGTGCCGCAGCGCCACCCGGAATAGGTTGTAAAACAGGCGTTTCCACTTCTAAATAACCTTGTTCATTGAAGAAAGAACGCATCGCATTGAACAATTTTGTTCTTTTAATAAATGTTTCTTTCACATGGTCGTTCACCGTCAAATCCACATAGCGACGGCGGTATCTTTGCTCAGGATCTGAAAAAGCATCGTGCGTTTTTCCGTCAGCATCTGTTTTTACAACGGGAAGAGGTTTCAGGGCTTTTGCCAAAACTGTCAAACCATAAACATGCACCGAAATTTCCCCAACTTGCGTTTTGAAAACCGTTCCGCGAATTCCAATAAAATCCCCAATATCAAGCAGTTTTTTGAAAACCACATTGTACATTGTTTTTTCCTCGTCGGTAGAAATATCGTCTCTTGACACATAAATTTGAATACGGCCTTCAGAATCCTTAAGTTCAGCAAATGATGCCTTTCCCATAATTCTTTTCCCCATCAAACGACCTGCTAAAACTACATCCTTACCTTCAAATTTTTCGAAATCGGCTAAAATTTCACTTGAAAAAGCGGTAGTTACAAATTCATTTGCAGGATAAGGATCAATTCCCAAATTGCGTAATTCTTGAAGTGCTTCTCTACGAAGGATTTCTTGCTCGGATAATGCCATTTTATTTATTTATTAAGATTGCAAATATAGTTAAATTTGAAAATGTGGCAATTTCAAAATTTGAAAATTAATTTGACTTTCCATTTAAAGTTATTTCGTATATAACTTTGTAACTTTGCGCCACAAATAAATGTAATGAACAAAAACATTGAATTTCAAGATCTCGGTTTAAAAGATTACAAAGCCACCTGGGAATACCAAGAGGAATTGTTCAAGGAAATTGTGGATTTGAAAATTCAGAATAGGAGAGAGGAAACCGATTTGGAAACCCCAAATTATTTTTTGTTTGTAGAACATCCGCACGTTTATACATTAGGGAAAAGCGGTTCGTTAGAAAATTTGCTATTATCCGAAAAACAATTGGAAGCCAAAGGAGCTTCGTTCTACAAAATTAATCGTGGTGGCGATATTACTTATCACGGGCCTGGTCAAATTGTGGGGTATCCCATTTTAGACTTAGATAATTTTTTCACAGACATTCACAAATATTTGCGCTATCTTGAAGAAGCCATAATCCTAACTTTGTCAGAGTATAATATAATAGGTACAAGAAGCGAAGGTGAAACAGGAGTTTGGATTGATGCGGGAACACCATTTGCAAGAAAAATTTGTGCTTTGGGTGTTCGAGCTTCCCGCTGGGTTACGATGCACGGATTTGCATTAAATGTCAATGCCAATTTGGGTTACTTTGACAATATTATTCCGTGTGGCATCCGCGGAAAAGCAGTTACTTCTTTAAATGTAGAATTGGGTGTTGAAAAAGTGGACGAACAAGAAGTGAAAGAAAAAATCTTGAAACATTTTTCAGTTTTATTTGAAAGTTGTTTTTTTTAACCACAAAGGACGCAAGGGGAAAAATATTTTAAATTTTGAATTTTAAATTTTAAATTATTTGAAACGATAATCGCACTTTCGACTTTTGACTTTCGACTTTTTTCTTTAACCGCAAAGAGTGCAAAGTTTTCGCAAAGGGCGCAAGGAAAAAATATTTTAAATTTTGAATTTTAAATTTTAAATTATTTGAAACGATAATCGCACTTTCGACTTTTGACTTTCGACTTTCGACATTTTTTAGTCTATTATCTTTTATCTTCTAATAATTTGAAAGTCAACCGATGGTATTTCGTCACCCCATATTTTAAAATAGCTTTCCGATGTTCTTTTGTGGGATAGCCTTTGTTTTGTTTCCAATTGTACATTGGAAATTCCTCGTGAATCCTGTCCATGTATTCATCTCGGTAGGTTTTTGCTAAAACAGAAGCAGCCGCAATACTCATGAATTTTGAATCTCCTTTAATAATTGAAGTACTCGGAATTGAATTTAGAAATTGTATTTCTTCAGAGGTAAAAATTTTGCCCATTTTGTTATTTTGACTTCCTTTTGAAATTAAAGGTCGGTTTCCGTCAACAATTATATGATTCGGAAATACATTTAACTTCAAAATACTCTCTTGCATAGCTTTTAACGATGCGTTTAAAATATTTATTTCGTCAATTAGTAGAGGTTCTAAATGGGTTACAGAAAATGAAATTGCTTCACCTATTATTAAAGGTTTCAAAATGGCTCTGTTTTTTTCTGAAAGTAGTTTGGAATCGTTAAGTAACGCATTGGTAAAATAATGAGGTAATATTACGGCTGCTGCGGTAACAGGGCCAGCAAGACATCCGCGACCCGCTTCGTCAGTTCCGGCTTCTATGCAGTTTTCTAAAAAATGGCTTCTTAACATTAAATTAATTTTGATAAAAGTATAAAAATCTATAGCAATAAATGCCGTATTATTATGTTTTTTATCCACTCCTAAATAATAATTCAAGCTAAGTTTAATAAGTTTAACATTAGTTTAAAAATATTTTATTTAAAAAATTTGTTTTATTAAGAAATTATTAAGAGGTTTGCATTATAACTAACTCAAATAAAAATAATATGAGATCAAAGTTCAAATGGATTTTTACGCTTTTAATAGCGTTGTCAATGCAGTTCTCTTTTGCACAAGAGAAAACTGTTACAGGTGTGGTTTCTGATGGTTCAGGACCTTTACCAGGTGCTAATGTAGTTGTTCAAGGTTCAAAAGCCGGAACACAAACGGATGTAGATGGAAAATATTCTATCAAAGCGAAAGCTGGAGACGTTTTAGTTTTCTCTTTTGTAGGTATGACTGAAACTACTGCGAAAGTTGGTTCGTCAAATACTGTAAATGTAAAAATGCAGGATGGTGTTAAACTTGAAGAAGTTGTAGTTGGTGCCTTAGGTGTTAAACGAAAAGAAAAAGCCGTAGGGTATGCTTCACAAAGCATCAAAGGTTCTACTTTAACTGAAGCAAGAGAAAGTAACTTAGTAAACGCCTTAAGCGGAAGAGTTGCTGGGGTACAAGTAACAAACTCTTCAGGAGCAGTTGGAGCATCATCAAGAATTGTATTAAGAGGTAACTCTTCTATCACAGGAAATAACCAAGCGTTATTTGTTGTAGATGGGGTGCCTTTTGACAACACTTCTTATGGTAATTCAGAATCAGGTGGTGGACGTGATTTACCAAATGGTGCTGCAAGTATCAGTCCTGACGATATTGAAAGCATGACGGTACTTAAAGGGCCTAATGCTGCGGCACTTTACGGTCTTAGAGCAAGTAATGGTGTAATTATCATTACAACTAAATCAGGAAAAGGTAAAAAATCTTTAAGTGTAGCTTCATTTAACTCAAACATTACTTTTTCAGATCCTTTAGTAATTCCAAACTTCCAAAACTCTTATGGTCAAGGATCTACTTCAAATTATTTTGAATTTGTTGATGGTGCTGGAAATGGATATAATGATGGTGTTGATGAAAGTTGGGGTCCTGCTTTAGACAGGGGATTATCTTTTGTACAATGGGATTCTTATAAAGTTGGTGGTGCGCCACTTCCTTGGATTTCTCATCCAAACAACGTTAAAGATTTTTACGAAACAGGAGTTGTAATTTCAAATAACTTGTCTTTGTCTGCTGGTAATGAAGATGCTAACTTTAGAATGTCTATTGGAAACTCTAAAGAAACTGGTATGGTTCCTTTTACTGATTTCAAAAAATTCAATGTTACTATGAACGGTAATATCAAACTTGGTGAAAAATTAAGTAGTGGTGTTTCCTTAATGTATTTCAATGATAAAAGTGATAACTTGCCTATTGCTGGTTACAATAATGAAAATGCAGCACAACAATTTATTTGGTCTGCAAGAAATGTTAACTTTACTGATTTGAAAGACTGGAGAAATTTACCTCTTGCTGGTGCGAATACGCCTGCTGCAGGTACTCCTTTAAACTGGAATACTAATTTTCAAAATAATCCGTATTGGATTCTTGAAACAAATACGAACACATATAACAGAGATAGAGTTACTGGATCTACTTATTTGACGTATCAGTTTGATAAAGCGTTTTCTGCAACAGGAAAAGTTTCTTTAGATCATTATTCTCAATTAACAACTGGTCGTCAAGCCAAAGGTTCAAATAATGCTGTTGATGGTTCGTACAATGAAAACTCATTGCGTTATTCTGAAGTAAATAGTGAATTAATTTTAAATTATAAAAAACAAATTAATTCTGATTTCAATTTATCTTTAAATGCTGGTGTAAATCAAATGAAAAGAATTAGAACTCAAACTTATGGAAGTATTCCAGGTTTAGAATTACCTAATTTTTATAGCTTATCTAACTTAAAAACTGGATCAACAGCTACTGTTGGAAATCAGTTTGTTGATACTAGAATTGGATCAGTTTTAGGATTTGGACAATTGTCATATAAAGATTATATCTTCGTTGACTTCTCTGGAAGAAATGACTGGTCGAGTGTACTACCTGAAAAAAATAATTCATTCTTTTATCCAGCAATTTCTGGTTCTGTAGTTTTGTCTGAAATCTTAGGATTGAAAGATACTAAAATCAATTACTTGAAAATTAGAGGAGGTTGGTCTAAAGTGGGAGGTACAGGAGCTTTAGGAGCTTATAACTTGAACAGTATTTATTTCCTTACAAACAATGGTTGGGGAAATCAAGCTTCAACTCCTAACACTCAGTACAATCCAAACTTGAAACCAGAATCGGTTGTAGGTACTGAGATTGGTGTTGATTTGAATGGTTTCAATAACAGATTGCGTATTGCTGCAACGTATTACACTAAGAAAAGTTCTGATTTATTAGTTCCTATCCAAGTTACTGGTGCTACTGGTTTTACAAGTGTTTGGGATAACATCGCAAACATGGAAAACAAAGGAATCGAATTACAAGCTGGTGTTACAGTTTTAAAAGCCAAAGATTTTAGTTTTGATGTAGATTTGAATTTTGCAAAAAATCAAAACACAGTAACTTCATTAGGGGAATTAGATACATACATTTTAGGAGGTCAATGGGGTGTTACCTTAGAGGCAAGACCAGGAAATGCTTATGGTGATCTTGTTGGTAGAGATTTCGAAAGAGATGCTAACGGGAATGTTGTTTATGAAAATGGATTACCACAAATTGAAACAACGAAAAAAGTTTTAGGTAACATTACTCCAGATTGGACGGGTGGTGCTAACTTTAACATCAAATACAAAGATTTCGATTTCAGTACTTTAATCGATGCTAAAGTTGGTGGTGATGTTCACTCTATGACGTATGCTTGGGGTAGATATGCTGGAACTTTAGAAGAGTCATTAATCGGTCGTGAGACTGGTGTAGTAGGAAACGGTGTAATGTCGGATGGAGCTGGTGGATATGTTGCTAACAACGTAGTTGTAGGCGCAAAAGCTTTCAACCAAACTGCTTATGGAAATACCGTTGAATCAAGTGCAATTTTTGATGCAACTTATGTTAAATTGAGATCTATGTCATTAGGTTATTCTTTTCCAAAAAAATGGTTAAAAGGAACTTTTGTTGAAGATTTTAAATTCTCATTAGTAGCTAGAAACTTAGCAATTTTGTACAAAAAAGCTCCGCACATTGATCCAGAAACAGGTTTTAGCAGTGCTAATGGGGAACAAGGTCAAGAATTTGGTCAAATTCCTTCTGCTAGATCTTATGGATTTAATATAAATGTTAAATTTTAATTCTAATAATAGTAGATTATGAAAAAAATATCAATTTTATTTGTTGCATTAATAGGGCTTTTTAGCGCTAGTTGTGACAAAGATTTCGAAACAGTAAATATAGATCCTAATAATCCTACTGCTGTACCATCGCATTTGTTATTGGGTAATATTATCCGTGTTAACCAAAATGTAATTTATGGTATGCAACAAGGGGGAGATATGGGTATGTGCTGGTCACAACAAGTGTCTAAAGTACAGTACAACGATGAAGAAAGATACATTCCAAGAAGAGCAGCTATAGATGGTGTTTGGAGTTCTCTTTACGCTTCTGTTATTTCTGATGCTAAATCAATGTACACATTGGCTGAAGCAGAAGGAAATACGAATATAATGGGAATTTCTTTGGTACTTCAAGCTAATGCTTATCAGATCTTAACCGATCTTTATGGTCCAATTCCTTACACAGAATCATGTAATCCATCTATTCTTAAGCCTGCTTATGATAGCCAAGAGGTTGTTTATGATGGAATATTAGATTTATTAACTCAAGCTGATGCTAAATTGGCTTCTGGTTCTGGTAATGTTCCTGCAAGTTCTGATCTCGTTTATGGAGGTAACACTACTAAATGGAGAAAATTAGCCAATTCATTAAAACTGAAAGCATTAATGAGAATATCTAAAGTAAGAAATGTTGGAGCAGCTGTTCAAGCGCTTGTAACTGCTGGTAACTTAATGTCTTCTAACAGTGATAGTGCTCAATTAACTTATTTAGCTGCACAACCAGATGCAAACCCAATATATGAAACTGTAGTTTTTGGTGCGCGTTTTGAATATAAAGTTAGTTCTGTAATGATTAACATGCTTCAATCTACTAA
>CAMCDQ010000066.1 GCA_945873505.1 Chitinophaga pinensis
TAAAGCCAAAAGCCAAAAGGAACATTGCTAATCAACAGAACGTAAACTAAAGAAAAAATGTCAAACAAAGTAGAAGTAAAAGAATTACTAGAAGCAGGTGTTCACTTCGGACACATGACTAGAAAATGGGATCCAAACATGGCTCCTTATATTTATATGGAGCGTAATGGAATTCACATTATCAATCTATATAAAACGGCAGCAAAAATTGAAGAAGCAAATGACGCTTTGAAAAAAATCGCTGCATCAGGTAGAAAAATATTATTTGTTGCTACCAAAAAACAAGCAAAAGATATCGTTGCTGAAAAAGCAAAAACTGCAAACATGCCTTACATCACAGAAAGATGGCCTGGTGGAATGCTAACTAACTTCGTAACTATCCGTAAAGCCGTTAAAAAAATGGCAACTATTGATAAAATGAAGAAAGACGGTACATTCATGACTCTTTCTAAAAAAGAGCGTTTACAAGTTGATCGTCTTCGTGCTAAATTAGAGAAAAATTTAGGTTCAATTTCAGATATGTCAAGACTTCCAGCTGCGTTATTCGTAGTTGATATTAAAGCAGAACACATCGCGATTAAAGAAGCTCAAAAATTAAACATTCCAGTTTTTGCAATGGTAGATACCAATTCTGACCCAAGAGAGGTTGAATACGTAATTCCAGCAAATGATGATGCTTCAAAATCAATCGATAAAATTCTAACTTTAATAACTGCTGCTATTATTGATGGACTTGCAAATAGAACTTCTGATAAAGAAGGTGATACAGAAAGTCCTGCTGCTGAAGTAGAAGCTGTTGAAGCTCCTGCTGCCGTAGTTGAAGAAGTTGCTCCTGCTGTTGAAGTAGAAGTTGCTCCTGTAGCAGATGTGGAAGAAGTTACTCCTGCTGTTGAAGTAGAAGTTGCTCCTGTAGCAGATGTGGAAGTTGAAACTCCTTTAGCTGAAGCAGAAGCTCCTGCAACTGAAGAATAAAAAATATATTTAAAGATTGGAAGATTTAAAGATTACTTAATGTGTTGATTTAAAATTAGCATTATTTTTATTCTTTAAATTTTTCAGTCTTTTAATCTTTAAAATAAAAAAATTATGGCAACTATAACTGCTGCAGACGTAAATAAATTAAGAACAATCACTGGTGCAGGTATGATGGACTGCAAAAAAGCATTAGTAGAATCTGATGGAGATTTTGATTTAGCAATTGAAAACCTTCGTAAAAAAGGACAAAAAGTTGCCGCAAACAGATCGGACAGAGAATCAACTGAAGGAGCTGCAATTGCAGTTGTAAATGCTGCAAAAACTGCTGGTGTTGTTATTACATTAAACTGTGAAACTGACTTCGTAGGAATGAACGAAAGCTTTGTAAAAATGGCTACTGATATGGCTAATTTGGCTTTGAACTTCAATACTAAAGAAGAATTTTTAGCAGCTGATTTCAACGGAATTACTGTTGCTGATAAATTAATCGAGCAAACAGGAGTTATTGGTGAAAAATTAGAAATCAGAACTTTCGAAAAATTAGAAGGCGCTTTCATCGGATCATACATTCACTCTGGAAACAAAATCGCTACTTTAACTGCATTATCTGCAAATATTGAAGGAGCTGACGAAGTTGCTAGAAACGTATCAATGCAAGCCGCAGCAATGGCTCCAATCGCTTTGAACGAAGATGGTGTTGATGCAGATATTATTTCAAAAGAAATTGAAATTGCAAAAGATGTTTTACGTCAAGAAGGAAAACCAGAAGCAATGTTAGACGCTATCGCAAAAGGTAAATTAGCACGTTTCTTTAAAGACAATACTTTAGTAAACCAAGATTATATCAAAGACAACAAAATGAGCGTTGCTGCTTATGTTCAATCTTTAGATAAAAACTTAATTGTTACAGGTTTCAAAAGAGCCGCTTTAGGTTAATCTAATTTTAGAATTTAGATTTCTGAGTTTAGATTTAAAAAATAAAATCTCATTTCAAATTACTTTGAAATGGGATTTTTTTATATTTGAAACTGTCAAAACTAATATCATGAAAGAAAAAATCAGATGTAAATGGTGCGTTGGAATCGATATTTACGAAAAATACCACGATGACGAATGGGGAGTTCCTGTTTATGACGACCAAAAATTATTTGAATTTCTTATTTTAGAAACGTTTCAGGCGGGATTGAGTTGGATTACAATATTAAAAAAAAGAGAAAACTTTCGATTGGCTTTTGACGACTTTAACTATTCAAAAGTGGCTTTGTATTCTGAAGAAAAAATCCAAGAATTAATGCAAAATACGGGAATTATTCGCAACAAATTGAAGATTCGTTCTGCAGTCTCGAATGCCATTTCATTTATGAAAATACAAGAAGAGTTTGGAAGTTTCAGTAAATATATTTGGCGATTTGTAGATGAAAAACCTGTTATCAACTACCCTAAAACACTGAAAGAAGTTCCTGCCACTACTCCCCTTTCGGATGCAATTAGCAAAGATTTAAAGAAACGAGGGTTTAAATTTGTAGGATCAACAGTTGTTTACGCTCATATTCAAGCCACAGGAATGGTAAATGATCACGTAGAAGATTGCTGGAAAAGAAGTTAAGAATCTTAATTCAAAATTTTCATAAAATCTTCTCTGTCAATTTCAATACAACCCAAACTTTCGAGATGTTCATTATAAACTTGGCAATCTAATACTTTATAATTGTCGTTTTTTAATTGATTTGCTAAAGTAATGAAAGCTACTTTGGAAGCATTGTTAACTTTGGAAAACATACTTTCGCCACAGAATACATTTCCTAAATCGACACCATATAATCCGCCAACTAATTCTTCATTTTGCCATACTTCAACAGATTTTGCAATGCCTAATTTATGAAGATTACAATACGCTTCGATCATTTCATCGCTAATCCAAGTTCCATTTTGCCCCTCTCTTTTAATGGAACGACAGTTTGAAATAACCGCTTTAAATTCCTGATTAAAAGTAACTTTAAAAACATTTCTATTGAGGATATTTCGCATACTTTTTGAAATAATCAAATCCTCGAAAAATAAAACCATTCTTGAACTTGGTGCCCACCAAAGAATAGGTTCGCCTGGATTAAACCACGGAAAAATACCACTTTTATAGGCTAATAATACTCTTTCTACTGATAAATCACCTCCTATGGAAAGAATGCCTTCATAATTAGCATCATGAACTGGTGGAAAATACAAATCTTTAGTTAAAAAGTACATTTTTTAAATGCGAAGTTTGAAATACAATTTATTGAGTATTAAAAGTCAGAAATAGAAAATTAAATTCTGACTTATAATCCTTTATGATTTGTAATTAGAAAGGCAAATCGTCGTGCTCTTCTTCTTTGAATGTTTCCGCTGGTGCAAATGCTTCGGCAGCTGGCATTGGTGGCTCTTGAGTTGGTGCCGCAACAGCCAATCTTTCTACTCTCCAACCTTGAATTGCATTGAAATATTTAGTCACTCCTTGTGGGTCAACCCATTCGCGACCTCTTAAATTGATTGAAACTTTTACCGCTTCACCAACATTGAAACTGTTTAATAAATCACATTTGTCTTGAACGAATTCAACTAAAATATGTTGTGGATATTGTTCGTCAGTTGTAACCACTAATTCTCTTTTTAAGAAACTTCCATTTCCTACATTTTTTGCTTCTCCAAGCATTTTAATTTTTCCTGATACTTCCATCTTAACTATTTTTATTATTATTTTATTTAATTACTTCGCCAACAAGACTTTCCATGCAGAATTAACATCGTTTTGGTTCAAATATTCCTTGGCTTTTTGGTGTTGTTTCAAAATATCATCAGCACTTAAAACACCTTTCACTGCAAAATTTTGTTTTACAAATATATTAATTTCTTCTGTTGTAGGCAATGCTTCAATATTTCCTAATTTTCCTAAATCATTTCCATCAAAAATTGAACTTTCTTTAATAAAATCTGGTATTTGATCTACACCAATTCCTAATGTTGTCAATGGTTTTACAACTTCAAATAATCCTTGATTGGCACGGGAATACCAATTTCCACCCATTCTTGAAACTAAATCAATTTTATAAGGATCAATATTTCCATTATTATCCATAACCGACTCATTAATATGGATTTTTACTACTTCACAAATCACTAAATTTCCTGCACCGCCTTGATTTCCCATACTAATTATCTGATTGACTTTACATTCAAATTGAACTGGTGATTGAGCCACACGATAGGGTTTCACAATATCCGATGGAATTGCGGAAAATCCGGCTTTTAAAAATTCATTTACACCGTCAGCATATTCAGTACTTGACAATGATGTCTGTTGCACCATATCAAAATTCACCACATTTATTACTACTTCGCGAGTTGCTTCGGCATTAATTAAAGTGTGTTTGATAGAATTGTCACGAACACGTCTTGCTGGTGAAAAAATCAAAATTGGTGGATTCGCACTAAATACATTAAAGAAACTAAAAGGCGATAAATTGGGCTTCCCATTTTTGTCAATTGTACTTGCAAAAGCAATAGGTCGCGGGCCTACAGAACTTTGTAAATAGCTCTGTAATTTTGATGAAGAAATGTCTTTTGGTTCGATACTAATCATAGAAATCAATTTGAACAAATATAATAAAATGGATTCAGAAATTCGGAATTTTATAATCTAATATTCCTTTACAAAAAGGCAAAATGATATTTCTACATTCAAAATGATAATATTTGATTATATTTATCGTTGAATATCACTTTACAATAAAGTTTATGCAGTTTTCGAACAAAAGGAATTTTACTCGTTGGTTTATTATATTTTCCTCCTTTATTTTCATTGTTTTCATACTTTGGAACACCTATTCCTTTTTTCAAATTTTCAAAAATGAGGAGCGTTTAAAGATGGAATATTGGTCGGAAGCTCAAAAAACATTAATAAACTCGGATATTAATACAGAAGTAGAATTGCCAAGTAAGATCATTGGAGACAATAAAACAATTCCAATAATCTTAACAGACGAAAAAGATAGTATAATTGGTCATAACAATATTGACGAGAAATTAATGTCAATTCCAAAGGAAGCAAAAGTCATTTTAAAAAAATTAAAAAAAGAAAATGAACCCATAAAATTTGAATATGTCCCGGGTAAATTTAGATACATATACTACGGAAATTCCGACCGATTAAACAACCTAATTTATTTCCCAATAGCTTTTTTATTAATTATTTTACTTTTTGCTCTTTTAGTATATAATTTCTACAGAAGTACCAAAATGGCCACCGAAAACAAACTTTGGGCGGGAATGGCAAAGGAAACTGCGCATCAAATTGGCACGCCGCTTTCATCATTAATCGGTTGGTTAGAAATATTAAAAGCTCAAAATGTTGACGATTCTACTATTTCAGAAATTGAAAAAGACATTGATAGACTTCAAAATATCACAGAGCGATTTTCAAAAATTGGTTCCGAACCTATTTTAGAAAAGAAAGATATTATCTCCGAAACTGAAAACTCATTTCAATATTTACAATCTAGATTTTCAAAACAAGTGGTGTTTTCATTTAAAGCGCCCGAATTCCCTGTTTTAGTTTCTCTGAACCCAATTCTATTCAGTTGGATAATTGAGAATATAGTAAAAAATGCTATTGATGCCATGAGAGGCAAAGGAAAACTAGCCGTGGTAATTATTTTAGAAGGTGAATTTGTAAAAATAAATATAACTGATTCGGGAAAAGGAATCCCAAAAAAGCAATTCAAAAACATTTTTGAACCTGGTTTTACAACTAAAAAAAGAGGTTGGGGATTGGGACTTTCTTTAACAAAAAGAATAGTTGAAGAATACCATAATGGAAAAGTAAAAGTCTTACAATCTGAAATCGATAAAGGAACTACAATGCAGATAAGTTTTAGAAAGGCAAAAAATTAAATTCGCTTAATTTTTACAAATTCCCTTGGATTTTCTTTGCCAAAGTTTCGAATTCTTCCTTACTTAAACTGACTTTATTTTGGAATCGCATTTCATCCATTTCATTCAATGGAATCAAATGAACGTGCGCGTGGGGAACTTCTAAACCAATTACACTCATTCCAATTCTTTTGCAAGGAACTGCTTTTTCAAGAGCAATGGCGATTTTTTTAGAAAATTGCATTAATCCTATATAAAGCGCATCATCCAAATCGAAAATTTTGTTGATTTCTTGTTTTGGAATGCACAAAGTATGACCTATCGCATTTGGATTTACATCTAAAAAAGCAAGAAAATTATCGTCTTCTGCGATTTTATAACACGGAATTTCTCCGTTTACGATTTTAGTGAAAATACTTGACATAGAAGAAATGTTTAATTGTTTAACAGTTTAATTGTTTAGTTGTAAAAACGGTTAAACGATTTAACAACTAAACGATTCAACTATTTAGTCTCTCGAAATTTCTAATATTTCAAATCTCAAAGCACCATTTGGAACGGTAATTTCGGCTACTTCACCTACAGATTTTCCTAACAAACCTCTGCCAATTGGGGAAGTCACAGATATTTTTCCTGTTTTTAAATCGGCTTCACTTTCTGCAACCAAGGTGTATTTCATCTCAATTCCATTTGTTAAATTTTTGATTTTTACATTTGACAAAACCAATACTTTTGAAACATCTAAATGCGTTTCATCAATTAATCTTGCGTTGGAATGCACCTCTTCCAATTTAGCAATTCTCATTTCCAACATTCCCTGCGCTTCTTTGGCAGCATCATATTCGGCATTTTCTGACAAATCGCCTTTATCACGTGCTTCTGCTATATCGGCGGATGCTTTTGGACGCATCACGCTCTTCAAATAATCTAATTCTTCTCTTAATTTCTTCAATCCTTCTGCTGTGTAATACGATACTGCACTCATAATTTCATCATTTATATAAAATAGAAAAAATCCCATCGGGACGGGATTTCTTTTTACAAAGATAGTTGTTATTTCTTTTAGTCAATAAATATATGTTAATCATATATAATTCAAAGTTAAATAAATTAAATTTGTTTCAACTATTCTTTTAATAAAATTTCAAAATGAAAAAATACATCTTCCTGCTTTTATTACCTTTTCTGTGGAATTGCGATGGCGGAACCTTCAATAATCACAATCCAAATATTCCAAATTATAGCTTTGCCGTTGAAATAAACACTGATTTACCAACGTATAACAGCTTAAAATTTGTGAGCAACGGAAAATATATCCCAAATGCAGGCGCTCGTGGCGTTATCGTTTTCAACAATGGGAATGGTTATGTTGCGTATGATGCGGCGTGTCCAAATCAAGCGATGAGTTCGTGTTCAACGATGTCAGTGCGCGGTATCAATGCGTTTTGCAGCTGTGATAATGCCGAATACAACCTGTTTTCTGGTCAATGTCCCGGGAAAGAATATCCAATGAAACCGTATCGCGTGGAAACAAATGGCACGGTTATCAGAATTTACAATTAATAAAACCCTTGAAAATTACTTAACAAGGGTTTTGATAATCTGATTTTTACTATTAAAATTTCAAGGTCATTCCTGCCAAGAAATTAATTCCTGCTTGAGGATAATATCCCGCGCCGTCTAAAGTTGTCGTTGTTCCCGGACTTGTCCAAGTATCATCATAAGTGAAATAATAGCCGTTTGAAACATATTTATAATCCAATACATTATTCACTAAAACTGAAAACAATATCGATTTAAACACTTTTTTCGTTTGGATTTCATACGCTACATTCAAATCATTTACGAAATAACTTTTTAGTTCCGATGTTTTAGAATCTATGTTTCCCATAAATTGTTTGCCAACAAATTTGGATAAAATACTAAATTGCAAGTTTCCGCTTGGAGCAAATGTCAAGCAGTTTCCCGCCACAACATTTGGTGAAAAAGCGATATTAGTATTTCCGAAATCCTGTAACACGCCGTCTTTTTGAAAATAAAATTCCTGATTTTTATTAGTACTGAAAGCGATATTTGGACGCACCAACCATTTTTCAGAAAGGTATAAAGTCGCATCAATTTCCAATCCCAATCTGTTGCTATCGCCAACATTTTCACGCAATGGCGCCCCAACGTCGCTCAAAGCACCTGTTAAAACCAACTGATTTTTATATTTCATATAATAAGCCGTAACATTCAATTTTGATTTTTCTGAATTCAATCTCCAACCCAATTCAAAATCGTTCAACTGCTCTGGTTTTGGTGTTCCATTTGAATAATCATCACGGTTTGGTTCTCTATTGGCACGTGCAAAAGAAAAATAAAGAGTGTTTTTAGAATTCAAATCATAATTTAAACCCGCCTTTGGATTGAAAAAATTGAAATTGTCATTCACCAATCCCGTTTCTAAACTATTGGCTTTGTAATGCACATTTCTGAGTTGTAAATCGCCGT
>CAMCDQ010000067.1 GCA_945873505.1 Chitinophaga pinensis
GTCTTTTTCCAATAATAGGGGAATCGCTTTCTCCTGTACTTCGGTCGGATTCTCAAATCCTAGATCTAAAATCGCCTTCAGTAACGATTCACTCAATCCTAATTGTTCAAATTTATTCATATAGTATTTTAAATATTTTGCAAAAGTACAGCTAATATTTGTTAATAACTAATGGTTTTATTAGAATTGATGTTTTATTAATAATTGATAATCAGGTTTTTAGATTTCAGATTTTAGATTTTAGATTTTCAATCAGGAAAAATTGTTCATAAATACACTTTCATTTTATGAGAAATGTATGAAAATTAAATATTTTGAAGAAATTCTATAAGTGTTTTGGTAGCTTTTCCTCGGTGGCTGATTTCATTTTTTATTTCTAATGAAAGTTCTGCGAAGGTATTTTCATAACCATTGGGTTTAAATATCGGATCGTACCCAAAACCTCTTAATCCGATTTTTTTGGTGATGATTTCTCCTGAAGCAATTCCTTCAAAAAGATATTGTTTCCCCTTTAAATTCAATGCAATTACGGTTTTGAAATGTGCCGTTCTATTGGTTTTATCACTTAATTTATTAAGTAATTTATTCATATTATCATCCGCATTTCTATGTTCTCCTGCATATCGAGCAGAATAAACGCCAGGTTCGCCATTTAAGGCTTCCACTTCCAATCCTGTATCGTCCGCAAAACAATCAAATCCGTAATTTTGAGTTACATAGTTGGCTTTCAAAATCGCATTTCCTTCAATAGTTTCAGAAGTTTCAGGTATTTCTTCAAAACAACCGATACTTTCCAAACTTACTATCTGAATAGATTCAGGAAGCATGCTCTGGATTTCATAAATTTTATTTTTATTATTAGAAGCGAAAACTATTTTCATGTAAACTTGATGAAATTTAATTATTATAAAGATTTAAAACTACGATTAAAAAAAACCACTTCAAAATTGAAATGGTTTTTGAATTGAAATGCGGTTTAAATTAGACTTGAATATTTTTTTTTGATTTGAATATCAATAAAAATCCAATAATAATAAATGGAATACTTAGCCATTGTCCTGTTGAAAATAGCCCTAAATCGCTTTCAAAACCACCTTGACTTTCTTTCATAAATTCAACTACAAAACGAACTGACCACAACATCACTAGGAATATTCCAAGCAAATAACCTTGTTTTTCTCTCGCATTTGTTTTCCAATACATGAAATATAAAACGGCAAACACAAATATATAACTGATAGATTCGTATAATTGTGTTGGATGTTTTGCAGGAACTTGCGCTAATAAATTTGCAAACTGTGGATTGGTTGCAATGGCATTGTACGCTTCATTAGGATTTGCAATTTTTGTAGCATTTACGGCTTCTCTCGAACTGAAATAATCTCTAATAAATTTAATTCCAAATGAAGAAGTGGTTTCGTGACCTACAATTTCAGAGTTGAAAAAATTACCAATTCTGACAAATACTGCGCCACTTGCAACAGGAATTACGATACGATCTAAAACCCATAAAAGCGGTTTTTTCATGATGTTTTTACTGAAGAAATACATAGCGAGGATAATTCCAATGGCAGCTCCGTGACTTGCTAATCCTTGAAAACCTGTGAATTCAAATTTTGGTGAAAAACGAAATGGCAATAAAATTTCTGCCAAATGATTTCTAAAATACTCCCAATCGTAGAAAAAAACATGACCCAATCTAGCTCCCAATAATGTTGCTAAAACGGTCCAAATAAATAAAGAATCTAATTTTTCTACAGGCTCATTTTCACGATCAAATATTTTTTTCATAATGTACCAGCCTAAACCAAAGGCTACTACAAACATTAAGCTGTAATACCGAACCATAAAAAAACCTAAATCGATACCTTCTGAAGGATTCCAAACCATGATAGAAATGTGTTTATTTGTTATTTATTGGTAAAAATAGATAAAATAGTAGAATTAAAAATTAATTTACTTTAATGATTGTGTGAACATTTTTTTGGAACGGGATCAAAACCAGATTTGCCCCAAGGATGACAGCTTAAAATCCTTTTTATTCCGAGAAATCCGCCGTAAAACAAACCGTGAATTTTTAATGCTTCAAGAAAATAGGAAGAACAAGTGGGCTCAAATCGGCAGGTTGAGTGCGTAAATGGGGAAATGGCAGTTTGATAAAACCGAATAATTAACACAAATGGAAAAATAAGTATTTTTGATAATGACAAATTTTTCATCAATTAATTATTTAAATTGTAAATGAAGTGCCGTCTTTTCCATCTTTCAACTGAATTCCAATGGCTAATAATTCGTCTCTAATTTGGTCTGACATAGCGAAATCTTTATTGGCACGAGCCGAATTTCTCATTCCGATTAGCATGTTCACAACGCCTTCTAACTTGTCATTGTTGTTTCCAATTGCCTTTTCATCTTCCAATCCCAAAACATCAAATACAAAACCTTTCATTAATGATGAAAACAAGGTTAAATCAGTTTCGGAAATAGTTTCTTTATTGTCTTTTAATAAATTGATAAAGCGAACCCCTTCAAAGAGTTGCGCTATCAAGATGGGACTATTAAAATCGTCATTCATCGCTTCATAACACGCTTCTTGCCAGTTCAAAATAGAAATTGAAGAAGTTGCACTTGCAGTAATATCTTTCAATCCGTCAACCGCTTCCATCAATCGGTAAAATCCTTTTTCGGCAGCCAAAATAGCATCATTTGTAAAGTCAAGATTGCTTCTGTAATGTGCTTGCAACATGAAAAAACGAGTTACACTTGGCGAAAAAGCCTTACTCAAAATAGCGTTTTCACCAGTAATAATTTCCATTGGAAGGATATTATTCCCAGTTGATTTTGCCATTTTTTTACCATTTAGGGTAAGCATATTGGCGTGCATCCAATAATTCACTGGCGTTTGACCCGTGCAGGCTTCATTTTGTGCAATTTCACATTCGTGGTGTGGGAATTTCAAATCCATTCCACCTCCGTGAATATCAAAATGATTTCCTAAATATTTGGTACTCATAGCAGTACATTCTAAATGCCAACCCGGAAAACCATCGCTCCAAGGGGAATGCCAACGCATGATGTGCTGCGGTGCTGCTTTTTTCCAAAGTGCAAAATCTTGCGGATTTTTCTTGTCTGATTGTCCATCAAGATCGCGAGTATTGGCGAGCATATCTTCAATATTTCTGCCGCTTAATTTACCGTAATTATTGGTTTCATTGAATTTTACCACATCAAAATACACCGATCCATTGGCAATATAACCAATTCCGTTGTCGATAATTTTTTTAATTACGGAAATTTGTTCAATAATATGTCCCGTTGCTGTTGGTTCAATGCTTGGTGGTAAAAAATTATATAATTTCAAAACCTCGTGAAAATCAACCGTATAGCGCTGAACGACTTCCATTGGTTCTAGTTGCTCGAATCGTGCTTTTTTTGCAATTTTGTCTTCCCCTTCATCAACATCGTCCACAATATGCCCAACATCGGTAATATTACGTACATACCGAACTTTATATCCAATGTGTTTCAAATATCTAAAAATCACATCAAACGACATAAAAGTTCGAACATTTCCAAGATGCACATTACTATAAACAGTAGGACCACAAACATACATTCCCACATTTCCATCATTAATGGGTGTGAAAATTTCCTTCTCTCCAGAAAGAGAGTTGTATATTTTTAGGGTTTGTGTTTTGTATAATGGCATGGTTAAATGTTAATTTGGTTAATTGTTAAATCGGTTAATCGTGTAATCTTGTAATTGTGTAATCGTGTAATCGATTAAACATCAAAACGATTAAACATTCCATCAAAATTTAGTGTCCAAACGAATATAATCCAAAAATTCTCTACGAGCTTGTTCCGTTTTAAATTTTCCACCAAATTCAGAGGTAACGGTACTACTTTGAATGTCTTTAATCCCTCTTGAATTCACACATAAATGTTTGGCATCAATCACACAAGCTACATCTTCAGTCCCTAAAGCAATTTGTAATTCTTGAACAATTTGCATTGTTAAACGTTCTTGAACTTGAGGTCTTTTAGCATAATATTCTACAATTCTATTCATTTTTGAAAGTCCAATTACCCTTCCATTAGAAATATAGGCAACATGAGCTCTTCCAATAATAGGTAGCAAATGATGTTCGCAAGTAGAATAAAGTGTGATGTTTTTCTCTACTAACATTTCTCCATATTTATAATTGTTTTCAAATGTAGAAGCTTTTGGTTTTTTTGTAGGATTCAACCCTCCAAAAAGTTCTTTTACAAACATTTTAGCCACACGATTTGGGGTGCCTTTCAAGCTGTCATCTGTTAAATCTATTCCAAGTGTTGATAGAATATTTTCGACATCTTTTTTTATTCGCTCAATTTTTTCCTCGTCAGAAATTGCAAAAGCATCTTTTCTTATAGGGTTTTGAGCATTAGTAGCAATATGATTGTCTCCAATTTCGTCTTGAAAATCTGCGTTATTTGTCATTAATAAAAGAGTATAATTGTTTTTGTTTTAGTGGTGCAAAGTTAATTAATAATTGTTAAAAAGTATTAATGTAAACACAAATTGAAACATTTTTTAATTTTAACATAAATATTTTATAAAAATATGTACATTTCGCAACCCTAAATCTAAACTCCCGATGAAAAAAAAATACCTTTTATTATTTATATTTTTTGTTTTAGCTTCTAAATTATATAGTCAAGTCAATTCAGTTTGTTCCGGAGCCAAGCCTTTTTGTTCCGGTGACGCAGGTTTGTCTTTTAACAATACAACTAATTCAGGCTCTGCTGCTGCAGGGGTTAATTATGGATGTTTAGGTACAACACCTAATCCAGCTTGGTATTATTTAAGAATAAGTCGTGCTGGGAATTTAATTTTTACTATTTCTCAACGAGACAACGGAGGAGCATTAATAGATGTAGATTTTATTGCTTGGGGTCCTTTTGGAACCGCTCCTACGTGTGGTGGGACTAATTTAACTCCAGCTACGCAAGTGCCAAATCCATTTCCACATACTTACCCCACTCCTGGAGGTTGCAGTTACGATTTTCGAGCTGTTGAGTTTTTGGCTATTAATAATGCTCAAGTTGGTGATTATTATATGGTTTTAATGACAAATTTTTCTAATCAACCAGGAACAATAACTTTAGCACAAACTAATATTAATGATACTGGCGCAGGAGCTACAAGTTGTGATATTGTTTGTCCACTAACTGTTACTGGTGGTGGAGTGTCTGACTGTATTCCCACCACTTTAACGGCAAATTATTTAAATTCATCAACTACACAATCAACTTTTCAATGGACATTTAATGGTATTAACATTCCAGCGCCTGCAGGGACTTCAAATCCACTTGGTCCCCTGGGTACAAATACACTATCTACTCAGACTTTTGCTGCAGGTACCTATTGCGTTAAAGCAAGTAGTCCAGGTTGTAGTAGTTCTCAAAGTGCAGTATGTCAGTCAATAAATCAAGGTGTAGCAGTGCCTTTTCGTCAGCCAAATGATTTGACGGTTTGTAATGGTTCTACATTTAATTTAAATCAAAATAATCCGGTATTGATTCAAGGATTACCTGGTTCGGCTACGAATTATAGGATTTATTACAACCTTGATCCTATTAGAGCTCAAACAAATGCTCCTCCTAGAATTGCTACTTCTTTACAACCAGTATTTCCAGGTTATGAAGGTCAGTCAATTTATGCTACAATAACAGATAATTCTGGTGTCTATTGTTATGCAGTTGCCGAATTTAAGTTGCATTTTCAATCTTGTGCTTTTGCTACAACCAATACTGGACCAATTTGTGAGGGTGCAACATTTAATCTTAGTGCAACAGATCCAAATGGCTCCGATCCAAATATAGGTCCAGTGAACTATACATGGACAGGTCCAAACGGTTTTACTGCAACAGGTCAAAATGTTTCAAATGTGCCAACTCCAACAGGAACTCCGCCATTTAATTATGTTTGTACTGCAACTCCTATAGCAGCAGGTGGTGCTGCATTAACTTCAACCACAACAGTAGAAGTAAATTTAAAACCAGTTGCAACAGCAACTCCAGCATTAAATCCAATTTGTTCAGGAGCAACAACAGATATTCCATTAGGAAGTAATGTTGCCAATACTACATTTGCATGGGTTGCGACACCAACTTTAGCTTCAGGTTCTTTAGCTGGTAATGGTCCAAATATAGCCCAATTGTTAACCGCAACAGGTTCATCGGTAGGAACTGTTGATTATACAATTACCCCAACAGCAAATACTTGTGTTGGTTTGCCAATTCATGCTTTTATTAATGTAAATCCAACACCAGTTGCAATAGCAACTCCAACCCCAGCTGCAATTTGTTCTGGTACTACATCAAATATTATTTTGACTAGTACACCTGCTGGGGCATCATTTTCATGGACTGCCGCACAAACAGATGTTTTAGGTGCATTAAGTGGAACTGGAACAACAATTGCTCAAGTATTAACTGCTTCTGGAAATTTGTTAGGTACAGCTGATTATACAATAACTCCAACATTAAATGGATGTACTGGAATAGCAATTCCTTCTACAATAACTGTAAATCCTACTCCAATAGCAGTTGCAACACCTGTTTCTGCAACTATATGTTCGGGTAATTCAACGAATGTTCCACTTACCAGTTTAGTTGCAGGAACTACATTTACTTGGACAGTAGTTCAAAATAATGTTTCAGGTGCTAGTGCGGGAAATGGAATTAATATAACTCAGGCTTTAACAGCAACAACTACTTCTCCTGGAACTGCAGTTTATTCAATTACACCTTCTGCTAATGGTTGTGTTGGCGTAACTATTCAACTTACTATAAATGTAACTCCTATTCCAACAGCTTCAATCAGCTATATAGGAACACCATTTTGTACTTCATTGACAACAGGTCAAGCAGTTACTTTAACAGGAACAGATGCCTATACAGGAGGAACTTATAGTTCAACAGCAGGATTAACAATAGATGCTTCAACAGGAGCTATTATTCCAAGTACAAGCACTGCTGGAAGTTATGTGGTTACCTATTCTACAATAGCAAGTGCGGGATGTTCTGCAGTTTCAGTTACAACTACTATTGTAATCACGGCAACTCCAACAGCGATTATCAGTTATTCAGGAACACCATTTTGTACAACATTAACCACTGGACAATTCGTTACTTTAACAGGAACAGGAGGAACGTTTAGTTCTACTGCAGGATTAACAATAGATGCTACTACTGGTTCAATCATTCCAAGTACAAGTACACCAGGAAATTATATAG
>CAMCDQ010000068.1 GCA_945873505.1 Chitinophaga pinensis
TTATTGATAAATGCAGAACTAATTATCGCTGTAGGTAAAGCAACAAATCCTATTCCAATTAATGCTACAATTGAGCTTAAAACTTTTCCTAAACCCGTGATAGGATATACATCACCATAACCTACTGTTGTTAATGTGCTGACTGCCCACCAAAATGATTGTCCGATGTTTTCAAATTTTTCCGGCTGTGCTTCATTTTCGACATAATACATTAAAGTTGAGGATAAAATAAGTAAGATAAAAGTAACAAACAAAGTTATTGAAAGCTCAGATTTGGATTCCTTTAAAACATTTGTAATTATCTTTAAAGATTTTGAAAGCCTTCCAAGTTTGAATATTCTTAATAATCTAAACAAACGTAATATTCTTAAAACCCTTAAGTCAAAAGCAAAAAACAAAGGCAAATAAAAGGGAAGTATTGCAAACAAGTCAATCAAACCAACAGTAGAGAAAAAGAACTTAATGCGTTTAGTTATAGGTGTACCGGTTTTATATTCTATATCGGAAGTCCACAATCTTATTATGTATTCTAAAGAAAATATTATTATTGATACTAATTCAAAATAATTAAAATGAGTTTCATATTGATGATGAATTTCTTTATATGAAGAAAGCACAACGGATAAGACATTTAAAATAATAATGCCATAAATAAATTTTAAAAATATTGGATTTTGAGTAATAAATTTATGAATCTTTGATTTAAGCATTATTTTGAATTTTAATTAATTACAGTAATTTCAAAAGTAGCATTTTTTATTAAAATATTTTTAACAACTTGGTTTATAATTTATTTTCTTACATTTGAATTGAATCTAAAAATAGAAATTATGAATAAAGTATTGTTGGGATTATTAATGTTAGTGAGTTATTATTCAAATGCTCAAGAATATAAATTAGAAGAAAAGTCTGTAATTGGAATTTTTGAAGCAAATGGCAAAACCAAAGCTGAAATATTTTCAGCAATTAATAAATGGATTTCAATTAATTATAATTCATCTAAAACAGTTGTTCAATTAAGCGATGCTGAAGGTGGTAATATAATTGTTAAAGGAATAAACGAAGCTAAATGCAAGAATAACAGTAAAGTTCTTATGCCAAATATAAAAAGTGACGAATATTCAATAATGAAATTCAATCATATAATTGAAATTAATATTAAGGATAATAAATATCGAATAATTTATAGAATAACAGATTATGCATCAGAACTTGTTGGCTATGAAAATATACAAAAAGCAACTTTAAATTGCATAAATTTTAATGGTATTGATGACAACTCAATAGCAACTATGAACGCCATAACTGAAGAAATGTTTAAAGGCAGTTTTATAGGTAAAGAAAAAAGAGAAAAATTCAAATCTTTGACCAAACCAATGTATGAAGAATTAAATGCAAATTTAATTTCTAATATCAAGGTAACTATGGAATCAATAGCAAAATCAACAACAGTTACTTCTGACGGGTGGTAATTAAAACAAATAATATTTAACAAGAGCAACCTAAATGGTTGCTTTTTTTATTTAGCAAATAATGATAATTTCACGTTATATCTATAATAGACAAAAATAGATAATATGGCTATCGGAATAAAAACGGGAGGAAGAACTGCGGGAACAGAAAACAAGACCACAAAAGAGACAAGAGCGGTCTTAAATGGTGTAATCAATAACGAGTTGATAAATATAGAATCCTTACTTTGCGAACTCCAACCCAAAGAGCGTTTAGAATTGGTAATAAAATTGATGCCTTTCGTATTACCTAAATTAGCATCCGAGCCAATAGAGAAACCCAAAGAACCAATTCAACAATTTGAGGTTACAATATTAAAAGGGAACGGACAACCCTATTCAGAAAACGACCCTATTGATTAATAGCGCACTATCTGTTATGCGTGTTTAATCATAACTTTTAACTTGATTAATCAAATTTATTTCAAAAATCATTAATGATTATTTTTTTAATTTAGAATCCCAAATAAATTGATAATAATCTTTTTTAATTTATCAATAAAAAACAAGGGTTTTTAAAATTACTGACTAAATACTGACTAATATTTAAAAAGAAAAAATGCAACTATCTAAAAATAAGATAATTGCATTTAAAAAGTGCGGATAATAGGACTCGAACCTACACGCCTTGCGGCACCAGATCCTAAGTCTGGCATGTCTACCAATTTCACCATATCCGCGAAAATGTGAGTGCAAATGTAAAAATTAATTATGAATTATGACCCAAAAAAAATAAATCTTTTTTATTTTTGAATTGGCGAAGCAATTATAAATTATAAGTTTTTTCAAACTCTTTTTCGTATTTTTGGACTTCTAAAAAACTAACATTCAATGAACCCAATTAAAACCTACGTTCAAGAAAACAAAACGCGCTTCATAAACGAGTTAATCGAATTATTAAAACTCCCTTCTGTAAGTGCCGATGCCGCTTATGCTCAAGACGTCATTAATACTGCCGATGCGGTAAAAGTGAGTCTTGAAAAGGCAGGTTGCAACTTGGTAGAAATTTGCGATACGCCTGGTTATCCAATAGTCTTTGGCGAACATATAATTGATAAAAATCTTCCAACGGTTTTGGTTTACGGACATTACGACGTACAACCACCGGACCCAATGGAATTATGGACATCTCCCCCATTTGAACCCGTGATTAAAACAACCGAAATTCATCCCGAAGGCGCAATTTTTGCCCGTGGAGCGTGCGATGACAAAGGTCAAATGTACATGCACGTGAAAGCATTTGAATATATGATTGCCAGTAAAAATTTACCTTGCAACGTAACGTTCATGATTGAAGGCGAAGAAGAAGTAGGTTCCAAAAGCTTATGCTGGTTTGTAGAACGCAACCAAGAAAAACTAAAATGCGACGTAATTCTAATTTCCGATACGGGAATGATTTCCAATGAGCAACCTTCAATTACTACTGGTTTGCGAGGTTTAAGCTATGTTGAAGTGGAAGTTACGGGTCCAAATCGCGATTTGCATTCGGGTTTATATGGGGGTGCTGTTGCCAATCCAATCAATGTACTTGCCAAAATGATTGCCTCCCTTCACGATGAAAACAATCACATTACCATTCCAGGGTTTTATGATAATGTGGAAGAATTATCATTTGAAGAACGCGCCGAAATGGCAAAAGCGCCTTTCAATTTAGATAATTATAAAAAAGCATTGAACCTCAACGATATTTATGGCGAAAGTGGTTATGTAACCAACGAAAGAAACTCCATCCGACCAACATTAGACGTCAACGGAATTTGGGGCGGCTACACCGGCGAAGGTGCAAAAACCGTGATTGCAAGCAAAGCATTTGCAAAAATTTCGATGCGATTGGTTCCGAATCAAGATTGGGAAACCATCACCGAATTATTCACAAAACATTTCACAATTATTGCTCCTGCTGGCGTAACCGTAAAAGTCACACCGCATCACGGTGGTCAAGGCTATGTCACACCAACCGACAGCATTGGCTACAAAGCAGCAAATATGGCCTACACAGAAACCTTTGGCGTTCCTGCAATTCCAGTTCGTTCTGGCGGAAGCATTCCAATTGTAGCGTTGTTTGAAAAAGAGTTAAAAAGCAAAACAATCCTTATGGGATTTGGATTAGACAGCGATGCGATTCACTCGCCAAACGAACATTTCGGAATTTTCAACTACCTAAAAGGAATCGAAACCATCCCGTTATTCTACAAATATTTTGTGGAATTGAGCAAATAAACCTTCTTATATATTTACCAAATCCGTTCAGCAATGAGCGGATTTTTTATTACAAAATTTCCAATTGGAGTTTTTGGGTTAAGCTCTTAAAAACCAAATCGTAGGAATGGTCAATTAATTGCTTAATTAAGGAATCGGGCACGTCACGGTTAATTTCTATGGTGTTCCAATGGATTTTGCTCATGTGCCAACCGGGTTTTATGTCGTCATATTGTGCTCGTAATTCTTCAGCATATTCTGGATTGCATTTCAAATTTACGGATGGCGCTCCTTTTTCCCATTGGTTTAACGACGATAATGCAAACATTTTTCCGCCGACTTTAAACACCAAAGTTTCTTCGTCAAAAGGGAAATGTTCGGTAACCCCTTTTTTAGAAAGGCAATATTCATAAAAGGTTTCTAAGTTCATTTTTTAATTGCAAATAAAATAGGTTTGCTTGGACTTGCATCGTTTTCAAAAGGTGCAATTTGTAAATTCAATAAATAACTTCCGTCTTTCACCTCGTCATTTACAAAAATCATTTCGGTAATGGTGCAATTGATGCGGGCATCGGCGTTCAAATTATTCACATCTTGTACGTTCCAAAATGCTTTGTGCGCCAATAATTCTCCGCCATCTTCTTCTCGGTCCACGCTTGGTAAATCAATTAAAAGGTGTTGAATTCCAACATCTCGAATAAAAATAGCCGCTTCTTCAGACAAATACGGTGGATTGGTATTGGAATATTTCATCGATAATTTTTCGGATTTATTGGGGAAAGTTCGGATGATAATGGCTTCGGGAAAATTACCGTTTAACGCATTTTCAATTTGAATTTTTGTAATTACCAAGTCGTCATTTTGTAATTCTGGCTGCACAGAAATCAATTCTGCCAAAAAGAAAAACTGTTTCAAACATTGATTAATCGAATAGAATTCTCGGGTAATGTGCCCCAAACATTCCGTGTGGGTTCCGTGTGCGTGAGGATTAAAATAGATGTTATTAAAATTGGTAGAACTTCCCTCGGAAACTTTTCCAATCCAATCGCCAAAAACTACAGGTTCCATGATTGGTTTTTCCAAATACCACGCAATTGGATTTTCATCGGTATTGGACAATGAAATGGAAATATCAATTGGTTTTGATAAGTCAACTTCGAAATTATTTATTTTTGCTTTCATACTATATTAAACCACGAAGGGCGCAAAGGTTTCACTAAGTTCACTAAGATTTGTTTTTTCTTTGTGTACTTTGTGGTTAAACTACTCCAAATTTAAATAAAATAACTCTGATGCAATTCCATCTGTCAGAAACTTTCCTTTTTTTGTAGGTTTTAATATGTTTTCATCTATAAAAACCAAATCGTCAATCAAGAATTTTTGAACTTGCGTCATCAAATAATCAGCATAAATACTTCCAAAATCCTTTTCTATTTTATCCAATGAAACGCCCCAAATGGTTCGTAATCCTGTCATTATATATTCATTATACCGATCAGTAATTGTTAGAATCTCGACCTCATTTGGAAGTTGATTTTCTTGTAATGTTTTTATATAAAGTGAATTATTAGAAACATTCCAACTTCTGGAAGTGCCATTATAACTGTGCGCCGAAGGACCAATTCCGATGTATTTTTTGCCAAGCCAGTACGACGAATTATTTTTAGAAAAGTAATTCTCCTTTCCAAAATTGGATAATTCGTAATGTATAAAGTCATTTGCTTGAAGCTGCTCTACCAAAATAGAAAAATGCTCTTGTGCACTATCGTCATTTGGTTTTTCAATTTTTCCAGTCTGAATTAATTTGTGCAAAGCAGTTCTAGGTTCGACTGTTAAAGCGTAACTCGAGATGTGCGGAATACCAAAAGACAATGCTATTTCGATGTTTTTTTTCCATTTTTCATTGCTCATTTCAGGAATTCCATAAATCAAATCGAGTGAAATATTATCGAAATATTGGGTGGCAATTGCCAAACATTTTTTGGCTTCTTCAGCATTATGAGCCCGATTCATCAGTTTTAAATCGTCTTCAAAAAAAGATTGAATTCCAATGCTTAATCGGTTGATTTTTGTTTGTGACAATTCAATAATTCGTTCCTCGGTTAAATCGTCAGGGTTGGCTTCAAGGGTAATTTCTGGATTTTCGATTACAGAATAATTTTCATAAACGGTATCAATCAGAAATCTTAAATCTGCAACCTGTAAAACAGATGGCGTTCCTCCGCCAAAATAAATAGTTTCAACAATTTCCTTCTCAAACTCACTTTTTCGCAACTTCAATTCATTGGCAATAGCCAGAACCATCTCGTCTTTCTTCTTCAACGAAGTCGAAAAATGGAAGTCGCAATAATGACACGCTTGCTTGCAAAAAGGGATGTGGATGTAAATTCCGCTCATAAATTAGTGGTCAGTGGTCAGTTTAAATAGTGGTCAGTTTTAAAAAAGTGGTCAGTGGTCAGTTTATTAGTAATAAGTTTTGAGAAAGTAGTCAGTGGTCGGTTAAATAGTAGTCAGTGTTTTAATTTAGGATTTTTCTGAACACTTTAAACCTGAATACTGACGACTTTATTTTCACTCCTTTTTCACTCCAAATTTCTCTGGATTTAGAAGCATATAATTTAGAAGTTTTCCAATTTCTATACTCTCTGAAATAAGTTCTTGATAAATCGAATCAGAAATATATTTACAAGATAACGCAAATTCTAACCAAACCTGAGTTTCTGAATTTTCGCCATCAGAATCAGTTAATTTGCTGTAAAAGTGTTTAGGATAAATTCGCTTTCGGTAGGCTTCTGCTATCGTAGCCGGAACGCTTCTTGAAGAGCGTCTAATTTGATCTGTTAATGAATAGGTTTCTTCTTTTGGAAAAGTTTTAGTAATCTCAAAAATTCTCATCGCTATTGAAAATGATTTTTT
>CAMCDQ010000069.1 GCA_945873505.1 Chitinophaga pinensis
TCGGAATATGCTAGCAACAAAAATCTGTTTGACGAACCGTACCGCATTGCAAAAATCGCACAAATTGAAGATTATGTTTTGCGCTATATTGGGGAATTAGATGTCTCAAATAATAAATTAGAAGTAAAATTAGTATCTGTTCCCGGCAATTCGCCCTTAGGACAATTGAAATGCGCTGATAGTTTGATTGAAATTTATTCAAAATCGTATGGTGAAAATCCAATTGTAATTCAAGGTGCAGGAGCCGGTAAAGAAGTTACAGCACGAGGAGTATTGACTGATATTTTACGTCTTTCAGAAATAAACAAAAAACAATTAGTATGAAAATTACCTTAGAAAGAGTAAACAACAACTACCATTTTGAGTTAAAAAACGAACGCGGACATATTATAAACGTTGATAATAGATCTGAATTTGGCGGTGATGATTTAGGCGCAAGCCCCATGGAACTTTTATTAATGGGAGTTGCTGGTTGCAGCGCCATTGATATGATTTCAATTCTAAAAAAGCAGCGACAAGAAATCATTTCTTTCAAAGCAGAAGTTGAAGGGCATCGTGTTCAAATTGAGGACGCCAAACCATTTAAAGAAATTACCGTTGTGTTTCTTTTAGAAGGACCTATTGGTGAAGAAAAAGCAGCTCGGGCAGCACAACTTTCATTCGAAAAATATTGTTCGGTTTCTAAAACATTGGAGCCTACAGCAACAATACTTTATAAAGTAGTTTTGAACGGAATTGCTATCCCCGACCCTTCCCAAAGGGAAGGGAGCCAAGATTAATAAAACAATAACAATACACTTTCTGCACCACGCCATGGCGTGGCTAGGGTGTGAAAATTAAAAAAAATGAACGAAGAAGAATTTGGTTTTGAAACCCAAGCAATACGCACACAATTAGAACGATCTCAATTTCAAGAACATTCCGTTCCTTTGTATCTAACGTCAAGTTTTGTGTTTGAAGATGCTGAAGACATGCGCGCCTCATTTTCTGAGGAAAAAGATAGAAATATTTACAGCCGATTTAGCAATCCAAATACAACAGAGTTTGTTGAAAAAATTTGCAAAATGGAAGGTGCCGAAGCAGGTTATGCCTTTGCTACTGGAATGGCAGCAGTATATTCTACTTTTGCAGCGTTGTTGAATTCCGGAGATCATATCGTTTCTGCAAGTAGTGTTTTTGGATCTACACATATCCTTTTTACCAAATATTTTCCAAAATGGAACATTCAAACTTCCTATTTTGATATCAATAAGCCGGAAACTATTGAAAGTTATATTACTGAAAACACTAAAATTCTTTATGCAGAATCACCAACAAATCCCGCTGTTGATATTTTAGATTTAGAATATTTAGGCGAAATTGCAAAAAAATACAATCTGATTTTAATTATTGATAATTGTTTTGCAACGCCATATATTCAAAATCCAATTCAATTTGGTGCTCATTTGGTGATACATTCTGCCACAAAATTAATTGATGGTCAAGGACGAGTTTTGGGCGGGGTAACTGTTGGGCGTGAAGATTTAATCAAGGAAATTTATTTATTTTCCAGAAATACTGGACCTGCATTATCCCCTTTTAATGCTTGGGTTTTATCCAAAAGTCTTGAAACTTTAGCGGTTCGCCTTGAAAAACATTGTGAAAACGCATTGGCTGTAGCCGAATTTCTTGAAAAGCATACCAATGTAAATTTAGTGAAATATCCGTTCTTGAAATCGCATCCGCAATATGAAATTGCCAAAAAACAAATGCGCTTGGGGGGGAATGTCGTAGCCTTTGAAATTAAAGGGGGCTTAGAAGCTGGTCGTAAATTTTTAGACAAAATAAAACTTTGTACTTTATCTGCAAATTTGGGAGACACCCGAACAATTGTAACTCATCCGGCCTCTACAACGCACAGTAAATTGTCGGTTGAAGAGCGTTTGGCGGTCAGTATTACCGATGGATTGGTTCGTGTTTCTGTTGGTTTAGAATCGGTAAAAGATGTAATTGCCGATTTAAATCAGGCATTGTCTTAAAAATTCACGATATTTGAATCTCTTTTTCGAGATTAAAAGATATAAATATGCTTTCTAAGAAAACAAAATATGGAATTAAAGCACTGACTTTTTTGGCTCGTCAAGAAAATCAAACCCCTGTTCAAATTGCAGAAATTGCAAAAGCAGAGCATATTTCTGTAAAGTTTTTAGAAAGTATTTTATTGGTATTAAGACATTCTGGTTTTTTGGGTTCTAAAAAAGGAAAAGGTGGTGGTTACTATCTAATTAAAGACCCAAAAGATATAAATATGGCAACGATCTATAGAATTTTAGAAGGGCCAATTGCTTTATTGCCTTGCGCCAGTCATAATTTTTATGAAAAATGTGATGATTGTATTGATGAAATTACCTGTTCTGTTAGAAGACTAATGATGGAAATTAGGGATAATACGCTCATTATTTTGGAAAACAATTCGCTTGAAGACATCGCTTTCTAATAAAAATCCCTCACTTTTTTTATGATTTTATTAAATAATAAATTACTTTTGCATTTTATCCTATAAAACCTATAGGATAATAGATTTAAAGTTAAGATAATTCAACTATGATTAAACAATTTACTAAAAATTTCAATGATTCCGTTGGGGTAATGCAAAATAGTGCTTTTGCCAGACAGCTTTGGATTATTGTTCCCGTCTTTTTACTCGTTGTATTATTGACAGTTTTGATTTACAATCATTATACAGATTTTACTTGGAGTGGATTTTTAGCAGGATTTAACCAAGAATTTTTAATCTATTTCACGATAGGAATTATTGCCCAAATGGTTGACGGCACTTTGGGAATGGGTTATGGAGCCACTTCTACTTCATTTTTATTGGCTTATGGAGTTCCACCTGCTATCAGCAGCACCGGAGTTCACGTTTCAGAAATGTTTACTACAGGTGCATCTACAATCTCGCATCATAAATTTGGAAACATTAACAAAAAACTTGTAAGACATCTCTTAATTCCTGGAGTTTTAGGTTCAATTACTGGAGCGTATTTACTTTCTGATATAATTGATGGCGATGCAATTAAACCATTCATAGCAGGATATATGATTGTTTTGGCAATTATTATTATTAGGAAAGCATTACAAAACAATATTATAAAAAAGAGAACTAAACGACTTGGGGTTTTGGCTGCTTTTGGAGGTTTTATGGATGCTGTTGGTGGTGGTGGATGGGGTCCAATAGTGACTTCTACATTGCTTGGACGAGGCAGAAATCCGAGATATACCATCGGTTCTGTGAATGCAGCAGAATTTGCAGTTTCATTTGCAAGCGGCGTAACGTTTATTATTTTTGGAGGGATTCATGGATGGCAGGTAATAATTGGGTTGATTTTAGGAGGTGTAATTGCTGCTCCAATTGCTGCTAAATTGGTAAATAAAATTCAAAGAAGGCCAATGATGATTGCCGTTGGAATACTGATTATCATTTTGAGTTTAAGAACCTTGTCAAAATTGTTATAATGAATACATCAAAAATAACTTTTTTATTAGAAAAAACTGCCAACTTCTCCATCGAGGAAACTTTGGCTTTTTTGGCTGATGAATATAATGGCAAAGTTGTTTTTTCGACTTCTTTCGGTCAGGAAGATCAGGTAATAACGGATTTAATCGGAACAAACGATTTGCCAATTACTATTTTTACTTTGGACACAGGAAGGTTATTTCAAGAAACCTATGATGTTTTTCATAAGACCTTGAAAAAATATAATAAAGAAATCAAAGTTTGTTTTCCAGAAGCTTCGGCAGTAGAAAAATTACTTGAAGAAAAAGGACCAAACAGCTTTTACGAATCGGTGGAGAACAGAAAACAATGCTGTTTTATTCGAAAAGTAGCGCCTTTGACCAAAGCTTTGAAAGGAAGTTCCATTTGGATTACCGGTTTAAGAGCCGAACAATCTGAAAATAGAAATGATTTAACGCTTTTTGAATATGATGCGCATTTTGATATTATCAAATTCAATCCATTGCTAAAATGGACATTAGCGGAAGTTCAAAAATATATTGACGACAATAATGTGCCGCAAAACGCATTGCACAAACAAGGTTTTGTAAGTATCGGTTGTGCGCCGTGTACCAGAGCAATTACCCCTGACGAAGATATTAGAGCCGGAAGATGGTGGTGGGAATCAAGCCATAAAGAATGTGGTTTGCACCAGAAGTAATTATAAATTTTGAATTATAAATTATAAATGATTGTTGGAATTTTTCAATCATTTAAATCTTTAAATAAAACAAATGAGTTCCGTATTAAAAACAAATGCTTTAGAAAGCGAAGCGATTTACATATTTAGAGAGGTTATAGCTCAATTTGACAAGCCTGTTTTACTTTTTTCTGGAGGGAAAGATTCAATTACATTGGTGCGTTTGGCGCAAAAAGCGTTCTTTCCTTCAAAGATTCCTTTCCCATTATTACACGTTGATACAGGTCATAATTTTCCAGAAACAATTGCATTTAGAGATAAATTAGTTGCTGAATTAGGATTGGAATTAATCGTTCGAAATGTGCAAGACGCTATCGACGAAGGAAAAGTAGTAGAAGAATCTGGTAAATATTCCAGTAGAAATAGCTTGCAAACCACGACTCTTTTGGATGCAATTGAAGAATTTAAATTTGATGCTTGCATCGGTGGCGCTCGACGCGATGAAGAAAAAGCTAGAGCAAAAGAACGTATTTTCTCTGTTCGTGATGATTTTGGACAATGGGATGAAAAAAACCAAAGACCAGAATTATTTGATTTATTAAACGGTAAAATCGAAAATGGGCAAAATGTACGTGTTTTCCCAATTTCGAATTGGACAGAATTAGACGTTTGGAGTTATATCGAACAAGAACAAATAGAAATTCCATCGATTTATTTTTCGCACAAGCGTAAAACTTTCTTGCGAGACGGAATGATTTGGTCGCATTCCCCTTTTGTTTACCAAGAAGAAGATGAAGTTGTTGAAGAAAGAATTGTTCGTTTTAGAACGGTTGGAGATATGAGTTGTACAGCAGCAGTAGATTCGTATGCAGCAACAATAGCAGAAGTAGTTGGAGAAATTAGAACCTCAACAATTTCTGAAAGAGGTGCCAGAATCGATGACAAACGTTCTGAAGCCGCAATGGAAAAAAGAAAACAACAAGGATACTTTTAGAATTATTTTAAATGTTGAAATTTAAATTTTAAATAACAAAAAACTGATGGAAGTTTTAAAAATAGCAACGGCAGGTAGTGTAGATGACGGAAAGAGCACCTTAATTGGGAGATTATTATACGACACCCAATCGTTAACTATCGATAAATTAGAAGCAATCGAAAAAAGCAGCAAACAAAAAGGATATGATTATCTAGATTTTTCATTGGCTACAGACGGTTTAGTAGCTGAAAGAGAACAAGGAATCACGATTGACGTAGCTCACATTTATTTTTCGACAGCCAAGAAAAGTTACATTATTGCCGACACGCCTGGTCATATAGAATATACACGTAACATGGTTACAGGAGCTTCAACTTCCCAAGTATCAATTATATTGATTGATGCTCGTAAAGGAGTAATTGAACAAACCTATCGCCACTTTTTTATTAATAATTTATTGAGAGTAAAAGAAGTAATTGTTGCTGTAAACAAAATGGATTTGGTTGATTATTCAGAAGAAGTGTATAACAAAATCAAAGCTGATTTTCAAGCCTTGAATGCCAAAAGTACTTTCAAAGAACAAAATGTAAGTTATATTCCATTGAGTGCTTTGTCAGGAGATAATGTAGTGGATTCATTGGGCGGAATGCCATGGTATACTGGACAAACAATTCTACAACATTTGGAGGCATTGAAGCCAGCAGATGTTTATGAAAAAGGAAAAGCACGTTTCCCGGTTCAAACGGTAATTCGTCCGAAAACAGAGCAATATCACGATTTTAGAGGCTAT
>CAMCDQ010000070.1 GCA_945873505.1 Chitinophaga pinensis
AGCAGGAACACTGTTAATTGCTAATTGATAAGCGGAATCCAATTTATAATATAATGCATTTTCTTTAAATGGTGTTCCAGGATAATCAACAATAAAATTATCAAGTGCAATTATCGCAGACTTATAATCTGATATTTTATTATATCCGAATGCATTTAAATAGGCTTTTTGCTCTAATTTTTCTCTTAATTCTTTTACAACAACATTGGCTTCAGCCAGATAAGTAGAATTTGGATAAGCATCTATAAAAGCTTGTAATTTTTCTATTGCTTTATCAGTATCTGTTTGATCTAAACTGTAAACGGGTGATAATGTTGAATAACTTTTTGCTCCTAAATAGGAAGCTTCTTCAATTTTATCACTTTTTGGATATCCAGCGGCAAAACTTTCAAACTGATAACCCGATAAATAATATTGTTTCGTTTTATAATATGATTGTGAAAACATGTAAAACATTTTCTCAGCTTGAGGTTTTTCTCGGTAAGAAGGTGCTATTTGTTCAAAAAGACGAATTGCTTTTGTATATTTTCCATTCTCATATTGCTTAGATGCTTCATCAAATTTTACTTCAACATCCTCTGATTTTAATGCCTTTTGATATTCACTACAAGACGAAAAACCAACAACAATTAAAACTATAATTATAAATTTCTTCATTTTTTTATTGAATTTTTGCAGATTTAGTGGCATTTAAACCATTTAAAAATTAACTGCAAATTTAGTTATTAATTTAGCGACTACAAAATAAATTTTTTTAAATTATAAAAAGCTATTTTATTCCTTATTTATTTTCCATTTGACGAACAAAAAAAGCTATTCTTGATGCTAAATCGGCATCAACATTCACTAGTGGTAAGCGAACTGTATTTTCTGACAAACCCAATGATTTCAATACTTCTTTAATTCCTGCTGGGTTACCTTGTTCAAAAATCATATCAATATTAGCAGACAGAAGATAGAGTAAATCATATGCTTCATCCACATTTCTGTTCAATCCTAAATGTATTAATTCAGAGAATTCTTTTGGAAAACCTTGACCAATAACTGAAATAACTCCACTTCCACCAGCTAAAACAATCGGTAAAGCAATCATATCGTCGCCAGAAATTACAAGAAAATCCTTTGGTTTGTGCTGAATTAATTGCATCGCTTGAACTAAATCTCCGGCTGCTTCTTTAATAGCAATAATGTTTTTAAAATCATTAGCCAAACGAATAACTGTTGAAGGCAAAACATTACTACCTGTTCGCCCTGGAACATTATAAATAATAACCGGAACTGGAGAAACTTCAGCAATGGACTTAAAATGTTGGTATATTCCTTCTTGAGTCGGTTTATTATAATAAGGAGAAACTGAAAGTATTGCAACAAAATTTGAAAAATCTCTGCTCTTCAATTCCTCAATTACTTTATGAGTGTTATTTCCGCCAACGCCTAAAACGAGTGGTAATCTCCCTTTATTAGCAGCTACAACAGTTTGAATAACTATCTCTTTTTCTTCTTGATTTAAGGTAGCATTTTCAGCTGTAGTTCCAAGAATAACAAGATAATTGATTCCATTATCAATTTGATAATTTACAATTTTAGTTAAGGCTCCTATATCAACTGAAAAATCTTTTTTGAATGGAGTAACAAGTGCGACTCCAGTACCTATTAATGATTGCATATTATTGTTTTTATATTTTGTTTAATATTTTTAGGTATTTAAATAATTCATCAACAAAAACTTGACAGTTTTGCGCATTTGCATCAATCATAAAGTGGTTTACTCTTTTATCAATTGCTGCAAAACCAACTTTAAATTTTGCTTTAGATTGATGAGAAACTAATACCAAAGGTGTTTTTTCTATATCATAATAATTTATCAGCAAATCAAAGCCTGTAGTAACAAAAGAAAGCAATTCGGGTTTATCAAAAGTAGCAGACCAACTCACCTCTTTATTGCTAAAAACCGAATAATTAAATACCTCTTTTTTCTTTATATTATCCCTAAAAACCAACACTTTAATAGCACTATCTTCAATCCCGAATTTTACCAACTTCAATATCAAATCTTCTCTTCCGGACAAATTACTTTCATCATAAATAATTCCAACAGTTTTAATTGTACCATCAGAAGCAACCGACCTTACATTAGATAACGATTTACTAACAATTTTTTTTATTATAAAATTCTTTATTTTATTCAAAAACATACTACTTTTACTTGAATTACAAATTTAATTAAATTAGTTGCATTTCCGATGGTAAATCTAAAAAAGTATAATCTTGTTTTGAGGTTTTTTGTTTTATTCTTAACATTTCTTTTGTCAGTTTCTTGTGCTGAACAAAAATACTATGTCACAAAAATAGAAGGAAAAGATATAGGTATTACAAATAAAAACAAAGATGTTGCTGAAATTGAAGCTTATGTTAAGCCCTACAGAGATCACATCGATAAAGAGTTAAATACTCCAATTTCCTTCGCAACAGAAACATTAGACAAATCAGGACGATGGCAAACAACTATTGGTAACTTATTAGCAGACATAACTTTACAAAGAGGTAATGCCATTTTTAGTTCACGTGAAAACAAAAAATTAGACCTTTGCATACTCAATAATGGCGGAATTCGTTCCATTATTCCAAAAGGAAATATTACACTAAAAACAGCTTTTGAAGTGATGCCTTTTGAAAACACATCTATAGTAGTTGCTCTAAAAGGAGAACAAATATTAGAAATGGTAAATTATTTTATTTCTGAAAAAAAAGCCCATCCAATTTCAGGAATTCAATTCACAATCGATAAAAACAATCAGCCAAAAAATATCCTAATTCAAGGAATAACATTAGATATTGAAAAAATATATTATGTAATTACCTCAGATTACCTATCAAACGGAGGAGATAAAATGGATTTCTTTAAAAAAGGAATAGCAACTTATGATTTAAATTATAAATTGAGAAATATTTTAATAGATTACTTAAAAGAAACGCCAACAATACCAATTTTAAAAGATCAACGAATACTAATCGAATAATATTTTGGAGCGAAATGGCAGTAATTAAATAAATTATATTCCCGCCTTCCTTCCAATCTGCGCTAAAAAGCACAGGATTTTCCCTCCAGTCGGGGCTAAATAAAAAATCATAAACCTTTTGGAATTTACCTAAAAAAACAAAAATGAAAAGAAGAGAATTCATACAAAAAACAGCAGCAAGCACCGCATTAGTGGGATTAGGATTATCATTAAACAGTTTCAAATCAACCGATAAAACGGATATAAAACACTTAACAATTCTTCACACCAACGATGTTCATTCCTATATAGATCCATTTCCAGCAGACCATCCACGAAATCCAAATATGGGCGGCGTTGCCAGAAGAGCGTCATTAATTGAAAGCATTCGTCAAGAAAATCCAAACCTATTATTGCTCGATGCAGGCGATATATTTCAAGGAACACCTTATTTTAATTATTATGGTGGCGAATTAGAATTGAAATTAATGAGCATGATGAAATATGACTTGGGAACAATGGGAAATCACGATTTCGACAACGGAATTGACGGTTTTTATTCTCAAATGCACAATGCCAATTTTGATTTTGTAACTTCAAATTACAACTTTGAAAACACAGTTCTTCAAGGTAAAACAAAACCGTACAAAATATTCAATAAAAATGGAATTAAAGTTGGAATTTTTGGAGTCGGAATTGAATTAGCAGGATTAGTTGATAAAAAAAACTATAAAGAAACTGTATATTTAAACCCAGTAGAAACCGCTCAAGAAATTACACGTATTCTAAAACAAGAACAAAAATGCGACCTTGTAATTTGTCTTTCTCACCTTGGATATAAATACAAAGACGAACCGGAAAAAATTTCTGATGTAAAATTAGCAACACTAACTAAAGATATCGACCTTATTATTGGCGGACATACACATACTTTTTTAGATAAACCAACAGTGCTGAAAAATAGTGAAGGAAAAGAAGTAATTGTTAATCAGGCAGGTTGTTACGGGATAAATCTAGGTCGAATTGACTTTTATTTTGATAACGATAAATCAAAATCTCATAATGGAAAAAGTATAATTGTTTGATAAATACGATTAATCCTTTTCTAACATTTCAATAAAATCATCCTCCGAAATAATTGGAATCTTCAATGAATTTGCTTTTTCAAGTTTTGCAGGTCCCATATTATCGCCAGCAACAACGTAATCTGTTTTAGCGGAAATGGAACTTCCTATTTTACCACCATTATCCTCGATGGCTTTTTTCAAATCATCACGAGAAAATTTATCAAAAACACCCGAAACAACAAAGGTTTTACCAGCAAGTTTATCAGTTGCGTTAGCATTAATTCTTTCAACAATTTCAAATTGAACTCCTTGTGCTTTTAAAAGTTCTACAATTTCTATATTAATTGGACTTTCAAAAAAGTCAAGTACGCTTTGCGCAATTCGTTCTCCAATTTCATCGACCAAAACCAAATCCATGAAAGTCGCTTTGCTTAAAGCATCTATATTTTTATAATGTTTTGCTAATTTTTTGGCAACCGTTTCTCCAACAAATCGAATTCCAAGTGCAAATAAAACATTTTCAAAGGGTACTTTCTTAGAATTCTCAACGCCTTTAACCAAATTCTCTGCCGACTTCTGTGCCATTCTTTCCAATGGCAAAATCTGTTCGACTTTTAAATTGTATAAATCAGCATAATTATGAACCAAACCGTTATTGAATAATAAAGCAACCGTTTCTCCGCCAAGTCCTTCAATATCCATCGCTTTTCTAGAAATAAAATGCTGAATTCTTCCAATAATTTGAGGTGGACAACCATAAAAATTAGGGCAATAATGATTGGCTTCCCCATCTGAACGCACTAATTCTGTTTGACATTCAGGACAATTAGCAATATAAATCGTGGGAATTGAATTTATCAGACGCTTACTTAAATCAACCGCTATAATTTTGGGAATAATTTCACCGCCTTTTTCGACAAAAACTTCATCGCCAATACGAATATCTAATTTCTCAATTTGATCGGCATTGTGCAAAGAGGCACGTTTAACAATAGTTCCCGCCAATTGAACAGGTTTTAAATTGGCAACAGGCGTAATTGCACCCGTTCGACCAACTTGATACGAAATCGAATTTAATAGGGTGGAAACTTGTTCGGATTTGAATTTGTATGCCATTGCCCAACGAGGCGATTTTGCTGTGAAACCTAGTTCATCTTGATGTTGAAATTGATTGACTTTCACCACTACTCCGTCCGTTTCATATGGTAATTTATGTCTGTGAACATCCCAAAAATCTATAAACTGAAATACTTGGTCTAAATTCCGAGCTAATTTGGGTTCGTTTGGAACTTTAAAACCCCAATTTCTGGCACATTCTAAACTATCAAATTGAGAATGAAAGGGCAAATTTGGACCAATTATAAAATACAATAAACAATCCAAAGGACGTTTTGAAACCTCGGCACTATCTTGTAATTTTAAACTTCCTGAAGCTGTATTTCTCGGATTTGAATAAGGCAATTCGCCAATATCCATAAGCTCTTGATT
>CAMCDQ010000071.1 GCA_945873505.1 Chitinophaga pinensis
CCAATCACTTTACAGATAATGGTGACGGGACTATTACCGATAATTTAACCCAATTGGTTTGGCAAAAAACACCTTATACAGAGACATTTATTTGGGATAGAGCTTTGGTTTATGCTGAAGGACTCACAATTGGAACTTCGTCAGATTGGCGTTTGCCGAACATCAAAGAATTGCAATCTATAAATAATGAATTGGCAACGAATCCCTCTGTTTTTGGTCCTTATTTTTCAAGTGTAGGAGTTCATAATTATTGGTCGTCAACAACATTGCCAAACCAATCTTTAAGTGCTTGGTATTGGAACACTCAATTTGGAATTACAACCTATGATTTAAAAACAAACCCTAATTATGTGATTTGTGTTAGAGGAAATCCAGTTTTGGCTTCTACTGAATTTACAACCAAAAACACCATAAAAGTATATCCAAATCCAACTTCAAATTTTGTTGTATTATCTTTCCCAAATGAATTAAATTTGGTTCAAATTGAAATGACAAATGCCATGGGACAAATTATTTATGCCAATGAAGTTAAACCTATTTCAAATGAATATAAAATTGATATTCAAGGGTTTTCAGAAGGAATTTATTTCATAAATATAATGAATGACAATTCAAAACAAACTTTCAAGCTACTTATAAAAAATAACTAATGATAAAAAAATGTATCGCAATTTTAGTATCCCTAATTGGTTTAAATAATTATGCCCAACAGCGCAATGTGGTTTTAATTATTGCTGATGATTTAGGTAAAGATTATTGTGATATTTATTCCGATCATGGTCCTAGTGTTGTTAATTTAACGAACGTAAGAAGGCTTTTAACACGAGGAGTAGTATTTAATAATGCCTGGTCAAATCCATTGTGTTCCCCAACAAGAGCAGGAATTCTAACCGGAAGATATAGTTTTAGAACGGGTGTTGGTGATGTAGTCGATGGAGCTAATACCAAACTGAGTTTAACTGAAAATATCATTCCAAAAATGCTGAATTTATATTCTCCAAACGGAATTTCTAAAGCATGTATTGGAAAATGGCACGTTACTACCGCTGGGACCTTAGGAATTGATTATCCAAGATTAATGGGTTTTGACCACTATGAAGGAAATTTATCAGGTGCTTTAGGGCAGCCTGGACAACTCGTTACAGGATTTAATAATTGGACAAAAATAACCAATGGAGCAAGTTCCAACTGTACCAATTACGCCACAACAGAAAATGTGAACAACGCCATATCCTACATTGATAGCCAGCCTGCAACAAAACCTTTCTATTTACATTTAGCATTCAATGCGCCTCACACTCCGTTTCATTTACCGCCTTCAAATTTAATTACCAATAGTACTCTTTCAGGAACTCAAGCAGATATAACTGCCAATCCTGTTCCCTATTTTCAAGCGATGGTCGAGGCGATGGACAAAGAAATAGGTCGCTTTTTTGACTATTTAATCACCTCTGGAAAATGGGATAACACCGATATTATTTTTATTGGTGATAACGGCGATGATCCTTTGGTGGCACAAACTACTCCTTCAAAAGGAAGTTTATATCAAGCAGGTGTTACCGTTCCTTTTATTATTTCTGGGCCAGACATTGTAAATCCCAACAGAACGAGCAACGCACTTGTAAATACCGCCGATTTATTTGCTACCATTTTAGAACTTTTTGGTGACACCAACTGGAGAACCAGAATTCCAACCACAACTGTGGATAGTAAAAGTTTAATGCCAATTCTTTTAAACCAAGCCACAACTGTAAAGCCATGGGCATTTACAGAGATTTTCAAACTGGCTCCTACTTCTGGTGATGGAAAGACTATTCGAAATGAAGATTATAAATTAATCAAGTATGATAACGGTAACGAGAAATTTTTCAATTTAACAAATAGCCCGCTTGAAACTAATAATCGAGATTTATTAAACGGAACTGTAACTTTAACTTCAACACAAATTACCAATTATAATTATTTGTGTAGTGAAATGACAAATTTAGTTGGTGGACCTCAATACTGCAATGCACTTTCTGTAAATGATAATGGGCTTGAAACCAATGAAAATAAGGTGTTTCCAAATCCATTTCATTCAAAAATCAATTTGAAATCCTATACAGGAAATGAAAATTATGAACTTTATTCTAATCTTGGGCAATTGATTTATAAAGGGAAATCAATAGAAAATCATGATTTTTCAGCATTATCAAATGGAATTTACTTCTTGAAAATAAAAGATAGCTCAACCACAACTGTTAAACTTTTGAAAGAATAAAGACGCATCGTTTACCCAATTTCCCTAGTCATTGCTTGCGTTGTATTGGACAATTGAAAGAATTGTATTTCCATTTTAGTATTTCACAATCAATAATGGGATGCCAATTTTATGGCGCAATTTATCTACTGTAGTTCCAAAAAGTAGGTCTTTAAATCCAGTATGTCCATGGGTTCCCATTACTAAAACATCAAAATCACCTTCATTTATAATAGTTGGAATTACAGAATTTGGTTTTCCAAATCCTAATTTAGTTGTTACTTTGAACCCTTTATTGGTCAACATTTCTTGGTATTCTTTTAATAATTTTTCATCTATTAAAGTTTCATGGTCATCAATATTCTCTCCATAAATCATAGCCCCTACTGTTTCTACCACATGAATTAAAGTGTATTTGGCCTCTGCGCCACCTAATTGCAAGGCGTTATTTAATGCAGCTTCATCGGCACTTGAAAAGTCAACTGCTATAGCAATATTTTTTCTTGTATAATTTTCGATTTTAGAAAACTGCACTTTTAAATTGTGAGGAGAATGGTTTTCAATATTGTTTTTTGTTTTTGTAAAAAACGGTTGGAAAACAATGTAAAGTAATAAAATCAAAAATCCAACCGCCAACGGAACCACTGTCAACCATAAAACAATAGGATTTTCCGATATTTCCATCCAACCTTGAATTTCGTTAAAAACCAATTTCGCATTCAGCGAAACAATAATTGTAGCCACAAGCCATGAAGCAATTTGAGTGATTTTAGAAATTTGAAAATCTTTCATTTTTGATTTATCACTAACAAAATGAATCAGTGGGATAATGGCAAAACCCAATTGTAAACTCAAAATTACCTGACTGAAAATCAGCATTTTTCCGGTTACGCTTTCTCCAAAAAGAGAAATTACAATCACGGCTGGTAGAATGGCTATCAATCGCGTTATGATGCGTCGAACCCAAGGTTGAATCCGTAAATTCAAATAACCTTCCATAATAATTTGACCCGCTAAAGTTCCTGTAATTGTCGAACTTTGTCCTGCAGCTATTAGCGCAATGGCGAATAATATAGGCGCCCATTGTGTGCCTAACATAGGTTCTAATAATCGGTGTGCATCTTGAATTTCGGCCACTTCGAACAAGCCATTTTTGTAAAAAGTAGCCGCCGCCAAAATTAAAATGGCTGCATTTACAAAAAAAGCCAAGTTCAAGGCAATCGTACTATCTATAAAATTATATTTCAATGCTTGTTTTATTCCAGCTTTGCTTCTGTCAAATTTTCGGGTTTGAACCAAAGAAGAATGCAAATATAAATTGTGGGGCATTACCGTAGCGCCAATAATTCCAATAGCAATGTAAAGTGCTTCTTCGCTCGGCAAACTCGGAATTAAACCTTTCAATATACTTCCAACTTCTGGTTGCGCAAAAATCATCTCGAAAACAAATGAAAACCCAATAATAGCTACCAAAGCAATAATAAACGCTTCCATTTTTCGAATGCCTTTATTGATTAGAAATAGCAATAAAAAAGTATCTAAAACAGTAATCAAAACTCCCTCCAAAAGCGGGATTCCAAAAAGCAAATTCAATCCAATTGCCATTCCCAAAACCTCAGCCAAATCGCATGCTGCAATTGCTATTTCGGCTAAAAAATAAAGTATGTAATTAATGAATTTTGAATAGGTTTCTCTTGAGGCTTGCGCCAAATCACGTTGGGTAACAATTCCTAAACGGGCACTCAAACTTTGTAAAAGCAACGCCATAATGTTGCTCATTAATAAAACCCACAGCAAAGCATAACCAAACTGACTTCCGCCGGCCAAATCGGTTGCCCAATTTCCAGGATCCATATAACCTACGGATATTAGATAGGCTGGACCAAAAAATGCTACTATTTTTCTAAAAACAGTTGTTTTATTTTGTGTTTGAACCGATTGGTTAACTTCTTCAAGTGATTTGCTCATTGTTCTAAAATAATTCCACCAAATATACAAAACTATTTGAAGACTGCTTACTATTTATTTAAGAACGTAAATAATCAAATATAAATTGACTATTTTTGATAAAATTTGATGCAACGAAATGAAACATTACAATTATATTTTTGCAGGCGCAGGATTATCCGCATTAATGACGGTTTATAAAATGGTGCAGTCTGGGAAATTCTCTGACAAAACCATTCTATTATTAGATGAGAACAATAAAAAAATCAACGATAGAACTTGGTGTTTTTGGGAAGAAAAAAGTGAAACTTGGGATACAATAGTTACTAAAAAATGGAATCCAGCCCTTTATGCAAATCCAAAACGATTGGTAGAAATTGATTTAGCGCCCAAAAAATACAATCAAATTAGAAGTGTTGACTTTTATAATTTTGTTTTAGATGAAATTTCCAAACAACAAAATATAACATTTGAAAATCAAAAAGTTGAAGAAGTTGAAGAAGTTGAAAATCAAATTACAGTCCACACAAGCTCGGAAATTTATACCTGCGATCAATTATTCAACAGCATTCTAAATCCATTTGAAGTTGAAAATCAAACCCGATATCCGCTTTTGAAACAGCATTTTATAGGTTGGTTCATTCAAACAGAACAGGAAATCTTCAATCCGGAACAAGCAATGGTCATGGATTTTTCAGTGGAACAAAAAGGAAATACACGGTTCATGTATGTGCTTCCAACCTCAAAAACCGAAGCACTTTTAGAATATACGCTCTTTTCGCAATCGCATTTAGAAACTTCAGAATACGAATCGGAAATTGAACTTTACATTCAAAAATTAGGAATTACCAATTATAAAATTGTCGAAAAAGAACGCGGAAGTATCCCTATGTCGTGTTTCCCATTTTGGAAAAAAAACACCAAAAGAGTATTAAATATTGGCTCTGCAGGAGGTTGGACAAAAGCAAGTACCGGATATACTTTCAAAAATGCCGATAAAAAATCAACGCAATTGGTTCAATTTCTTCAAACTAAAACAGACTTCAAACAGTTTCATAAAATAAA
>CAMCDQ010000072.1 GCA_945873505.1 Chitinophaga pinensis
GAAATTAGATAATTAAAAAAGAATTCGTTAATTTTTAAAATATCTGTTTTCTAGTTTCACATTATTTTTGTTTTGATGTGATTATTATTTTATTTGCAATTCTTGATATGTTGTTTATTTGTTCTAATAATTCGTCTACATTTGGATAATTATTTGAAAATTTACAAAGTTCTAACCAGTAAATTGTTTCTTCAATTTCTTTAGCTGAGATTTTGAATTTATGTATAAAATCAGCTTTACTTTCAGCGTTTTGAGCTTCTCTAATATTTGCGCCAATTGAAGTTCCAGATTTTAATAATTGATTTGCAACCACAAATTTTTTACTGTCTTGCAAGCTCTCACAATATTTAATAATTTCAAGAGCAAACTTAAAAGTTAAGGTTACAATAATATTCTCTCTGTTCTGCATTTACAAATTTTCAAATTAAAAAATTTTCAAATTACCCTTATCCTACACTTCCTTCTAAACTAATCTCTAACAATTTCTGTGCTTCAACCGCAAATTCCATTGGCAACTTGTTCAAAACTTCTTTACTAAAACCGTTCACAATTAATGCGATGGCTTTTTCGGTTGGAATTCCACGTTGATTGCAATAAAAAACTTGGTCTTCGCCAATTTTACTCGTTGTCGCTTCGTGTTCTATTTTGGCAGAGGTGTTTTTACTTTCGATGTACGGAAAAGTGTGTGCACCACAATTGTTTCCCATTAATAAAGAATCGCATTGAGAGAAATTCCTTGCATTGTCTGCGCCAGAACCAATTTTTACCAGACCTCTGTAACTATTTTGTGATTTTCCTGCTGAAATTCCTTTTGAAATAATGGTCGATTTGGTATTTTTCCCAATATGAATCATTTTCGTTCCCGTATCGGCTTGTTGGAAATTATTAGTCACTGCAATCGAATAAAATTCTCCAACTGAATTGTCTCCTTTTAAAACAACAGAAGGATATTTCCAAGTAATGGCAGAACCAGTTTCGACTTGTGTCCAAGAAATTTTCGCGTTTTTCTCACAAATTCCTCTTTTGGTAACAAAATTGAAAACTCCACCTATTCCTTCTTTGTTTCCTGGGTACCAATTTTGTACAGTGGAATATTTAATTTCAGCGCCATCCAAGGCAATTAATTCAACACAAGCGGCGTGAAGTTGATTTTCGTCACGACTTGGAGCGGTACAACCTTCTAAATAGCTTACATAACTCCCTTCATCAGCAATTAATAAAGTTCTTTCAAATTGGCCTGTCCCGGCTTGATTAATTCGGAAATAAGTTGATAATTCCATGGGGCAACGAACTCCTTTTGGAATATAACAAAAACTTCCATCGGAGAAAACAGCCGAATTTAAAGCAGCATAAAAGTTGTCTTTTTGTGGAATAACGGTACCAAGATATTTCCGAACTAAGTCCGGGTATTCCTTGATAGCTTCGGAAATACTCATAAAGATAATTCCTTTTTCACCCAATGTTTTCTTAAATGTAGTCGCTACAGAAACAGAATCAACTACAATATCCATAGCCACATTATTCATCATCTTTTGCTCGTCAACAGAAATTCCTAACTTTTTATACATTTCTAAAAGTTCAGGATCGACATCGTCTAAAGTTTTATTGGGATCAATAGCTTTTGGTGCCGAATAATAAGAAATGGCTTGAAAATCAGGTTTGGTGTACTGCACATTTGCCCATTCTGGCTCTATCATTTCTTGCCACGCCCGAAAAGCTTCTATGCGCCAATCGGTCATCCATTGTGGCTCTTCTTTCCTCTGAGATATGGCGCGAACGATATCTTCGTTCAGACCAATAGGAAAAGTATCTGATTCGATATCAGTATAAAATCCGTACTCGTATTCTTTAGTTTCAAGCTCAACTCGTAAATGGTCTTCTGTGTATTTAGTCATATCAGCCCCCTAACCCCCTAAGGGGGAACTCCTATTAGGGGTAAATAGGAATTAATTTATATATTTATAATTATTGCCAATCTTGAGAATTCCCCCTTTGGGGGTTAGGGGGCTTACAACGAAAAAGATTCCCCGCAACCACAAGTTCTACTTGCATTTGGATTATTAAAAACAAATCCTTTTCCGTTTAAACCGCCTGAAAATTCTAAAATAGTTCCTGCTAAATACAAGAACGATTTTTTTTCTACTGCAATTTTCACATTGTTAACTTCAAAAACTTTATCGGTTTCGCCAATTTGTTTATCAAATTTTAATTCATAAGACAAACCCGAGCAACCACCGCTTTTTACGCCCACACGAACGAAATCTATGGCTGCATCAAAACCATCGTCTTTCATCATATCGACGATTTTTTTACTTGCTGTATCTGATACTTGTATCATTTTATTATTATTTTTATGATAGTAAAAACTGTAATTTTAATTTGAAAATCCATGAACTATTTTAAGTTTTTAAACACTCCGAAAATAGCTTATTTTGATTTTGTCTAAATAAAGGACAAATATATTACAATAAAATGTTTTTGTCCTATTTCTTCTATACATTTTAACTAATAATTGTATAGAAATAATTGATTTGACATCTTAATAAAGCCGTTCAGATTTCTTAAATTGCAAAAGATTTCAAAACATTAAATCTAAACCATGAAATTATACCCAATAGAATCTGGAAATTTTAAGCTTGACGGAGGCGCAATGTTTGGTGTTGTGCCGAAAACACTTTGGAATAGAACCAATCCAGCCGATGAAAATAATCTGATTGATATTGCCGCAAGGTGTTTGCTAATTAAAGATGGAAATCGCTTAATTTTAATTGACACCGGAATGGGAAACAAACAATCAGAGAAGTTTTTCGGTTATTATTCACTTTGGGGAACCCATTCTATCGATAAATCATTGGCAAATTATGGATTTCACCGAGATGATATTACCGATGTTTTTATGACGCACCTGCATTTTGACCATTGTGGAGGAAGTGTTAATTGGAATTCTGACAAAACGGGTTATGATATAGCTTTTAAAAACGCGAAATATTGGACCAACGAAAATCATTGGAAATGGGCTACAAAACCCAATTCACGTGAAAAAGCATCTTTTTTGCATGAAAACATAATTCCAATTCAAGAAAGCGGGCAATTGCATTTTATTCAAAAACCTGATGGCGATTTCCTTGAAAAATCAGAACTTGGTTTTGGGATTTTCTTTGCCGATGGTCATACTGAAAAACAGATGATTCCTCACATAAAATACCAAGACAAAACGATTGTTTTTTGCGCCGATTTATTGCCAACAGCCGGACACATTCCAATTCCTTATGTTATGGGATACGACACAAGGCCACTATTAACGTTAGACGAAAAAGCAAAATTTATGAATGCCGCTGCTGATAATAATTACTATTTATTTTTAGAACACGACGCACATAATGAAATTATAACTGTCGAAAAAACCGAAAAAGGAGTTCGATTAAAAGAAAAATTCACTAGTAAAGCATTTTTTGATGGATTCTGAAACTGCAATAACTACAAAAGTAACTGTGGGAGGAGATGAAAAAATTCTTGTCAATTTTCTGATTTATCAAAATCTGGAAGAATTGTAAACGCCTATAACGCTATGATAATGACTGGAAAACCGAATCCAAAAAAAGTAAAAGGATAAATTTTATATAAATATACAAATAAACTTGCAGGAATTTTATACATTTCGGGAAGCTTATGTTTTTAAAACTATTTGAACAACTTCAATTTCTAAACAATTATGAAAAAATTCTTTATACTTTCAATTCTTCTTCTAAATTTCGGGAAGGTTATTTCTCAAAATTCAACCTATTGGCAGCAAAAAGTTGACTACAAAATGGATGTTTCCATAGATGTAAAAACGTATTTATATAAAGGAAAACAGGAATTGGTTTATACCAATAATTCATCTGATACGTTGAAAAAAGTTTTTTATCATTTGTATAATAATGCTTTTCAACCCGGAAGTGAGATGGATATGCGTTTGCAAAACATCAAAGATCCCGATGGAAGAATGGTCAATAAAGTTAAAATTGGGGATAAAGAAGTTAAAGAAAGTAGAATTAAAAACTTGAAACCAAATGAAATTGGCTTTTTGCACATTTCAAATTTCAAACAAGACGGGGTTGCCGCTGTTGCAAAAGAAGTGGAAACTGTTCTTGAAGTTACCTTGGCAAAAGCCATTTTACCTGGCGAAAAAACCACTTTTACTTTAGATTTTGACGGGCAAGTTCCTCTTCAAATTCGTCGTTCGGGACGAAATAATAAAGAAGGAGTGGAACTTTCGATGGCGCAATGGTACCCAAAAATTGCCGAATTTGATTTTGAAGGTTGGCACGCAGATCCATATATTGCAAGGGAATTTCACGGTGTTTGGGGAAATTTTGATGTAAATATTACCATTGACAAAGAATATATTTTAGGCGGTTCCGGTTATTTACAAAACAAAAACGAAATTGGTCACAGTTATCAAGATGCTGGAATAAATGTAGTTTATCAAAAGAAAACAAAAACGCTGACATGGCATTTTATTGCTCCAAATGTACACGATTTTACTTGGGCAGCCGACAAAAACTACATTCACGATATAGCGCAAGTTCCTAATGGCGCAACGCTTCATTTCTTATATAAAAACAATCCGAA
>CAMCDQ010000073.1 GCA_945873505.1 Chitinophaga pinensis
TCAGAAGCTTTTTACAGTCAAATTCCATTGGTGGTAATTAGCGCCGACCGACCTTCAGGTAAAATTGATATTGGTGACGGCCAAACCATTCGTCAAGAAAATGTATTTCAAAATCATTCTTTATATAATGCTAATTTGGTTGAGGGAGCTTCACCTGAAAATGATCAAAAAATCACCGAAGCAATTCATTATTCTATAATAAATAATGGTCCTGTTCATATAAACGCCCCTTTTGAAGAACCATTATATGAGACCCTAAATGAGCTTTCTATTAAGGTTACTACTTTCGCTATTGCAAATAGTACTCCGACCGTTGAATTGTCAAATGGGAGTGAATTTGCCGCAATTTGGAATTCATCAAAAAAGAAATTAGTTCTTGTTGGAGTTAATGATCCAAATGTCATTGATACTTCAATTGTTGAGTTTCTGGCAAATGACCCTTCAGTTGTAGTGATGACAGAAACGACATCTAACTTGCATCATCCTAGTTTTATAAATAATATTGACACGATAATCACCCCATTTTCACCCTCTGAATTTGAGATTTTCCAACCTGAAATAGTGGTTACTTTTGGCGGAATGGTGGTTTCAAAAAGGATAAAAGCGGCTTTACGCAAATACAAATCGAAACACCATTGGCATATAGATTCGCTTAGAGCCTATAACACTTATGGATGTTTAACCGAGCATTTTCAAGTCAGTCCAAATGCCTTTTTTAACCATTTAATTCCATTATTGAAACCCATTGAAAGCGACTATTTTTCTCATTTTGATGCCATAAACCAACTTCGAAAAGAAAAGACAGCTACTTATTTATCGAAAATACCCTTTTCAGATTTTAAAGTTTTTGAAAAAATAATTCAGCGTTTACCAATAAATTCTCATTTGCAAATTGGCAATAGTTCGGCAATTCGTTATGCACAATTGATAGATATTCATCCTTCAATTGAAGTTTTTTGTAATCGAGGAACAAGTGGAATTGATGGAAGTACTTCTACAGCTATTGGTGCGGCTGTGGTCAATGACAAACAAACTATTTTAATCACTGGCGATATTAGTTTCTTTTATGATTCTAATGGCTTGTGGAATAATTATACACCTAAGAACTTCAAGATTATTTTAATTAATAATGGAGGAGGAGGAATCTTTAGAATTTTACCCGGACATGATGAAACTCCAGTTTTCAATACCTTTTTTGAAACTTCACATTGTTTAACGGCTGAAAACCTTGCCAAAATGTACGATTTTGATTATGCAATAGCAAGTGATGAGACTAGCTTAGAAGTTGGAATAAAAAATCTTTATTCAAATAATAATAAGCCCTTTATTCTAGAAGTTTTTACACCAACTCGTGAAAACGATAAAGTATTATTACAATTCTTTAAAGAGTTGGTATAACTTCAATTGTTATTTGATTGGTATTGGAAAAACAGGCAAACTAGCATGCCCTAATTCATCTATAGATTGTACTGAAAAGAGATAATTATCTTTTGAATAGGGGATCTCTGCCTTAGTATCTTTTACAAAAATTGCTTTTTCCCAATTAGTAGCCGAAGTTTCTCTTATCAGAACAGTATAGCCATATACGGCTTTTCCTACAGGTTTATTCCAAACCAAAGTAGAGAAATTAGAAAGCTCTTTTACTTCTATTCCAACATTTATTGGTGCTTTTGGCGACCACGCTAGGTTACTCAAAGTAGCTAAGTTGGAACAAGTCACTTTTCTCATGTAGTCAAAATCCATAAATTCAGGTAGATCTCCATATTGAATACCGCTTTCTTTTCTAACCGTTTGGTGTTGGTGGTCATAATTTTCGTTCATTTCACAAAAACGAATTGCAGTAAATCCATTTTGACTAAAAGGAGTATGATCGCCACCTCGCAAAAAACGATCGTTTCTGTAAACTAATTTTATATCTAATTGCTCCACATATTGATTCGTAACTGTTTTGATATAGCGAGCCAATTGTCGGGACGGACTATCATTTTCTCGATTGGTAGCTTTTCTAATTTTTGCTTCAGATTCTGTTTCTAAATAGGGAATGGTTTCACTAAAAACACGAACTTGTGTATTGTCTCTTAATTGAGTTCCGCTAGACAAACTATTTCCAATCATGTCGTTATTTATCATAGCAATTATATTCCATTTTTGTTCTCTAGCTTTATCTGCTATATATTTAGCACCATACAATCCTTGTTCTTCACCTACTACGGCAATAAAAACAATGGTAAAAGGAAATTCACGTTTACTCATAATTCTCGTAAGTTCCATCATAGCAGCCACTCCCGATCCATCATCATTGGCGCCCGGTGCATCAATTATATTGTCCATAACATCAGTAGCTCGGGAATCTAAGTGACCACTTATAATTAAAACACGGTCATCAGTTGGGTCAGTTCCTTTTAAAGTCGCCATCACATTACCCAATTGACTGTCATTTTTGATCCGTTTTCCATCAGCTTTGATTGTAAAAAAATCAATAATTGAAGTCAATCTTCCATTTGAAGCCAAAGCATAATTGTCAAATTCTGATTTTACCCAGCGTTGTGCTGCACCGATTCCTCTAGTGGAACTTTTAGTGTCGCTTAACGTATGACGAGTTCCAAAAGAAACTAATTTTTTTACCGTTGCTTCCATATTATCAGAATTCACCTCTGAAATCATTTTTCTAATTTCAGGATCATCAACTGCAATTTGTCCAAAAGTGGTATGCATTGTAAAAAGCAACAATAGGATATTTAGAATAGAAGTCGGTTTCATTTTTGTTTTCTTGTTATTTATTATAAAATAAAGTCGTTAGGAGTCAAATATACAAATTATTCATAATCAATTTGGTGACAAAAATAAAAGACACTAAAAAATCCAAAACTATAAACCTATTTCTATAGCTTTCAATTTTGTACCTTTGTCCAATAGAAAAGTAGAACAATGATTGAAATAGGAAAATACAATACACTCACCATATTAAGAGATACTAAAGTTGGTTTGTTTTTAGGCAACCCAGTTGAAGACCCAGAAGGAATAAACGATATTCTTTTACCAAATAAATATGTTCCAAATAAATTTGATATAGGTGATGAATTAACCGTTTTTGTTTATTTAGATCATGAGGAACGACCAGTATCTACCACCCTCGAACCGTACATTCTTTTAAATGAATTTGCACTTTTACGGGTGAATTATGTCAATCAAATTGGTGCTTTCATGGATTGGGGAATGGAAAAAGACATACTCGTTCCATTCAAAGAGCAAGCCCGCCCGATGGA